>DUPB01000152.1 GCA_012838585.1 Bacteroidales bacterium
AATAGGGCTGTTTCGCCCAGGGTGAGCGCGTTGATACAGGTGGGAATGAGCTTGATCACCATACCGTTAACCCACGAAGAGGGACATCGCGCGGTACTCACCACCAACCATATCGGCTCGGTTTCCAACCCGTTTTTCAATGAAAACCTTGCCGCCTACGTGAAAGGGGTGTCAGATCAAACGCTTATTCAGTTGAGAGATACCGATTTGCCCACCTACATCCGACTGCATACGGCCGGGTTGGAATCTGACTACTCGTTGCTCCTTTCGGAAAGCTCCCTGTTGAATTGGGGGAAAGAGGATTTCAACGTGTTGGGAATGGAGTTTTTCATGCGCAAACTGAATCTTATCGCCTATTACTTTACCGTTGCTATCAACAAGGATATCGAACTTGAGGAAGAGAAGGATGAGTTGGAGCGCGATATCGTGGGACATGACGTTTTCGGGGCGATTCGTCACTTGCACCGGCCAGATATGCCGTTCTACCGGTATACCCGATCGAAAGAGCTGACGACCGAGGAGCGAAGGTTCGCCAAACGGGTGGGCTGGCGCTCGCTGTTGAACTTTATCGACCCCCTTCTCTTGGGTAAAACGGGATGGGAAATGAAGAACGGTTGCCGGGTGAATGGAAGCCTTGGGTATGGCATGTCGCCCTTCGGCGATTACATCGATGAAAACATTTGGCTACAAGCAAGGCGGTTTAACGCGCATCTCTACTTTAGGCAACATCAAAACAGAACGCGGTGGTTCCCGGCTTTGGGTATGCAAATGAGTGATGTATGCTTGACCGAAAACCTCAAGACGGTTTTTTCCTTACACGGTTGGATGCAACCGGAAGGACTCGATTTCAACACTTCAAAGGTGTTCGCGGGGGGTGCGGTAGATGGCAGGCTGCAATACAAGTTCCCGGTGGCTACCCACTCCCGTTTATCAGCCTTCGCCGCCGATATAGGGATCATCGCCAAAACGAAAGGTTTTATGACCGGGGAAGCCAAGTTGGATGCTCACCTCGGTTGGTATCTGGGCGTATCGGTTTTTATGAAGTAGTAAAAAAGGCTGCCTAAAAGTAGACGGCCTTTTTTAAAGTACTCGGTTTTCAGGATATGGTCTCCTGGATGATTGCTAGTCGACTAATAATACTTGTCGCATTTAACCTCGAAATAGGCTTGCGCGTGTAAGCAAGCGGGGCATGTTTTCGGTGCATTTTTGCCCTCGTGAACATACCCGCAATTGCGGCATTGCCACTCGATTTTTTCGTTGCGCGAGAATACCGTTTCCTCTTTCACCCGTTGCAACAGCTTCAAGTAGCGCTCTTCGTGAATGGCCTCGGCTTTCGCGATCATCCGGTACATGGTGGCAATCTCCTTAAAACCTTCTTCCTCGGCAACGTCGGCAAAGTGAGGATACAGCTCTGTCCACTCTTCGTTTTCACCGGCAGCCGCGGCTGCCAGGTTTTCGGCTGTTGTCCCGATAACGCCTGCCGGGAAGGTAGAGGTGATTTCCAGCATACCGCCTTCCAGATATTTGAACATCCGTTTCGCGTGTTCTTTTTCTTGCTCGGCGGTTTCCATGAAGATAGCCGCGATTTGCTTGTATCCTTCCTTGTCGGCCTCTCTCGCGAAATAGGTGTAGCGCATCCTTGCCTGGGATTCCCCGGCAAACGATTTCATCAGATTAATTTCTGTCTGTGTTCCTTTAATACTCTTCATACGATTATTATTTTAATGTTTTGGTATGTACTTTTTACAGTCTTTTTACCCGTATATGCCTGAACTTCAGTTTTGAGCCGTGCCCCAAGAAGCCGATGTGTCCCGATTCGTTGAGCAGCCCTGGGTGCTCTTTCTTGTCCATGGTCCCATCTTTGGAGGCTTCGCGTATATCCCCGTCGAGGATGGTGGTCCCGTTCAGGATAACGGTGATGCGGTCGCCGTTCGCGATGACCTCCTGGTAGTTCCATTCGCCCAGTGGCTTTAGGTAACCCCGCTTGGCGGGAATGACCCCGTATACCGAACCGTGGTACTGGTAGGGTTGCAGCTTCTCGTAAACGGGCGCTTCGTTATCCAGGATTTGCAGTTCCATGCCCATGTAAGCGGCATCGCCCTCCGTACCGGTGCGGATACCCAACCCGTTGTTCGCGGCGGGGGTGAGCATGAATTCGAAGCGAAATACGAAGTTGTCGTACTCTTCCTTAGTGTAGAGGTTGCGTGTCCAGCCTTTGCTGTCGCCTCTGGGATCTACCACCATGACCCCATCTTCAATGAAGTAGTCGGTGGTATTTCCTTTCCAATGGTGCATGTGGGTACCATCGAAGAGCACTACAAAACCCTCTTCCTCCTCCTCTTTTGACAGGGTATAAGGTTGCACCCGCTCGATCTCCTTGATGTAGATATCCCTGTAAGCCACCTTACTGCCATGGGCTTGCAGTTCGATCTGCTCAACCGGGAAGATGGGTTGGTTCCGATCCCAGTAGTTCTCCAGGATCACGTTGTCGGTGACCAACTCGCCGTTTAGCCAAACCGAGACCCTATCCCCAATCATCCGTATACGGAACGTGTTCCATTCGCCCACCTTTTGGTCGGCCACCTTTAGCGGTTTGCTCGGGTTTTGTTGGTTGTTGTAGAGCCCGCCGGACCCGACCTGTGCTCCCACGTTCACGCGGGCAGTATCCCATATCTGCACTTGCGGGGTTCCGCGAAGGTAAATGCCGGCATCGGGTTCGGGACCCGGGAACAGTTTCCAGTCGACCAGCATTTCAAAGTCGCCATACTGCTTCTCCGTGCAGAGGTTGTTGAATCCAGAGCCGTCGAATATGATGCAGCCTTCTTTTACTTGCCAGTCTCTGGCTGCCTCTTCATCGGCCTCTTTTTGGGCGGCTGCCAGTTTTCTCGCGCTCATGTTTGACCGTTGGATGGGGTTCTCTACCAGCCCTTTCCATCCATCCAGGTTCTTGCCATTGAACAGGGAGATGAATCCTCCCTCCGTTGGATTTTCAGACAGGTACTTGGCGATGGATTGACGTTGGTAGTCGGCATCGGGGTTGGAAAGCGTTTTGCTCACCTTGTTCAAGATCGCGGTCGTCTCCTCTCCCGCGAAGGAGGGGTTGGCAATCGCGATGGTCATCGCCGCCTGTGCGGCCGCTTCACTCGTGGCCGGTTGATCCATGAATGGCGCCATGAAAAGCATTGCCTGGTAGTGACCGGTGGTTCCCATGAGTTGGATCAACTGGTTCTTCTGCTGGTCGTTTTGCGCGAACTGTATGGCCTCACGGGCGTAGAGGTACTTGACGGCCCCCGTTTCTCCAGAATTGCGAATAATTGGGATCAGCGCATCAGTCACCTTTTCCAGCTCCGTTTTATCGTTGCTTGCGCGGGCGATGTCCAGGAGCGAGTAGGTCACATGGAATGTCTTCCAGGAGGCCAGGGCGTTAAAGGCAGCCTCTTTTTCCTCACCGGTCGCTTGGCTGTACGCTTCTGCGATGGTCTCCAAGGCTTGCTGTGATCCGCTGTTACTCAGTGCGCTGTAATAGAGGTGCTTGTTCACGGAGCGCTTCATTTGACCCGTGACCATCTCCAGCTGTTGGTCGGCCGGGAGGTGGGAAAGTGCAACGTTAATGGCTTGTTGCAGCGCGGGGATCTCTGTTTGTCCCGGTTGCTCCAGCAGCGTGAACAGGTCGTTCAGGTTTTTATCTGTGACCACCGCCTTAAGCGTATTGGCCGCTGCGGCTTTCACTGTCGCATTGTTGGTGAACATCTGGTTAAACACGAGGTCGTATTGGTCCTCCATTTTCCGTGCGGCGATCAGTTCCAGGATCGCTTTTTTACCCTCGTTACCACTCATCTCAAATACGGAGGTTAGGGTGTTGGCCATATCGCCCTTGAACGTTAATAGGGCATTTTTTGCTAAGGCTACGGTTTCATCGTTATCGCTCTTCAGCATGTCGGCCAGCGAGATCAGGGCATCGTCGCCCCCATGCCTGGTCAGCGCTTTGGCGGCCGCCTTCTGTACCATAAGGTCAGAGGAGGCAGTCAACGGGACGGCGAGGGGCACGATGTTTCCCACCTCGTGGTTGGATAGCCAGTGGAGTAACGTGGCTTGAAGTTCCGGCGATTTGGTTGATGCGAACTGTTTCTCAACCAGGGCGACCGCCTTTTTATCGTCATGGAAGGGGTATGCATTTAGCACGCCGTTTAGGTAGGTGAGGTTCCCATCTTTGAAGGCACCTTGCAAGATTTTCTCCGTTTTAGCGTTGGGCAACGAGAGTTGCAGCTTGGTTGCCGCGACCTTTACATCTTGGAGGTTCCGCTTCTTAGCTGCCGAGAGGAGCTTTTTTGCCTCTTTGCCGACCAGCTTCGGCTCGTTAGTACTTAGACGATTCAATAGCGTGAGGTAGGAAGCCGTGGCGTTGTTTTTTTGGTAGCTATAGTCGGCCTGGGCGGCAGCGGCACTCATTGCTTTCACCGATGCTTTCGTTCCCGCTTGGGCCAGCGCGTTCAGCACCACTTGCTGCATCTCGCTTGAGGGGGTTCGTTGTAAGAGCTCCAACAGGGTCGACTCGACTTTTGGGTAGTCTGTTTGCCCCAACGCGTTGACCACGTGCATGCTCAACGCTTCCGACTGGCTGTTTTCAAGGGCATTCAGCAGGGCTTCGTTCGCCTTGTCGCTGTTGATGGAAGCCAGTGCTGTGGCAGCGGTTGGTAGCAGGTAGTCGTCACTCAGCAGGGAAGCCAGCGCATCCACGTTGTTGTCCGTGGCGATCATCCGCAGATGGCGCACCACGAAAGCCTTCACCTCCTTGTCCAAGGGTTCCTTCAGCGCTTTCTCGAACGCGTTGGCAGTCATTTCACGAGCCGCCGGGTCGTTTGCCACGTAATGCGTCCATCCGGTGATGGCAAATTCAAGCGTTTCGTTGCTCTGATCCCCCGGTGGATACATTCTTCCTATCAGGTCCAGCATTCCCTCTTCGCCGGTACTGACCAGATCGGCCATTAACTCGTTATACTGTTTTTGCGTGCTTGCCGGTAACTGGGCCAATGCATCGGCGATGACCGTTGCTTTGCTCCTTCCCGCCGGAAGCTGTGCCTGTGCTGTGTTGATTCCCAGTAGGAGGCACAGGGCAATTAAAATATAGTGTATATGTTTCATACGATTATTTTACTCTTTTAATTTCGGTGTATAAATTATATCGTCCAGGGAGCGCGCATGGGCTGGTTCACCAGGCGGTTCGCCTCCTCATCGTTCACGAATAGCTCATTGACCGGGTCGAACTCCAGTGTTCTATTCAGTTGGAGTGCCACGGCGCCCATGTTCACGATGGTGCAGGAGCGGTGTCCGTTCATCTCGTTAAGTGCGAACTTCTGCCGGTTGCGAATGCATGCCAGGAAGTCGACGTTCTGCTCCTCCGGTTCCGGGAAGTCGGCCAACTTCTTCTCCCAATCGGGTATATCGCATTTGAAGTTGCGGTAGACATTTCCGTTAGGACCCGCTATGTAGGGGGTGTCGGGTGTTCCGTAATCCCCGCCCCACAAAATGATTTGGCACCCGTCGTCGTAGGTGTAGGTGATGGAGCGCCACGTGCCTACCGCGTCGTGATGCTGTTGCGGTGCATCCACCTCCACTTTCACCGGGCTTGTGTTGTCCTTGCCCAGGAGGTATTGTACCGGGTCGATGTAGTGTTGTCCCATATCGCCCAATCCCCCACCGTCATAGTCCCAGTAGCCGCGGAACGTGGCGTGTACGCGATGTGCATTGTAGGGCTTGTAGGGTGCCGGCCCCAACCACATGTCATAATCCAGCTCCTCAGGTATCGGTTGCGGCTCCAGGTGGTTCTTGCCTACCCAGAAAAATTTCCAGTCGAACCCGGTATGCTTGCTGATGGTCACTTTCAGCGGCCAACCTAGCATCCCGCTATCTACCAGCTTTTTGAGCGGTTTTACCGGGGTTCCCAAGCCGTAGAAGTTGTCTTTAAACCTGAACCAGGTGTTTAGCCGGAAGATGTTACCGTGTTGTTGTATGGCTTCACGTACCCGTTTGCTTTCGCCTATGGTACGTGTCATCGGTTTTTCGCAGAAAATATCCTTCCCTGCCTTGGCCGCCTCTACCGACATGATCCCGTGCCAGTGAGGTGGTGTGGCAATGTGTACGATGTCCACGTTCTTGTCGAGGATCAAGTCCCTAAAATCGTGGTACAGGTTGATGGCCTCTTTTACCTTGGCGGCTGCTCGTTCGAGGTGCTTCTTGTCCACGTCGCACATGGCGACCACCCTTGTGTTGTCGTAGGGAATATGGCCTTGACCCATACTCCCGACCCCGATTATCCCCTTCGTTAGCTCATCGCTCGGGGCCAGCATACCCCTTCCCAGCACGTTGCGGGGCACGATGGTCAGCAGGGTAACGCCCCCCATCGTCTTTAAAAATTGTCTTCTGGAAGTCATCGTTAAATAGATTAATGTTTTCCGTTATAAAACTTTATTTTATTATTGATTCTCGTTGGCTCGTTTGGCGTATGAAAGCAGCTTCCTTACATGGGGTTGCCGTTTCGCATCGCGCTCTATTATTCCTGATGTTGCACACCGGCTAGGGGGATGGTTTCGGGAACGTTATCCACCTTGCCCATGTCGTACGTTGAGGGGCCTAAGTATAGGTCGGAGTTCAACACCTCCTCGCGGGTGATGTCTTTCCCGGTATAGGCAGCCATACGTCCCATGATGGCCACGAGCGTCGAGTTGGCTTGGTCCTCCCCGTCGTTGATGGTCTCCCCGGTTCGGATCGCGGTAACCAGGTTGATATGCTCTTGCACGAACGGGTTGGTGACGTTCCACTCCGAGGAGGTGTCGCCTTCGGCCGGGTAGGGATATTGCCAGATCACCTCGCCGTTCCAGTTGTACAGTTTCCCGGCCGCGTCGGCATACCCTTCCGTGCAGTTGATCTGTTCCACCTTCCCGTTGGAGCAACCGTCTATCTGCCTGGCCGCGCAGTGGGTACGCATGCCGTTCTCGTAGAGGTACTCGATGCTGAAAAAGTCGTACTGGTCACCGGTAACCCTCCGCTGACGGCCTCCCCAGCCACTGGCTTTCACGGGGTACTCGCCCAGGTACCAGTTCATCACGTCGATCTCGTGAATGAATTGCTCGGTGATATGGTCTCCCGAGAGCCAACAGAAGTTCACCCAGTTTCTCAGCATATACTCCATGTCCGACCATTCGGGCCTTCTGCTGCGGTACCACAGTGCTCCCCCGTTCCGGATGATGTTTGCCCCGGTGATCTCCCCGATCTCACCGTTCAATACCCTTCTTCGGGTCTCCATGTAATCCTTTTGCGAGCGGCGGATGGTGCCGCTGATGATATTCAGGTTGAGTGACTCCGACCGTTTCACCGCGGCCAACACTTTGCGGACTCCCGTGGGATCCACGGCGATCGGCTTTTCCATGAAGATATGTTTCTTCGCGTTGACCGCTGCCTCCAGGTGCGCGGGACGGAAGTGGGGGGGCGTGCATAGCAGCACGACGTCGATACCGGCGTCCAGCACCTTCTCGTAGCTATCAAACCCGATGAAGCAGTTCTCGTCTGCCACCTCCACGTTTTTTTGCTCTTTCAGGATCTTGCGGCAGTTATCCATCTTGTCTTGGAACACGTCGCCCAGGGCAACGATCTCGAGGTTGGGACCCGCGTTGAGGAAGTCAATCGCGGCTCCTGTTCCCCGGCCCCCACACCCTATTAAACCTGCTTTCAAAGTTTTCCCGTCGGGTGCTTGGTCAAGTAGGGTCGGAAGTGTTAGTCCCGCCCCCTTTGGTTGCTTGGGGGAAGAACAGGAGCTGAGAAGCGGGATTCCTCCTACTGCACCGATTCCTCCGACCGCGCCAATCGCTCCCGCGGCGACCGAACCCTTTAAAAAGCTTCTTCTTGAGAATGAATGATTCTTCGATTCCATTTGGTTGTATGTTTATATTGTATTGTTAAAAATAGGCGATCATTTGATCCATCTGTTCGGAAATCTTCTTCAGGTGATTCCGATCGCCGCCCGGTACCTCTACGGTGAGCCATCCCCCGGTATGGTTGACTTCCCGTAAGGCTTGCATCACTACCGGCCAGTTGCAATCCCCTTGCATCAGCTCCACGTTGAACCCTTCCCATAGGCCTTTCGAGTTCATGCGCTCACGGCTGAACTCCTTCGCGTGCAGCTTCATGATACGTCTGTTGAGCGTTCTGATCCAGTGCTCGGGCCAGCCGTAACGAAGGATGTTGCCCACGTCGAAATACCAGCCCACCAACGGGTGGTTGATCTCGTCGACGTACCGTTTGGCCTCCACGGGGCTGATCAGGAAGTTGCTCCACACGTTCTCCAGCCCGATTTGCATGCCGGTCTCTTCCGCGTGGGGGATTAGCTCCCGGATAGCCTGTTGAGAGTTGATGTAGGCCTGTTCGTATGAGACCTTCTCGTTCACCACACCAGGTACCACGAGTACGGTGTCTCCACCCAGCTCTTTCACCTGCTTGAGCGATAGGGCGACAGATTCAATGCACTTTTTCCGTACTTCCGGGTCGGGATCGGATAACGGGACACTCCAGTGGTCCCTGTTACAGACCGTGGGGAACTCGATGCCCGATTTCTCTTTCGCGTCGAGGAGTTCTGTCATAGGGATGTCTACAGGGGCATTGAGTTCCACCCCGTGGAACCCGAGGTCTACCACCAGTTTTAACTTGTCGACGAGCGGCAGCTCTTCGTTGATCATGCCATAGCCGAGGCTTTTCTTTAACGTGGCTTTCTGGCCGGCTTCTCCGTTTTCAATAGCACTTCCCTTTCCGCTTGGCGTGGGTCGGGCGAGGCTGCTTTTCACGGTGGCCGATAACGGGGTTAGCGCCGCAGCACCTGTGATCACGGCCGCGGATTTAATAAATTCTCGTTTGTTCATATTGGGTTGTTCATTTATGTGTTGTTTGCCAAATAAGCGCTAAAGGTAAAGAATTTTTGGATAGGGTGCCTATCAAATCGCGCAAAATATGGGCAGGATACCGTGAGCATCGTTTTTAACACGTTTTTTTAGGCACAGTTTACGGTGGATTTTTGTTTCAATATCTATATGGACTTGTTCGTTTCTTGATTCAGTCGTTCTTAAAATCGGTGGGGTAGGTGACCCTCTCTCGTATAGTTCCGTCCAACGCGTGGAGCCAGGTCTCGAACTCCCGTTGTCCCTCTTTTAGGAGTACCACGCGTACCCCATTTATTTCGCGCGTGTAGGTGGTTTTCCACCCGCTAAAGTGGCCGTACGCCAAGGCAATCCCATGGTAGTCCACGATGTAGTCGTTCACGTGTTCATGCCCCACGAAGGTACCCATCACGTCGCCCATCTCCTTCATCGCGAAGAACATGCCGGTGTTCAGCACGGGGCCGCACTCGTCTTCTTTCCGTACCCCGTAGCGGGTGTTCTTGTCGTCATCGAACGCCAGTCGATACTCCGGCAGCGGGATATGGAAGTAGGCCACGGCCGGCAACGGCTCGTGGTTGTTTTTAAGGGTGTAGAAAAGGCTCTGCTCACGGTACCATTGAATTTGTTTGGGGGTGATCCAGTCATACCCGCTCACCCCGTTCATGGAGGAGTAGTCACCAGAATCGAAACAGTATACCAGCGCCTTTTCTTGCAGCTGCCTCTTGCCTCCGTAGATGGGGATCACGTTGTCCATCACCCGGTCCGGGCTGGCCCCAAATGGGCTGTTCATGTTGTAGGGAAGCGCTGTTACGATGGCCGCGATTTCATCGCGTGAAACGCCATATTCATGGTCGTGGTTACCCAGGGTGACGAGAAACGGGATTTCCCGTTCGATGACAGGCGCTGTTATTCGATCCCACCCCTCATGCACTGGCCCGAGCACGATATCCCCCGTGAAGACCACCAAGTCGGGCTTCTCGGCATCCAGGATCCGGTCGATCAGCAGTAGGGCGGTGTCCGATTTTGCATTTCCGTGACAGTAATGCATATCGGTGAACTGCACGATTTTGAACGTTCCGTCCTCGTTAAACGAGAGCTTTTGTGCGCTCAGCCCAAATGCCATCGTGGCGAGCATCGCGAGAATTATCCATTTTTTCTTCATACGATTATTTTATTTTTTTGTTTCGGTGTATGGAACCTTTTATGATTATTTTAATCAAGTCAGTTTCTTACGATTTGATTGTAATAATCCAATGTTTGGAACCTATGGGGTTCATGTTGCACGCGGCTTTCGCGATGCGTTTGTTTTTGGTTCACACCAGTCGAGCCTGAAAGCGATAAAACAGTGACATGCGAAAGTTAAGTTAGTTACTCTTTGAAATTGTTTACTTTAAACACCCACGCGTGGTTGCAAGGCATACGATGTGCCGGAATCATGGGGAGGGTGATCGTGAGTCGCCCATTTTTCAGGGTGGTCTTTATTTTTCCCTCGTACCCGAGAAGTTCCACTTTTCCCGCCTGTTTCACGTTAGGCAGCACGATCGGTGCATCCATCCACTCTTTGAGGATAACGTATAGGTCGCCTCCCTTTCGGGTAAAGGCAATCGCCTTGCTCTCGGGTTTGTTCTCGCTACGCCACGCTTGTGTTCCGTAAATCGCGTCACCGTTCACCTTGAGCCATCTTCCTATATCGAGTAACCGTTCTTGCATGATTACCGGGATGAGTCCGTTGCCATCGGGTCCCACGTTCAACAGGAAGTTGCCCCCGTTGGACACTTTGTCAATCAGCGTGTGGATGAGCTGCTTGGAGGTAAGGTAATGCTCCGTGGTTTCAAACTGGTTGTACCCGTACGACGTACCGATACCCCGGCTCTCCTCCCACGGGTGGTCGGCTTTGTTACCGATGCCCTTGTTGCTGTGGACGAGGTCGTACTCCGTGGTGTAATAATCGCCGTGCTGGCTGCGCGTCTCCTTGCCCCATCGGTCGTTGACCACCACCCTCTCTTTCACCGGTGACGCGTTAAAGAGCCAAGCCAGGAACTCCTCGCTCTTCAGCGTTTTGCTGTCGTAATCCCACTCCCCGTCCGAGAAGATGATGTCGGGCTCGTACGCGTTCACCAACTCCTTCATTTGAGGGATCATGTGCGTGTCTACCCACTCCTCGATGGTGGCGGGGGAGTAGAGCGGGTGCGCCCACTCCAGGAGCGAGTAGTAGAGACCAAAGTGGAGACCTGCTTCTCGTGTAGCTTGGGATAGCGCGCCGATGAGGTCTCGTTTGGGTCCCGTGACCATGCTGTTCCACCGGGGCGAGTACGCGCTGGGCCAGAGGCAGAACCCGTCATGATGCTTCGAGGTCAACACCACGTACTTGGCGCCTGCCTCCTTAAACAGTTCGGCCCATTCAGCGGGGTTAAAGTAGGCCGCCGTGAACATCGGTGCGAAATCGGCGTAAGAGAAGTCATTGCCGTAATGTTTCTCGTGGAAATCGAGGAACAGCTTGTTGCCTGTCAGGAGACGGTTGTAATAATGCTCGGCGTACTTCTCGTAGATGCCTTCCACCTCGTTTACCGGTGCGTAAGCCGGCACGGAGTAGATACCCCAGTGGATGAAGATGCCGAACTTGGCGTCTGTCCACCAGGAGGGTATCTCCCGCTGATCAAGCGACTGCCAGTCAGGCTGGTATTGCGCGGGCAGTTGCATGAAAAAGGATGATAACAGTAAGGTGGCGATTAAGATGCTCGTTTTCTTCATGAGATTATAATGGTTATTGATGGATCCACTTTTGCCACTTCACCTCATCGTTGTAACCGGAAGCAACGGCTGTCTCGATGAACTGCATGCCCCGGAGGCCATCATCCACCGTTGGGAAATCGTGTATCGGCCCTTCCGGAACTTCCCATCCCCTTTTGGCCATGACGGTGAGGGCAAAATTTCGGTAGATATTGGCGAAGGCCTCGATGAATCCCTCGGGGTGTCCCGCGGGGGTTCGGGTGTTCCAAAGCGCCAGCTCGCCCAGGAACTCGTTGTTACCCATGTAGAGCTCTTCTGACTGTTTGTCTCCCCAGCGCAAGAAAAGCCTGTTCGAGTCCATTTGCCGCCACTCCAGCCCCCCTTTATCTCCATAGACCCGGACACGGATGTTGTTTGCTTCGCCCGTGGCGATCTGCGTGGCCATCAGTACCCCGGTCACCCCTTCCTCCATGCGTAACAGCAAGGCGCCGTCATCGTCCACGGGGCGACCTTCCACGTAGGTTTGCAGATCCGCGCACACCTCTTGCACTTTTAGTCCCGTGACGTATTCAGCGAGGTGCCACGCGTGGGTACCGATATCGCCCATGCAACCCGCCTTGCCCGTGGTGGCCGGGTTCGTCCTCCAGCCCGCGTTATTCCCTCCTTGCAACTCGATGCGTTGGGAGAGCCACCCTTGGGTGTACTCCACGTACACTTTCCTAAGCTTACCCAGTTCGCCGTTCGCGATGCGTGTTTTCGCCTCCTTCACGGCCGGGTAGCCCGAGTAGACATGGGTAAGGGCGAGAACAAGTCCCGTTTCCTCCACCTTTTGCTTCAGCTGTATCGCCTCCTCCAGGGAGAAGGTCATCGGCTTATCCAGCACCACGTGGATACCTCTTTCCAGCGCCATCATGGCGGGCTCAAAGTGCCACTTGTTGGGCGTGACGATGGTGACGAAATCCATTCGCTCATCCTCGGGTAGCTCCATCTCCTTTTCGAACATCTCGTGGTAATTCTCGTAAACACGGTGTTCCGGGAGGAAGTACTCTTTGCCCGAGCTTTTGGATATTTCCGGGTCGACGCTAAAGCAGCCGCACACCAACTCGATCAAGTTGTCCATAAAGGCACCACGGCGGTGTATTGCACCGATAAAGGCATCGCTGCCACCGCCAACCATTCCCATTTTTAATTTTCTCTTCATCTTCAAAGGTTTTATTTATTATTTATTATTTATTGTTTATTGTTTGTTGTTCGCCACTTATCTCGATGTGATCATCGTGAGGTATGTTTGCATTGATGTACCAAGGAATCCCACCGTTATCGTTTATGATCCGGTGACGGCTTTTCATTTGTTGCACGTTCGCAAGTTACGTAAATTTTAAAGATTAACGATGCGAAACGATGGTATTAAACAATCGTTAAGTTTTTTTGGCTCCTATCGCTTTGTTTTATGGCTTTAGTTGTTCACGTCTGGTAGGGGTAGCCATGTGCAAATGTGTGATCCCTCCCAGCAGTTCACGGAGGCGTAATCTACCATGCGTATGTTGCCGTTTGTGGTAGGCACGATAAACTCCATGCGGGCATCGGAACGGGAGGGTGTTGTTTTGGTCACTTTCACCACGCCACGTTTGTTGGCTTTAATTTTTACAGGCTGATTGTACGCGGGATCGATGTTCTCATCGCGCGCCAACACGATGGGTCCCCAGGTTACCGCCTGATAGTTTTCGCTGCCTTCGGTGCTTCCCTTGGGTGCGTCTATCAACCTGGCAATCATTTCAAACTCAATATCGATGCGGTCACCGGCTTTCCATTCACGCTCGATAACGGCGTATTGTCCCGGCACCACTTTCAGCCTTTTACCGTTCACCCTTACCCTGTTTTTTTGGCTCCATTCGGGTATCCTTACCTGCACGGCAAACTTTTCAGCTTTTTCGGGATTCACATGAATGATTATTTTTCCCGACTGAGGAAAGTCGGTCTCGATCTTTAATCCTAAGGCTTCTCCATTCGGTGTAGTGGTATTTACATCCGCCGCATTGAAGAGGTTGATAACCGGTCCCCGCTCAGAGTTGGTAACCGCGATAAGCGGGATATGCGCTAAACCTATCGGGCCACTCAGGTTACAGCAAGTAACGAGCAGACCATCGAACCCACGTCCCCAACCTTTGGCGTCCACTTTCTGCCCGTTGAGCAGGTTCGAGTAACTGAACCCGTCCCCGGTGGGTTTCATAGCTCCCAGCAAACCGTTGTAAATGTACCTTTCAATTTGGTCTGCCGGGGCAGATTCCCCTGTTAAGCGCATCAAATGGTTGCAATACTTCATCCATGTAACGCCCACGCAGGTCTCCATCATTCGCTTGATGTTCGGGTTGGTTTGCTCAACAGCGGTTTTAGTCCATGCCTCCCCGTTCACTTTGGGATAGTAGGGCTGGTCGGCTCCACCACTACCGATGATGGTCATCTCTTGGGTGCGCACGCTGTTGTAATAGTTGTCCAGCATCTGCTTTACTTCCTGCTTTCCGGTTGCGCGGTAGTACTTTACCAATCCCTCGAACAGCGAAGTAATCTCGTATGCTTTGGGGTAGGTTCCTGCCATTTTGTATGGTTCAACGTTGTTGTAGGCATTCTCGAACAGGTCGTGATTTTTCGCTCCTCCTGCTTCAATAACATAAGCGGCGAAATCGAGGTATCGCTGGTAGCCTGTCATCTGGTAGAGTCGCATCATCGGCTCGAGGATGGTGCTCGATTCGATTTTCTCAGAGCTCCATCCCATTTGATTGATGGGCGATTTTGGGGCCGGGCCAACCTGGTCAATGATACAATCTCCCTGGCGAATAAGGCTTTCCAAAACAGCCGGATCGGGGTTTACCCAATCGTAATAATCCATCAGTCCCAGCATCACGTACTTCCGCTCCCAAATATCGCCGGTGGCACTTTCGGGTTGCTTTTCTACAGGCGAACAACTAATACTACCGTTCGGATGCTCGGTAGAGAGCAAATCCTTAACGGTTTCATCCAATATTGTTTTCAATTCCGGGTCTTGTGTATAACGATAGAACAAGCTTGCCGAGCGGGCTGCTTTGCCCCACATCTCACCTAGCGCGAACTGGGTTCTTCCCGTGCGAAACAAGTTGACAAAAGTGGCGTAGGGGAGTACCCCTTTATTCCAGTTAACTATGGAGTTTTGTATATCGCTTTCCAAGCCCCCATGGAATTTTATGGAGTTTGGTTCTAATAGAAACTGTTGGTCTTTTACCTGTGAAAACAGGGTTACCGATAGGGTAAGGAGTAAAATAAGTAAACTGTTTCGCTGCATAACTTTTATTAAATGTATTGAAAATAGTAAGTGGGCAAGGCATTATGGATGTGGGTGCGGCTTTAGAGCTGTTCTACGCGTATATCGTTCCAATATCCGGCTTCCCATGACCATCCATTCGCTTTGTTCTCCAGGTCTATTTTCACGTTGTTGTTCCCGGCAAAGGGGGTTAGGTCGAAAAGAACCTCCAGCCATCCATCCTCGTTCACGCTATCTTTCCCGATCGTCACCTCTTTCTGTACAGATCCGTTGACCCGTATAACCAGTACCCAGTCGCCCTTATCATGGTGCGATACCTCCGCCTTGAGGCGTGTTTGTTTACCGGCGGGAATATCTATCACCTTTGTCAGCACGCAAGGCATCCCCCGGGTCAAAGGGTGTGTAAGAAGCACGTTCTTTTTCCCTTTGTAGGTCTCGCGTAGTCCCGGCTGCATATCGGACCCGCAATAAGCGATGGTCCATCCAGGGAAGCGTTTATCCAGGTCGCCCTGTATATCTACCAAAGCCAAATGTCTGATTTGGGCCATCTCCTCCGCCGTGAAAAGGGAGTTGGCTATCGGTTCCGGATCCCAGCTAAATACTAACGAACTGGGGACGGGTACTTTAACGGGAATCACAAACAGCTCTTCTCCATTTGAATCGGCTTCGATGCGTCCACCTTGTTGCACAATATATTCTCTGGCAAGTTTTTCGCACACGTTAAGCAATTCCGGAAAATTGTAAGGTGTATGAGAGAACTTGGTTTCCTCATCGAGGTTTTCTTTGAATCGATCGGGCAGATTAGACGTACCCATGGTAGTAAACAATACGCCGGCCGCGTTCGAGGGGTTGCAATCGGAATCTTGTCCGCAACGGGTAGAGATGATGATGGTCTGCTCTATATCTTTTTTCCCGTAGAGCATACCGATAAGCACGTAAGCCCCATTGATTTTCACGTCGATGCCGCCATTTGACTTCTTTTGGTACTCGGGGTCGTTTCGGTACTTCTCCTGGCACAACTGCCAGGTGGCTTCCCAGTCGCTTGGGTTAGCCTTATACCATGCAACCACGTCGCGTACCATCTCGGCGTATTGGCATCCCGCGGGGATACAGGCTAACCCGGCATCGATGATCTTCAGGATGTCGTCCTCGAAAAAGGCTTCGCTATACATGCCGCCGATAAATTGTCCCGCGTACATGCCATCGCTGTAGTTCATCAGTCGCCCGAATTTTTCACCCAGGGCGATGGGTACGTTGGGCATGCCAGGGGCGATAAGTCCGGAATAGTCGGCTTCTATCTGGTAGTCAATATCGTGGGGGTTGTTATTGAACGCCGGGTGGCTGCAGTCTGGTGGGGCTATTCCCAAGCGCAGGTTGCGCCGGCCAGCCTCGTTGGCGCACCACAAGGGGTACTCCGTGTTCGCGAAGTCGATGCCCGCTTGCCGGATGGAGACGTCCAGCCCATGCTCCTCCAGGGAGCGCAGGAAGGTCATCTCCACGTAAAGATCGTCTTGGTTAAACGCCTCGTTGATTAACTCGTTCCTCCATGTTGGCATCTCCTCCAGCGGCATGATTTCATCCTTCCATTTGAACTCGGTAGGGGCAGCCCAGCTAACCCCCACTATCTGGCCGAGCCAGCCGGCTTTTAATTTGTCACGATACTCTTTCACGGGCAGTTTTCTATATTCCACGGTATCCTTTTTCCCTTGACCGGTGCATCCCGCCAAGCTCAAAGCAAAGACAATAACTGCAATTTTTAAAGTTGTTTTTACCATTTTCAAGTGAATCATTCTTTCATTAAAGGAGAATACTATTGTTTCTAAAAAAGCGAGATATCCAAAGGAGAGAAGGGTAGAAAAAACCAATCACTTTCTTACCACAATTTCAATGTGACATTTTTATCCTTCCCGTATAGGCAGTTCAGGAATTCAACGTCAGATCCTTTATCGATTTTAACGCGCAACACATGTTGCGGATATAGTGGTCTCGCGTACATGTATCCGCCACACTTCACCTCATAAGAGATGTCGCTGTTATTGATAATCTCAATCGTTCCATTTTTCTCGTTGATCACCCTAGTCGAGATGGAAGCTTCTATAAGGGACTTCAACAGCTCTTCAGCCCCTGACAAAGTATGGTTGTAGAGTGCCAGGGTCCTGCCAGCGAACAACGCCTCCTTGACCCCTTCTTCGCTGTACTCTGCCGCGAATACCAGGGTCATCGGGCGTGCTAACTTCCCCCGGTAGAGGTTGGCGCTGGTGTAGTGGATATCGGAGTTGGCTATGGGAGCCAGGTTGTACTCTTTACACCAGTCGATGACTTTTGGGTAAGCCTCCCAGCCATTGAACAGCTCAACGCCGTGGATTTTCTTTTTCGCGATCAACTCCTCGTGGATAGGGTATACCGTGCTTTTATCATCCGGCCACCCGGGGTGATTCCACAAGATAAAGCCACCCTGCTTGAGGGCCTCGTCGATGGCTTCGAGCGGGTCGGGTAGGTCCAGCTTGTTCGCGTCTTGAATAAAGAGGGCGTTCAAGTGGCCCAGGGGTTTCTGGCGGGTGATTTCCGCCCCTTTAATTACCACCATTCCGATGGCATCCCCCTGCGCCTTGGCTATTTCGTAGGATTTGTTGTGGTCGCTAATCAGTATCTCCTTGTTGGGGCGGACTTCAATGTGATCGGTGATGGCGATCACGTCCAAACCCTCGTTCCACGCCTCTTTGACCCGCTGGTCCGGCCACACCTTTCCATCGGAGAAGACGGTATGCACGTGGAAGTCGCATTTCAGCGTTTTATACCCCCCGATATCGGGTATCCTGATGTTGTATCTATAATCTTGTGCATTGAGGTTCGGGTATTCGTAAACCTCATCGTTTTGAATCTGGGCGATACCGTGGGTAAACAGGCCAAGAAACAGGCAAGTGAAAATGAAAGGAAGAATTTTACTGTTCATATGTTTAGTTATGCTATTTATTGATTTTTCGCATGTTACTGTTTTCGCTCTGAAAGCGTGAAACAGTAAACTACATGCAAAAGTTAAAAAGTTAATAATAGACCACTTTTCCCGGTTTCTTCTTGGAGTAGACGATCACGTCGTTCGCCTCCACCCGGTAGCCGTTGGGAATGGCTTTCGCTTTCAGGGTGATGCTGTTCTCCCCCTCTTTCAGGTCGTAGTTCCAGGTGATGTCATGTCGTCTGACACGGTTGTTCGTGGGGATTTTCGCCACTTCGTACAGTTCATCGTTGATGTAGACCTCAATTTCGAAGACCTCATCGGGCAGCCTGCTGTTTTTTATCGCCCTGCCAGTCAAAACGAATCCCGAACCTTGGATGTTGAACGACGCTTCCAGGTTATTGCTGTTCATATGGGCGCCAATCCTTCTTCTCTCGACCGGGTAGAGCCCTTCAAAGCTTTTTTCGTAGGGAACAGGTTTGGGTTCCTGGTACTTGATGGTGAAGGTATCGCCGTTTAGTTTACCACCTTTTTTCACGATCATTTCGCTCGCGTGGCGGAAACCGGTTTCGTACACCTTGTTGAGAGACATTTCGATATGCGCGAAGTTCAGATCTTCCACCTTGTCCAGTCCCTGCTTCCAATAGGCCGGTATCTTGTCGTAGCCGATCATCGTTCCCAGTATTCCAGCCGCGTTGGCCGGGTTGCAGTCCGAGTCGTACCCGCACCGCGTGCTGATATCGATGGTCGCCCCGTAGTCGCCCTTGCCGTAAAGCAGTCCAATCACGATGTAGGCACCGTTGATGGTGGCATCGATGTTGAAGGGTTTGAAGACCCCATCCGGGCAACCGATATCTGCCGTCCACTTCTTTTGCGCTTCGAACCATGCTTTCTTCCAGTCGTTCGGGTCTTCGCGGTAGCACTGTATCACGTCGGCGATACACTGGTAGTAGTTGCTCTTCTTCGGGATCGTTTTTAAGGCCTCTTCCACGATGAATTCGATGTCATCATGCACGAAGGCCAGCGCGTACATGGCTGCCACGTAGATACCGCCGTACACACCATCGCCGTAATTCATGATATGGCCAATCCTCCAGCCGATCTCTGATGCGGAGTTGACCATCCCCGGGGACATCAGCCCCGCGAAGTCGGCCTCGATCTGGAAATCGATGTCATCGGCGTGCGGGTTGTTTTTCCAGTGCCCCGATTCTGGCGGCATGATACCGTTCAGGATATTGTAACGGGCTGCCTGGTTGGCGTGCCATAGCGGGTAACCCGCGTTGGCAAAGTATTGCGCGTGCAACGAGTCGGGCGCGTCCAGCCCGTGCTTGTCAAATACCTGCACGAATGTCAGGTCCATGTAGACATCGTCGTATAACCCCGGTGAGTTTTCGTAGTACCAGAGCATCCGCGTGTCGTCCCACGGGATGGGAACCTCGTCGCCGATCATCGTCCCGTTCCATACGAATTCCGTGGGTCCGCCGTAGGTGCATCCAATCACCTGGCCTGCCCACCCTCCTTTAATTTTATCCAGCAGTTCACCTTTGCTGATGCTGTATTCTGTTGCAGGCGTGTTGCCTTTGTTGCACGACAAAAGGATGATCGCGCCCAAGCAAATAATAGTTGTTACTTTTCGCATTTATATAAGGAATAAATAACGTGAGTTCTTTATATCGAACTCACGTTAAGTTAATTAAATGTTTTACTCTGCATCTGCATCGTATCCATAGAACTCTATTTCCCATAGGTCAATCCATCCGCTGCCTGATCGGGAGTTTTTCCACACTATGGCAAAATACTGGAAGTTCTGCATTTCCGACCATGTTCTTGTCCATGTGGCTGTACCAAACCAAAAGGTTGTTGATAGCCAATTGCCTTTGGCGATGGCATCGGCAAACCCGGGGGAGTTCGCGTAATCGCCTCCCGCGTTGGGGTCAAACGGCACGTTGCCCCAGTACATCTCCACGCTGTTCGCGAAGCGCCTGTTGTAGGTGAACTGATCCTGGTACAAGGAGACCTTGTTGATGTAGTAGGAGTCTTTTTGCGCATCTATCACCATTATTTTCGGGAAAACAGCCGCTAGCGCTCCTTGTGCGCTCACCCACCGGTTATCTCTGTTGATAATGCCATCCACCACTTCCGAGGGCATAAAGCTGCTACTCCATATCTGTCCATCGGTCACTGTAACGTTCCACGACTTGCAGTCTAACAATCCGGCAATAGCCGTAGGTGATCTGATCCAGTCGTTCCAGATGGTATCCAGGCCATCGGTAGGACAATAGCTGGAGCTAAATTGAAACCTCCTTCCGGTCGCTGCATCGGGGAACGATACTTTATTGTTGTTCACGTCCATTGTCTCGTCCAGTTCAACAATATCGCCATTTTTGTCGATGTATCTGAATCGGGTGGCTATCATCTCATCGGTGCCGAAGCTCATCACCACCTCCGCGGACGATCCTACAATCTCTGCCGATACAACGGTGCGTTCGGCGTGCGTTAAGAGCCAGTTCTCCGCGTAGGGTGACACGGTAATCTCCGTGGGCATTGACTGGTTGCCTTTGGAATCGAAGTTGATCAACTCAAACGTGTAAGACCTCTCTTCCAGTTTGTCGATGATAATCTCGATCTTGTTGCCGGTGAAAGACGCGTAGTTAATCTCCTTAACCTCGGCCTTGTTGTTCCAATAGACCTTGGCCGAAGTGACCGACGGGTCTTTGGGCGCTTTCCACACGAGCTTCACGCGCTTGTAACCCCTGAATGCTTTCAAGTCATTGGTCATCTCGGGGTAAACGTATCCACCTTTCTTGACGAATTCCATGTAGATGTCATCTTGGTTTTTACATGAACTCACGCAAACTGCCACAAGGAAAGCTATCAGTAAATATGCATTTTTCTTCATACTGCTCAATGTTTTAATCATGCTCACGTTACTTATCTATACTCTTCCAAGATCTGCCCGAAGGGGGTGATCTCTCCCAGTTGCACTTGTCCCACCTTGGCTTTGGTTTCCCAAGTGGCAAAGGTGTTGATAATCACTACCCGCAGGTACCGCAGTTCGTCGTGGGCGTTTTCATACAGGGTGTTGTCCATTTCGAATTCGGTGCCGATATTGAATATCTCGCGGTCTTCGGGTGTCCATGTGGGGGGAACAGACCCGTCCGGGTTGTAACCGGATGGTCTGGGCTGTTCGAAATAGCCCAGCTTGAACCAGCTGTCGTCAAATCCATGCTCATTCCCCGGCACCACCTGGCCAGTTGGCGCTAAACTACCCCAGAACTCGTATTCGCGGGGGTGGGCTCCGGTCCAGATGTTGTAATCGATTCGGGCCATTTTGGCGATGCGGCTAATTTTGGCGCGAACCCCTAAATCGATGGTAAGCCACTGGGGCATTGGGTTGCTCCCGTCACTCGCGTAAAAGTGGGGGATGGCAGAGACGCCTGAATCGTCCCATAAAGAGTGGATGGGATAGTAGGAGGAGTTGGTTGAGTAGGAGTTGTCGTCCCCCGGGTTGAAGTATCTAAATTTCTTTTTGTCGAGCCTCGATTCCTCCAACGGGGTCAACACCTTACTTATCATATCGGACTTGTTACCCCACCTATCGCGGATGTAAACCCCGAATAGGGTCTCAACGCTCTCTAGTCCACGGCGAGCCAAGTAGATATCCTCGGCAGCCGTGAAGAGGGTGGTTACCTCGACCCATCTCTTAGACTCTTCGGGAGCATTGATATTGGAGACATTTTTGTCAGCCAGCAAGCAGACCGCCAAGTCCGCGTTCGTGGTGTTGTTCATGATGTGAATTTTAACGCCGCCAAAAGCCTCCTCGATGTCAAACTCCACGGTTTGCACGGCGGGCGGCAACGGGTTGATGGTGACCTTTACCGGTGTTGACCGTACCTCGTTCACGTTAAACGAGCTTACCTCCACATCCCGCGGTTGGGTGTCGGCGTAGCCAACAACGATCAAACTATCAAGGTAGCGCGATATTTTCGTGTTCACTATCTCCCCGTTTCGTTCATAAGTAGCCACGATACCCTTTATGTTGTCATCGTTGGGTATCTTTACCTTGATCACGGCACCACCGGGAATACCAATCACCTCGGTGACCTCGGCCGGTTTGGGCACGGGTATCTTGTCGTCAATCTGATCAATTCGCCCGGCTTCATCACAGCTAAAGGATAGCCAAGCGAAGAGCAACACGCAACAATATATTAACTTTTTCATGTTCAGTCGTTTTATTTCATTATACCATTACCATCCCAAGTTCTGTATGAGGTTTGGGTTTCTTTCAATCGTGCCCGTTTGGATGGGCCAAAAGTAGTTCTTCTGCGCGAAGGGCTGTTCGGCGATTAATATTTTCGTGTAGTACTCTTCCGGGTTGGGTGCGATTACCCTAAAGCCGTAGATGTTCTTCGCGTACTCGCTGCTTGCCTCTTTCCAGCGTCGCAGGTCCCAGAAGCGTTGGCTCTCGAAGGCAAGTTCGTTCAGCCTCTCCCGGTGGATGATCTCGCGCATACCCGCTTTGCTGTTGTATCTCCCGGGGGAGGTGCTATGTTGGTCCCAAGAGGTCTTCACATCGGGGATACCCGCGCGTTCGCGTACGGCATTGATGTGTTCAAACATCTCCGCGCTGTGCGCACCACTTGGTCCCTCGGCTTCATTGATGGCCTCCGCGTAAAGTAGGTAGAGGTCGGCCAGGCGAATCATGGGCCATGGGTACCAGTAGGTTGACAAGGCACTCCCATCGGCGCTCATGCGATTTCGGTAGGGGTACATCTTTTTGGGATAGTACCCTGTAACGGGACCCGACTCGCTACTGCTCTTCGCCAGGGCTTTACCCATGCGGTTTTCAATGGTGTAAATGTCCTTGGGTTGCAGGTCGTTATAGCTGGTCAGAGAGCCGACCCACTTACCGCCATCAAAGCCCAGGAAAGCGTAGAAGCGCGGCTCGCGTTCGAAATTCAGTTGAATGGTCGTGTATCCCTGTTCTATGTAGTAGGAGTGTGCTGCATCGCCATCGCGTAGCGCGTATTCATCCTTCCCTAACCTCTCCCTATCGAAGTTAAGGGGGAGTCCGTTGCTCGTGTAGAACTGTTCCGCGATTTTCAACGGGACGCCGATAAAGGCGTAGCAACTCAAGGCATGCCTCCAGCCCAAGTCCTTGTACTGCAGGTTTGGACCCGTAAGTTGCTGCCACATGGATAATTGCGTCCAGTTGCTTTGGGTGTTGCCCCAGATGATCTCCTCGTTCCACCGGTCGCACATCATGCCGCGCAGCGTGAAGTCGAGGTAGAGGGTGTCGTTCACCCGGTACTCATGGTCGTATTCGTACAGTTGTATATTGGCAAGTTTGGCAAGATCGATGGCCTCTTTACACGCTACTACGGCATCTTCCCACCGTTTTTGTTGTTCCGCTTCCGATTTATCCTGCGGGAACAGCTGTATGCCTCGAGCGTCTACTAGGGGTGCTTGATCCACGTTGTTGTTAAACAGGGGGCTGGCCGCGTAGACCGATACGCGGGCTTTGAGTGAAGCCGCGATGACTTGGTTTGTCCTTCCATACTCATCTACGGATGGATTCACCTGGGGGAGGTCCGGTATGGCCTCATCCAGCAGTTCGATGACGTAGTCAAAGCAATCGTCGATGGGGTCACGGTAAACGCGTACCTGTTCAACGTCGGCATCGATAGGTAAGCTCTCTCTCACGATAGGTATCGGTCCCCATTTGCGGATCAGGTTAAAGTGAAAGTAAGCCTTGAGAAACTTCGCTTCGGCTTTCCATTGCTTTTTTTCCCACTCTTGCATGTCCGGAACTTGATCCACGTTTTCGATCAATATATCGCAACAGCGGATTCCCTGGTACATGTAGGCCCAGTCGTTGGCGTACACCGTTGTGGCGCTCTGTAGCCCCCTCGCGATTTGGAACATGCTACTGGGTACACGCCCTGCTGTGTTGGTGACCCTTCGTCCTACAAGGTCCCACAGTTCGTCGCCTCCCAGCAGCGCGGGGTCGTATCCCGAAGTGCCCTCTTCCGTCATGTAGGAGTAGCAGGTGCCTAGGTAGCGTATGGCGGTAGAGCGCAGGTTGAATGCCGTCTCGATAGTTGCCATCCCATCATCGGGCACCACGTCCAGGTACTCGTTGCAAGCCGTCAGCCCGATAGTCAACGCGAGCGCGGCCAATTTAATTTTTTTGATGATATCTGTTCGCTTATTCATAGTCCTATTTATTTAAACGTTACGTTCAAACCCACGTTGATTGTTCTCTGGATGGGATAATTGAGTCCCGAGCTTCCCATTTCCGGGTCCCACATCTTAAAGTTACTCCAGCTAAACAGGTTTCTTCCCGACAGGTAGATGCGGAAATTGGAGAGATGCATCATTTTGGTGAGTTTTTCTGGGAAGGTGTACCCTAGTTCAACTTGTTTCAGGCGGAGGAACGACCCGTCTCTCATCCACCAGGTGCTGACGGGCGTGTTGTTGCGGTTGGTGTACGCGCTGTAGCGGGGCCAGAACGCGTAGATGTCGCGGTTGTCTTCGCTCCAATGGCTCTCATCGATACTTTTCAATAGCTGGGTGTCGCCAACGAACGGCGACATGTCTACCGCGTCAATCCAGAATGATTCGTTCGCCAGACCTTGGAAGAACACGGATGCATCGATACCCTTGTAGCCGGTAGAGATTCCAAACCCGTAGATGATTTCAGGGGTAGTGGGGTTACCAATGGGTACCCTATCGGCTTCAGTGATCACACCATCTTGGTTCACATCGGTATACTTGATGTCCCCACCTCCGTATTGAGAACCAAACGCGGCTTGAGAGGGGCTGTTGGCTGCTTCTTCGTCATCGATAAAGAGCCGCTCGGCTATAAATCCCCACCTTTGCTTGATGGAGTAGCCTTTGTGGTGGCGCCAGTACTCTTTGTATTCCGGCTCCTCGTACACCTCATATCGGCTGGTGGAGTAGGTGAAGTTCGCACGGGCGGAGGTCCAAAAATCCTTGTTCCACGCGTGCTTGTAATCCGCTTGTATATCCACACCTTTTGCCGATGCTTCTCCAATGTTGGCCGAGATGGGGGCTTGCAGCCCCATCGTGTTTGTGATGTCGGCACGGGTCATGAAGATATCGGAACGGGCTTCAGTAAAATATTCGGCGATGATGTCAACCTTATTGAACAGGCCAAGTTCAAGAGCGTAGTTCGTTTTCAGTGATTTCTCCCATGTGATGGCATCGTTCGCGTAACGTCTCACAGAGATTCCCGAGGAGGATACTCCCCGGTTCTCTCCAAAGTAGGATGTCCTGTTAGCATCCGTCATGATCATTTCCGACAGGTAGTAGAAGCGGTTGGTCGCGGAGCCTATGTTGTCGTTACCTACCAGCCCGTAGGAGTAACGGAGCTTGAGGTTGCTGACCACCTTGTTAAGCGGTTCAAAGAAGTTCTCTCTTGAGACAACCCACGCGAGGCCAAACGAGGGGAAGAAACCCCAGCGGTGATTCTTTGAGAAGCGTTCCGAGCCGTTGTAACCGAAGTTGAATTCTGAAAAGTACTTGCCATCCCACCCGTAGGTGAAGCGACCCGCCAGTCCCGCGTTTCGCGAGGGGAGTGAGAGCTGAAGGGATCCCGCGTTTGCCGTCAACTGTTCTCGAACCGTGAATACCATCAGTCCGCTCACGTTGCTTCGGCCAAAATCGCGCATCCAGTTTAACCGGCTTTCGGAGTACATGGTGCTAATCACGTTCTTTCCACCCTCGTTGTAGGTTAGGTAATCGGTGCCATTTTCATTCAAACGGGTAATCTTGTATTCACCCGTGTAGGAGTCGTAGTGGTCTAACGCGTACCAGTAGGGTCTAAAAGTCCTGGAAATGGTGAAGTCCGAATAACGGGTCAGGTTAAATAGCGTCATGAAGTTTAATCCTTCAGTGATGAAGTCGAGCTTTTGGTTTAGTTCCACCGCGGCGATCATCTGTGAACGGTTCCAGTCTTTGTAACCCCTCACCATTTCCGCGTATGGGTTAATGTAACCACCATCGCCATAGTTTCCAAACAGGATGTGCTTGATGCCGATGTGGTCATCATCAATGGGGTAATAGGCGGGGAACAGCACGGGATCGGAGTGTAGCACTTGCCAGTAAACCGCGCTCCCCCCGTTTAGCGGGCCGGTGTAATCATCGAAGTTGCCCGTCAATCGAACGGCTAACCTGGTGTTTTTACCGGTGTTGATATCGATGTTGGAGCGGAGCGTGTAGTTCTTGGCATCAATGTTGTTGTTGAACGAGTTGCGCCTATCGACCTTCAAAATTCCCGTGTCGTGCATGAAGGCGCCGGAGACGTAGTAGGTTGCCACTTTCCCTCCCCCGCGAATCGAGATGTTGACGCGATTGCTGTTCGCGTAATCTTTAAACAGCATTTTGTGCCAGTCGTTGCTTGGGTATATCAAGCGATTCGCATTGGGTTTGCCCGTCTGTTCAATCTTGTCGTAGCTATACATCAAGTCACCCAGCGGGTCGCGGGTGGTGATGGCCTCGTTGTAAGATTTCATATAGGTAACCGGGTCGGCCAATTCAATGTTTTGCGTGGGAGCCGAGATGGAGGTCTCCAAGCGGGCGAATATTTTGGCGGACCCTTCTTGGCCCCGCTTCGTTGTCACGTGAATCACGCCGTTTGCCCCGCGAGCCCCGTAGAGGGCGGTGGCGGTAGCGTCTTTCATGATGGAGAAGCTTTCGATGTCATCCGGCTGCAAACGTGCCAGGTCGGTACTTGTCAGCTCGATGTTGTCAATCAGGATCAGTGGGTTGGTGTTCGCGCCAAAGGTGGTGATGCCGCGAACGAAGAAGTCCGCGTTATCTTGACCCGGCTCGCCGGATCGCTGGTAGGCGATAACCCCTGCCACGTTCCCCGCCAGTGCTGTTGTCAAGTTGCTGGAGGGAACTTTCAGGTCGCCTGGGCTAACGGTGGTGATAGCACCGATCACGCTCTCTTTCTTCTGCCTCCCGAAAGCCACGATCGTTACCTCTTCCAACTCGCTGGTCGCGGGCAACAACGCTACTTCGATGAAGGTCTTGTCACCAACGGCTACCGTTTGGGAAGTCATACCCAAAAACGAAAAGGTGAGTTTGTCTGTAGTGTTGACTTTGATTTCAAATGTTCCATCAATGTCGGTTGATACACCCCTGGGTGTATTCTCGACCACGATACTCACCCCTGGTAGGGGCTCTCCCGTCTCTTGTTCAATTACTCGCCCCTTAACGGTAACCTGTTGTGCAAGCAGGTGTAGGGGAGCAATGAACAAGAAAAAGGTGAGGTACAAAACAAGGTTGCGTTTTTTTCTCATTTCATTCATTTTTTCAAGTTGCAATGTGTCAATAAATGGTCTGTATTATTGTGTTTCCGTGTAAAACCTGATCGAGTGTCCTATAATTCAAGTTATTCGTGTGATCCATGCCTTGGTTTACCCTCCGGCAGGAAAAATGCCCCTATTCAAACTATTTTTTTGCAAATATAAATCAACTTGCAAATAGAACAAACGATTGTCCGTTAAATATAGTTAAAGTATTTGTCATTGCGCAAAGTCATTTATGAAATGTTACAGAATGGTTACATTATCATTACCTTTTGGTTAAGAAACAAGCCAGTCGCTATTGTGTTAAGGTCTGTTTCATGTAAGAATACCGCATGCAAATGAAGAATGCGGTATTTTTGTCTGTTTGTTGTAGCGTACTGGTTTTCAGTATTATGATTTAGTGCAAACGATTGAGCCTTTCCTGGCTGGTTTGAGGATAAAATAACGAGATGACCAGCCATGGTTAAGACTGGTCATCTCGGTTGTTTTGAGCAGGTGTTGGGTTGGTTGTGCGATGCCTCTATGGTTCCGGGGCATCCTCGTACCAGATCGTTTTGTTTATAGCGTTTAGGTATTCCTGCTCATTTTTCTTTCCTTCGTCGGTGAAGAACCATTTCAGGTACATCACGGGTCGGTTAGCTTTGCTTATCGCCAACCCGGTACAGTGTAGGTATTTCTCTTCGTACGGCCTATCCATGGGAATATGGTAGACGAAAACGGAGTCGGCATTAAACAGGCTTTGTGCCTCTTTCCCGGCCAATACGGTGATATGTTCGTTGGGGTCAATCCAAGCACGATCATCAATGTCCAAAGCCGCCCTGATTTCGGAATAGATAATACTCCGGGGGATTCCCACTTTCCAATGGGGAGTTTTGAGAAGGGTGGAGTCTTTGATCATTAGATTGTCTATCTCTTTTTTCTCGCCAGCGGAGTAGACCGGGGTATCTCCAATTCTATCGGTATGTACCGGGTAAAATGGGTACATGATAACGCACTGTTTGTCCTTTGACGTCAGTACGGGTGTGTACGCGAAGCCTACGTTCCTATTCTCACGGATTCTCCATTCCTTGAACTGTTTTTGGTCAATGAAGTCGCGAGGCATCGTGCAGGTAATTCCTAACTTTTCACTCATCTGTTCAGCGTATTCGGGGAACGTGCGGGTGCTATGTTCCGCTACTCTTCGTTCCCACGCGGCTGTTCCCGAAGAGGAGAAAGAGGAGCCGCAACCCATGACAAGAATAATGAGCCCTAGCAGGCAAAATGATGTTACTTTCTTCATGATTTAATCGTTTTCTATAAATATAATGATTTGCTGCAACATCAAGCCCGATTTAGGGTTAATAAATATAAATGCCATGAATCATTATTTCCAAAGATGTTGCCTCTATTGCACTTTATAAGTAAAGGTTTTCACCTGTTTTCCTTTGCTATCCGTGATGTGGACCTCCATCAGTTTGTCGGTAGCTGTAACGCCGACCATTTGCCTGTTATGATTCACCAGTATCGGGAAGTGGGTGGTGTTGTTCTTTTCTTGGTAGAGGTGCCTGTGGAGGTGTCCGCATAGCATCAGGTCGATATCGGCGCTGTTCAGGATGGGTACAAACTTTTTCAGGATTTCATTTTCGCCATGCCAGTTCCCGAGAGGGGGAATATGGATGATGACCACCTTAAATGGTGCTTGCTTACACGCGTCGCTTTGGATGGTCTTTTCCAGCCATTGGGCCTGTTCGGTACGGTAATTGTCGAAAGCCGCGAGACCGTGGTACTCGATGTCGCTGTCTGGCTTATCCTCGCCGCAGTCCAGCACGATAAAGAAGACGGGACCCTGGCGAAACGTGTAGTATAACTGACCCGTTGGGGTGGGGAAGTAGCGCGGGTAGGTGGACGCGAAATTGCCCCGGGTCTCGTGATTGCCGCGGGCGTAGTAAAAGGGGGTCTCTTTGGCGAATGTTTTAACCGCGGTATCCATAAAGTCGTCGAATAGCTTTTTCTCTGAGCGCATATCGGTACACATATCGCCGTTGAAAAAGACCAGGTCGGTTTTATCCCATTGCACCCCTGTCAGTAGGGAGTCCATCAGCGCGTTATCGCCGTGAATATCGTTTATCATCAGGAATGACACCTCCTCTTTCCGCGGGTTGTTGGTGGTGAACGTGAGCGGTTTCTGGCCGTACACATCACTTGCCACGGTGCGGCCGTAGGCCACGTAATAAGCCTGGTGGTCGGTTACCTCGTGCGAATAGACGCGATACCGGTAAGTAGTGTTGGGCGTTAAATTCTTCAACGTTACCATATGCACCGAATCGACCTTCTTAAACCCGTAGTTTTCCGCGAAAAATTGGGGCCTCGCCTCGTGGTAGAAATGGGTGCCATCGTCCGGGGCCAGTTCCACCCAGGATACGGCCGGTTTGTTGGTCGTCCAGATGATGGTTACTTCATCTTCGGTTAAGCCTTGCAGGTAGGGGCCATGGTCAATGGCGATGCGCGACTGGGCAGCAAGCGAGATACTGATGCTCAGGAAAAGAGAGATCCATACGATTGATCGAGCCTTCATAATGAATGATTGAAAATGGTTATTATTGTTGTTACTGTTACTGTTGTTGTTGATACCGTTAATACTGTTGCTACCTGTTGTAATCCTTTGCTAACCTTTGTTTTCGGGATCTATGTTGTATTGACGATGCAACCTGGTTATTGGTGTCGATGCCCATGTTGATGTTCTCGGCCCCGTTACTTTTGAACAAGAACAATCTGCCGTTTATTCAGGTTTTCTTGACTCAGGGTGAGTCGGGTGCTTCCTTTTTTGTACTCCCAGTCATCTGTTTCCGAGCCATTCACCAATACGCGTGCCGGTTTTTTCCCGGAGAAAATCTCGACTTCCCAGGTTCGCTTTTTGGGCATCCCCTCGTACTGACCCTCTACGGGGTGAAGGGTGATCTCCGTGTTTCGTTGGGTGTCCACGCAATCGATTTTCGTCTTTGACAAATTGCCCTGTTCATACGCGAACGTGATCCCGTCATCCTCCCAGAGCGTGTAGCTGCTGGTTTGATGCGGGTATATTTTCAACTCGATGGTGTCGAGGGAGTGTTCACCGATAAAATGAGTTGCCTTTTGGTAAGGAATAATTGCCCCTTCGCGAATGAAAAGGGGGCCGCCCCTTGTTTCCGGAACCGAAGCGTGAACGGTTCTGTTGCCCGCGACGGTTTCGCCGGTCCAGTAATTCACCCAATTCCCTTTCGGAAGGTAGATCGAGTCGCTGTACACCCCTACCAGCAGTTGCTCCCCAAACATGTATTGATGGGTTATGTTGTCTACCGTACGGTCATCAGGGAACATCAGCGGCATCGCCCTTAGTATGGGTATTCCGGTCTGACTCCCTTGCAGCGCGGCCGAGTAGATGTAAGGGAAGAGGCGGTTGCGCAGGGTCGCGTAATAGCGGAACAGTTCCTTCTCTTCCGGGTTCATGTACCAGGGGTGAAGCAGGTTATACCAACTGTTCAGTTGTACCCATGGGAAGAAGAACCCCATATGCATGGCTGCCTTGTTATCGGAAACCTCCACCAGCATGTCGCACGAGGTGTTGATGAAACCACTGAGCCCAAGATTCAACTGATCGAGTAGTGCTACTACGTCACCGCCGTTATCACCGCTGGTAGATGCTCCCCAGTGCTGAGCCCCGGCATACCCCCCGCAATAGTGGTGAAAAGAGCGTACACCTTTGTGTGAACGGAATGTTTCGCACATCTGCTTGGGCAGCAGTACCTGGTTCAGGTTGTGCATCTCTTTGTCCGTTAGTTCGTTATAGTAGGCTCGGTCGGGGTGCTCATCGAGGGTGCGCGCGGGATCCAGCTTGAACCCATCCACCCCCTGGTCGATAAAGCGGGTAAGGTGATCGAACCAGTGCTCTTTACCGGAGAGAGCGGTTCCCTGTTTCAACGCGAGCCTGTCCTCCTCGGCAATGGTCATATCGTGATCGATGCAGAGCCATAACGCCAATTTGAACCCTAACCCATGCAGGCGGGATATAAAGAGGGAGGGGTGTTCATATTTCGGGAACTGCTCTTTTTCCCAAAATGGCTCCGCTGGGAATTTGTCGAAGTTCCAGTTTTTGGCGGTGGAGAAATCGTACCTTTTTTCCATCCACTGGGGTTCAATCCAGAAGATTTCGCAAGGGATTTTCTCCTCCCTAAAGCGAAGCGCATCGTTCAAGAGATCTATTTGGTCCTCCATCGTGTTGCCGCCAAACGCGAGGCCATACGCCCATTTGGGCATCACGTATGGTCTGCCAGTAACCAGGGTGTAATGATTCAGCACTTCACTCATTTCATTACCAAGCAGCAAATAGAAATCGGGGTCACCTTCGCTGTTGTAGATAAAGAGTTGATCTTTTTGAAAACGACCGATATCGAAATAGTTTCTTACCGTAGTATTGTTAAAGATGCCCCATCCCTCGGAACTGGTGAGAAAAGGCACGGGCGCCTCCATTTTCTTGTAGGTGGCCCACATGCGTAGGGCAGTACCCCGGTGTTGGATATTGGTTCGGCTGGTGCTCCCGCCACCGTAGAATCGTTCCCCATCTTTTAGGGTGATGCTAATTATACTGGCTTTGGCGGGGTTGCCCACATCCTCTAGCTGCTGCCCTTGTAGTTTCTCTTGTGATTGCGGTTGATTTTTACCTTTAACTAGTCCTTGAGCCTGCCCTAGTTGCCCTTGCCCCTGCGCTACCGCACCGGGATCCTCGGAGCCAATGATCACTTCGTCTTGACCGGTATCACTAAAATAGGCATCGAGGGAAGCAGCCAGTTCATGGGTGAGGACATCTGACGACTTAACCAGCGAGATTTTTTCTACCACGGGGCGTCCTTGGTTGTCGGTAACAGTTATATCACCTGTTGCGGGATCGATGAAGAGGCGGTACGATTGCGTGGAGATCTCGTGCTTTCCCTCCTTTTTCTTGTAGGTAGCTTCTGTTGGCTCCCAACCCGTTTTGATGATGCCGTATCGTTCCATCACGCTCTCTTGAAACTCTCCGGTTGACGAAACCCTGACCCTAAATATTTCGTTTTGGCACGGCTGGATTCGCAGCACCTTTCCATCGCTAAGAGGAATATCGAAATGCCCCGAGTTGTGCCCCGCAATCAGTTGATAACTTATACCGGAGGAGAGCCAAAGCAGTCCGGCTAAAAAAAGTGAAACTCGTGCGTTTATCTTTATCTTTATTTTCATATATTCCCTTTTCCCATTCTGTTACTGATATTTATGGAAGTTCTCGTATTTAATTTTCCAACTGCCATCTTTCGGGAATCCGGGAGCGGTAACGTTGCCGGAGCCGTCCCATCCTTCCGCCATCATGGCGATGGCCGTCAGCAATCCTCCGTTGGAGGGGAAGTAGGGGTAAGGCGACCCTTCGCCGTATGCCAGCCCGTGCTCGTCGAAGATGTAGTTGTCGTGCAACAGCAGATCAACCGCAAGTTCAGGTTGCCCCAACCGGGCTGCCGTCATCGCCAGCATCGGGAAATCCCACCCCCAAATTCTTTTGAAATTCCAGGTTTCGAGGATCTTGTCGAACGTTCTCTCTAAAATAACCTTATCCACGTTGTCGCCGGGCAGCATGCCGTAAATACCGATAATGGCCGGATGCTCAAAGGTGTATTGGGTCCACATATCGGGTATCCCTTCGTATAAAATGTAGAGGCTATCCTCCACGGGGTAGGGTGATAGCTTTTGGTACACGGTGTCGATATTTTCCGGGACGTTGATTTCGAGCCGGTTGTACCACTCTTTGGCTACCCGTAGTCCGTAACGCCAGTAAGCCAGTTCAAACGTGGGGTTAAAGGTTTCGGAATACGGCGTGTTCTCCGAAACGGGAACAATGGGCGGTCCCAACACGTACTCATCTTTCCCCGGGTGATAGTAGGCAAGCGATGCCAGGAGCTCCGCGGTGGCGAAAACCACCTCTTGCCATTTTTCCAGCGTCTCCCGGGTGGGCTTTTGGCGGTACTCCATCTCCGCGAAGTAGATGGGGTGGGGTTGTTGCCAGATGAGGAAAGCGTGCGCTTCACAGGGCCACTCCACGTTGTTGTAGGCCGTGCATTTCGGCCATTTTGCCCCTTCAAATCCTTCACTTTCTGCCCTCAATCGGGCGGTTTCCAGGAAGTTTTGATAAATACTCAGGCTCTGATCTGCCAGCTCCAGGTTGCCCCACAAGCCCCAGTGCGCCATGTGCCACCAGATCATCTCGAAGTGGAATCGACCAAACCAGCCGTTATTGTTGACCAGTCCGCTCTCTTGGGGGGGGAGGGAGCCCGACTCGTTCACCTTCATCAGGTAACGCGACAGAACGATGCGCCTCTCCAGTTCAAACCAGCGTTTATCTTCGCTTTCGGAGAGGTCGATGGCCGCCCCCGATTCCCAAAACTGCTTCCATCCTTCACGGCTGGCTACCTGTGCTTCTCTCGCGGTGATGGGATTCTCCTGTATCGGCTCGGGTGAGAACTCGCAGCTGAACGCCATCTTTTTCCCTTCGGGGGTTAGTATAAAGGTATGGGGATTATCTTCTGCCGCGGAAAAAGTGCAGGGCGTATCCCAGGACAAGGCAGCATGATACTTGTCTTGATCCAGCGCTCGGGTAAACATCACCTGCTGGCCATTTTCTTTAAAAGTGGTAGTATGTTTGTCCGGTTCGTCCCAAATACCGATGTAGTGCCCTTTCCTGCTGTTTTTTCGCGATGCGCCGGGGAAGGCGATTTTTACGGCCAGCCTGTCGAGATCGATCAGGGGCGATTCCACGGTTACGGCAAGCAGGTCTCTATCGGGGTGGCAGGCGGTATAGACCTGCACCGGGATACTATCCAGCTCGAAATAGCTGGAGACGATCCCCGTCCAGAGATTCACCTCCTGCTGACAGTGTTGCAGGTCGGTCATGGCTACCTCATTACCCTCTTTATCTAACAACACGAATGCGATCCAGGCCAGGTTAATTCGATGCGGGTTGCCCGTTAGCCACTCGGAGATGAGCTTTTGCTCTTCTGTCTCATCATTCATAAGGGGGTAGGTGACCATCCGCCCATTGTGCAGTACTTGCTTACCTTTGAAGTCGGCGATGTCCACCCCCTTGGGCACCGGGTCCGAATGCCACCCCCACTGCGACAGGGTATTGAAGGGGATAAAGGTCTGTAACCCGGTAAGGTCCAGCCCGAAAGCGATTTCGCCATTTCCCACCTGCGCCGGGCTCCGTTTGCTGAACTCGTAAGATACGATGTTGTGTCGCGACACTACCGCCTCACGGTCAATCTTGTCGCTATTGTCGGGTGCGCTGCCACAACCCGCCAGCAGGATCACTAGGAATAGGAATATCACTTTCATACGATTATTTTATTCTTTTACATTTCGGTGTATGGAACTATTTTGTTAAGCCAAATGAGCATTGGACAAGTTTACTTGTCCAATGCCATGGCGAGGAATAGTCTAACTTTAGTGAACCTTCGAAGATTATTTTAGTCATGTCGGTTTCACCGTATCAATCCACTATCTCATCTTTTTCTTCAAAGGTTTCCGACCCATCTTAAACACCAACTCACCTCCCTGGATGAGGTCACTGTGAAGCAGGTTGTAGTCGCTGAGGAGCTTCCCGTTTATGGTCACCTGTAGGACGTAGATGTTTTTTTCATCGTAGTTCTCTACTTTTATCACCAGCTCCTTGCCATCCGCGAGCTGTATCGTGGCCTCCTTCACGGAGGGTGAGCCGATAGCGTATTGCCCCGACGCGGGCGCAACAGGGTAGAAGCCTAGTGAAGAGAAGATATACCAGGCGGACATCTGCCCGCAGTCGTCGTTGCCACACAGCCCATCCGGTTTGTTCAGGTACATGGTGTTCTTGATCTGATGGACCCGCTCCTGCGTTTTCCAGGGCTTGCCGGCCCAGTTGTAGAGGTAGGGCACGTGGTGGCTCGGTTCGTTGCCATGCACGTAACAACCAATCAGTCCATGCCGGGTAACATCTTCGGTTTCGGCGAAGTACTTATCCGGTAGATACATGGTGAACAGGGTGTCCAGGTAGTCCGCGAACCGTTTGTTACCCCCTATTCTTTCGATGAGCGCGGGCACATCGTGCGGCACGTAGAGCGAGTAGTTCCACGCGTTGCCCTCGATGAACCCCTCGTTGGCCGTGTGGAGCGGGTCGAAGGGCGTTTTCCAGCTCCCATCACTGTTCTTCGCGCCGATGAAGCCGGTCTCCTCGTTAAACAGGTTCTTCCAGTTATGGGAGCGTTTTTCGAACTGCTCGGCCACTTGGGTGTTCCCTAAGGAGTGTGCCAGTTGCGCGATCGTCCAATCGTCGTACGCGTATTCCAGCGTCATCGAGGAGCCATTCACGCTTTTGTCGAACGGCACGTATCCCAACCTCATGTAGTCGTCGATGTTGCCGTAGTTTTGGTAGGACGCCGAAGAGACGCACGCCTCTAACGCCCGGTGCGGGTCGAATCCCCGGATGCCGTTTATCCACGCGTCGGCAATCACCGGCACGGCATGGTAGCCAATCATGCACCAGTTCTCGTTTCCGAAGTGGCTCCATACTGGCAGCGACTTATGCACGCTCTGGTCGTAATGGGCCAACATGGAGTTAATCATATCGCTCGTACGTTCCGGCTGTATGATGGTTAACAGCGGGTGCAGCGCCCGGTAGGTGTCCCACAGCGAGAAGATGGAGTAGTTGACAAACCCGTCCGCCTGGTGTACCTGGTGATCAATCCCCCGGTATTGACCATCCACGTCCATGTAGACGATGGGGTTGATAAAGGTGTGGTACAGCGAGGTGTAGAAGGTCTCTTTCTTTTCGGGCGATGCCTCAATCTTGATTCTTTCCAGCTCCTTTTGCCATTTCGCCTTCGCTTCGTTCTTCACCCGGTCAAAATCGAAATGAGGCACTTCGGCGTAAAGGTTTTTCAGTGCTCCTTCGGTGCTGACGGCCGAAAGGGCGAATTTGATCTTGATTTGCTCTCCCTCTTCCGTTTTGAAGTCGAAGTAGGTCTTCAGCTTCCTACCCGCCATTTCGGGGAAATTGTTCTCCTGGTCGAACTTGCGCCAGAAACCCCGGTAAATCAGGTTTTCTTCGTTTCGGCAACCCCAATTTTCGATGGGTTTTGAAAAGACCATGGCGAAGTAGAGGTAGTTGGTGCGCGCCCATCCGCTGGTAATGCGGTAGCCCGTCACCAGCGTGTCGTTGTGCACCCACACCTGCGACCACAATACCTTCCCGTCGTAATTATAGATCCCGTGCGTTAAGTCGAGTATAATGTGCGCGTCGTCGCTTTTTGGGAAGGTGTATTGATGAAAGCCAACATGCTCGGTGGTGGTCAGTTCGGCGTCAATATCGTAATCTTCTAATGTTACCCGATAGTATCCGGGGATAGCCGTTTCGGTTTCGTGGCTAAAACGCGAACGATAGCCATTCTCCGGTTTATCAGCTGTGCCCGGATTCAGCCTCAACTCCCCGGTTGTGGGCATAATCAAAAAGTCTCCCAAGTCGGAGTGTCCCGTACCGCTGAAATGGGTGTGGCTGAACCCCACGATGGTGGGGTCGTTGTATTGGTAGCCAGCACAGTAGCGGTATACCGTTCCGGTGTATTTTCCATCGGGACCGGCGTATGGGATGGTGTCCGTGTCGGGGCTAAGTTGTACCATGCCAAAGGGGACGGTCGCCCCGGGGAACACGTGTCCCATCTCCTGGGTACCGATCATGGGATTCACGTAGCGCGTGAGGTCCTCCATCTTTTGCTGCGCGGTTAACGACCCAACAGCGCATAGCATGCATAGCAGCGCAATAACCATGTTGTGGCGCATGTTCTTCGTTTTTTTCATCGTCTCTGAGTTGTTATCTTGTATCTTTTTAGTTTTCATCTTTTGGCTTGCAGTTTCTTCCCCTTGGCATTGATGCTCTCTTTCACCGACACGTTTGTCGATGCCTTGTCCGCCTTCACCTCGTTGCCCGCGGTGTCCATGTAGGCCTTTTCGAGGGTGACGTCGTGGCAGTTAGTGATGACCATGCCCCGGCTGTCGGGTACTGTCCGGCTCTCTACCGTAATGCCGCGGATGGTCACCCCCTTGCAGTTAGAGTAGCGCTGCACGTCCCCGCAGGCGTTCCTCAGGATGATTCCCTCCAGGTTGACGTTGTTGCACCGGTTGAAGTGAATCAGTGCCGGTTTGTTTTGCAACTCACTCTCCGGCAGGTAGCCTTTCTCCACTTGGTCGGTGAGGCTCTTCAATACCCCTTGCCCATTCCCTTCGATCACCCCTTTGCCGGTGATGCTAATGTTCACCATGCTGTCTGCCAGGATAAGTGCCGGGATGGCGTTCACGCGAAAGTAGTCATAAATCGAAGGAAATGCAACCAGTACGGCGCCTTCATGCAGTTGGATGGTGACGTTGGACTTCAGGTGGAAGCTACCGGTGAGGTAACGTCCCACGTGGAAGTTGAGTTGACCGCCCCCGTTGGCGCTGATGTAATCGATGGCGTACTGGATGGATGCCGTGTTCAGGGTGACACCGTCTGATTTGATGTCGAACAGGGATGCTGGGTAGTCTTTCGCGGAGAGGTGACAAAGGGTCATCAGCGCCAGCAGTGTAACAGCTATTTTTTTCTTCATTTTGGCTCTTTTTTTAACGGATGAAAAGGATAGAGTTTTAAGCAATCGGGCAAAGCTTTAACGGTCGAATGTGCTAAAACTTTAGTGATTAACCGGGCAAAAGCTTTAACGGTTGAACGGAGCTAAAGCACCATTACTGCATCGTCACGTTTTTGGAGCGGTTTTGAATGATCTGCTCTTTCTTCTCGCTATCGGGTTCAATGAACTCCACGTCGCGGAAGGTGGCGCCATCCACGTTGTCAATCACGATCGCGGGGCGATAATCCTTTTTTTCGGCCACCAGCCGCACGTTGTCAAGCACCAAGCCATCGATGTGACGCACGTAGAACCCCCACGCGGGTAGCTCCTTCCATTGCGAGAACTCCGGGTACCTGGCCCGCATGTCGGGGATGCTATCCAGTTCCGCCTGGCTGGTGCCGCGGTAGGCGTAGAGCGGGTTGCCGCCACCCGGGTAGACAATTTCGATGTTCTTCAGCACCACCTCCTCTATCTTGTAGTCTGGCAGCCCAAAAAGGATGGCGGGGGAGATGTTGCGCGGGTTGTCCTCCACCGGCCCTTCGTAGTTGTACCCCGCGTCGGGTTTGGTCGGAGGCACCTCCGCGTAAACGTTGGAGATACGGATGTTCTTCATACTGGGTTTCTTGCCTTGGCTCCAGCGTTCCCCGATGCGCAGGAAGATCACGTTACCGGTGTTGATGGAGCGGATGCTGTCCACCACGATATTTTCCACGAGCCCCCCGTCGACGGCCGCGAAGGTGATGGCAGAGCGGAAGGTGTCGAATATGGTGACGTTCTTGATGGTAAAGTTCCTGAATCCCCCGCGGGAGACCGTTCCGAACTTGATCCCGTTCGCGCTGGAGCGTCCCACGCAGTTTTCCACCACCACGTTCTGGCAGATGCTGTTGGCGTCGTGCGACTTGAAGCAGATAACGTCGTCCGCGGCGTCGAAGTAGGAGTTCTTGATGATTACCCCATCGCAATCCACGATATCGATCCCGTCGTTGTTCCAGTATGCCTTGCTATCCACGCGGATACCATCCACGTAGACGTTTTTGCACTGGTCGTAGGTCTGGTTCCAGCTGGCCGGGTCACGCAGGGTGATGCCGGTGACGGTCACGTTCACGCACTCCCGGAAGTAGATGTTTTCCGGTCGCCTCCACTCCCTGGGCCTGTCCAGTAGCAGCTCATCTTCAAAAACGCCGCGATGGATGAGGCTCACCAGGTTGTTGGCCGTGGTGAATCCCCGCCCGTTGATGGTTCCCTGCCCCGTGATCCCGATGTTCTCCTGGTTTATGGCAAATATCATGGCCGACCACTTGACCTTGGGGTCGATCATGTAATCGAGCGGGTTGGTGGATCCCAGAAGGGTCGCCCCCGGTTCCAGGTGGAGGGTCACGTTTGACTTCAGGTAAATGCTTCCCGTCACGTAGTTGCCCACTTGGAAAACGAGCCGTCCACCCCCGTTTTCGCTTACATGGTCGATGGCCCGTTGTAGGGTTCGGGTGTTGATCGTTTTGCCGTCGGGCTTGGCGCCAAAGTCGTCCACGTTGTAATCCCTCGCCTGAATATGGGGGGCAAGGGCGATGAACAGGATTGATAATAGGCTGCTTATCTTATTCATGATGATGGTTGCTTATTTTTGGGTGATTCGGGTCGATTGATGTTGTATGAAGTTTCTCCTTTTGCCCGGCACGTCGTAGATGACTCCCGATAACGTTGCCCCTTTCACGTCGTCGAACACGATGGCCGGACGGTAATCCTTCTCTTTTGCCTTCAGGGTCACGTTTTCCAGGGTGAGGTTGCTGGCGTGGCGCACGTAGAGCCCCCATGCCGGCAGCTCCTTCCAGTTGGAGAACTCGGGGTAAGAGTCGGTCATCTCCGGGATGGCGTCCAGGTCGGCCGGCTTCGTTCCCCGGTAGGCATAATTGGGGTTACTGCCGCCGGGGTAGACGATCTCGATATCGCGCAGGGTCACGTTGTTGATATCGACTCCCGGGATGCCGAAAATGATGGCAGGAGAGACGTTCCGGGGCAGGTCTTCCACCGGTCCCTCGTAGCCGTAACCCTGGTCGGGCTTCGTGGCGGGGATTTCCGCGTACAGGTTCTGGATGGTCACGTTACTGATGGTTCCCGGCCTCTCCTTGTTCCGGCGGGTACCGATGCGTAGGAAGATGGCGTTCCCGGTGTTGTACGCGTAGAGGCTGTCCACGAAGATGTTCTCCACCTTGCCCCCATCGGGGGTGGCGATGGTAATCGCGGAGCGGAACGTGTCGTACACCTTGTTGTTTATGATGCGGATGTTCTTGTAGCCACCCAGGGTGACCGTTCCGAACTTGATGCCGTTGGCGCTGGAGCGGGCCACGCAGTTGCGCACCTCGATGTTTTCGCACCGCTTGCTGGCATCGTGCGATTTAAAGCAGATGGCATCGTCCGCTGCATCGAAAAACGAGTTGCTCACCACTACCTCCTTGCAGTCCACGATGTCCAGCCCGTCGTTGTTCCAGAAGGCTTTGCTGTCGACGGTAATCCCATCAATCCTCAAATACTCGCACTGGTCGTACGTCTGCACCCAAAAAGCGGTGTTCCTGAGGGTGATGCCGCTGATGGAAACGTTGTTGCATTCCCGGAAGTAGATACCGTGTGGCCGTCTGTTTGCCGGGCGATCCAACTGCATGGGGTCGTCAAGTATCCCCTTGTGTATCTGGTCGGTGAGGTTGTATGCCACCTCGAACCCCTGTCCATCAATCACCCCTTTTCCAGAGATAGAGATGTTGGAGGCATCCTTGGCGTATACCAACGCCGGGTAGGGATTGTCGATGTTGTAATCGTAGATATTGGTGGACCCCACCAGGATGGCCCCCTCGCGAAGCACGATATGCACGTTCGATTTCAGCTCGATGGTGCCGGTGAGGTAGCGCCCCACGTAGAAGACCAGGGTATCCCCGCCCGTTTCATGGATGTAGTCGATTGCCTTCTGGATAGAGGTGGTGTTCAACGTGGTGCCGTTGGACTTGATACCAAAGTACGATGCCTTGTACTGTTTCGCAGAGACGTGGCAAACGGTTGTCAGCGCCAGTAATAGAATAATGTATTTCAATCGGTTCATGTTTTCCTATTTACCTGTTTTTTCACTGTTTTTCCTTGTTTTGAATTGTTGCATTAAGAATTGAGTTCCCTTAAAAAAACCTGTTTTCACAGGGACTCAAGTAAGCGTTAAAAAACTATCAAGTAAGCGTTTCGCATCTATTTTATTCGAACTTTATCATATCAGCCAATTGCAGAAAATAATCGTTCGACCATATTTCCAATTCTTCCGTGTTTTTTATAAATCGCACAACATCCTCTTTTACCATTTCAATATCTGTTGTGGCTAGTCGTTCTTTTAACTGGTGGATAAACTCCTCCCTGCTCATTTCAATATCCTCAAATTGCCTGATTCGTTCTTGTAAGTGATTGAAATTTAACTTTACACCATTTCTAACATACCATTCAAAGTCATACCAATCACGTCCTTTTACTCGCTGTTTCCATTTTCTGAATACAATCGCATGCATTTTTCCGGCATACAGATCCGGTAAGACAAAACAACGTGTCATAAATGAGTAAGGGAGCAACAATAATTTTTGTTCAGTGTCAAATTTTATCGGTGGGTCAATATCCACTTCTATTTTGATTTTGACAGATTTTTCGGTTTGAAATTTTAAATCGTAAACCGCTGTATTGTCTTTTAAAAAAGCGGACTCTACCCGCCCGAATGTTCTTTTTTCTTTTTTTGAAATAACAACATCCTTTCCCACGGCATTAAATTCATTGATGATCGATGGGAAATAATCTTCAAGCCGGAAATCAATGTTGGGTGCAATGAGTGAGAAATCCATATCTTCCGAAAAACGCTTCAACCCGTGAAAAATACGCAAGCAGGTGCCGCCGTAAAAAGCTGCCTTGTTGAAAAATCCGCCACGATAGAGTCCTGCAAGCGTAATTTCCTGCATCACTTCATAAGTGGCACTTGTCAGTTCGCTCTGTTTTTCTATCTTGTAGCGAGCCAACATTTGATTGAATACACTCATTGCTTCAACAATTTTATAAGGTTGTTTATCTCGGTCTTTTTCTTACTTACATACGCGCATTGCTCAAAGATGGCTTCATCCATTTTATAAAATTCATCCATATCAAGGCGTATATCTTCCTCTAGGTAGGTTTCCACGTTCTTTACAAACCGAAGCCGCAGTCTGGGCGTGTAAACAATTAAATCACACAACGCTTTTTCGGGTGAAGCTATCAGGTAAGCATAATCATCTTCTACAACTTGACGGATACCGATAGGATAATAATTGGAAGCGCAATGAATGTATTCAAATCGCCCGATGCTATTTTCGTATAATTTTGAAGCTTTGAATGTTAGTGAAGTTGTCGTATGAACGGTTTCGGGAATAAGTCCATAGTGACGAAGCGCGGTTTGCATCGACACGTAAGAGGGTCCATAAAGGTGATTGGCAATTAATTCCACCGAGAGTAATCGTTCAGAAACCGTTGAAGAAACAACGTATAATCCCTTTTTTAGCCTTATTAAACTACCTTTTTGTTCAAGATTTGTAATTTTCTTTTGAGGATGTTTATAAGACGTGAAAAGAGTTTCCAGTACTCCTACATTTATCGGTACAATTCCAAATTGCTTTAATGCTTTCATATTGCAAAAATAGTCTTTTTTTTGACAGATAACGCATTATTATTTCGTTTTCCATCAAAAAAGTGGCGATATTTTCTTTTTTCGCTTGAATGTTACTTACGCGTGCAATTTCCTCTGTTGCCTTTCAAAAGTAGTGTTACTACTAAAAAGGTGGACACAAAAGGTAGAGATTTCGGGGAAATCGGCATATAGCACATGAAAGATTTTAGGGAGATAGGCAAATGGTGCCTAAAAGATTTTAGGGAAATCGGCAAAATGGTTATATTTGTCGTGTAATACTTGATGAAACAGGTTGGGTATCACTATGAGGTGGTAGATTAAAAGGTTTAAGTACAGTGTTTTATGTGGCAGATATAACAAAAAGCGTATGATTTTTCAAAGAAAGATGTATAACCAGATGCTCCAATGGAAAAAGGAGTCTAACGGGAAAAGCGCCTTATTGATTCAAGGTGCCAGGCGTGTTGGTAAATCCACATTGGTAGAGGAGTTTGCAAAAAATGAGTATAAATCATACATCCTCATCGATTTTTCAAAAGCTTCTCCTGAAGTATATGCTCTTTTTGATGATATGATGAATCTGGATAATTTTTTCATCAAACTTCAATTTCTTTTCGCGACCTCGCTACATGAGCGGGAGTCGGTAATCATTTTTGATGAGGTACAGCTTCAGCCCAAGGCTCGTCAAGCCATTAAACATTTAGTCAAGGATTGTCGATATGACTATATCGAGACCGGATCGTTAATTTCAATCCGAAAGAATGTAAAAGATATTTTGATCCCGAGTGAAGAGAGAAAAGTGAATATGTATCCATTAGACTATGAAGAATTTCTTTGGGCTCGTGGAGATAAGGTGACGATGAATTTATTGCGTGAAGCTTTTAAGAATAAACAAAAATTGGGAGACGCCGTACATCGCAAGCTAATGAGAGATTTCAGACTCTACATGTTGGTAGGAGGCATGCCACAAGCAGTGAGAGAACTCTTGGAGAGCAATGATTTGAGCCAGGTTGACCGGGTTAAACGTTCAATCCTGTCTCTATATGATGAGGACTTTCATAAAATAGACGATACCGGGCAGGCCTCGCAAATGTTAAAAGCCATTCCCGCTCAATTGAGTAAGAATGCCTCCAGGTATCAAATCTCCACCGTGCTAAAAAATGGTAAGCATAACAGGGTTGGCGGAGTACTTAAGTTAATGGAGGATTCAATGGTTGTACATGTTGCTTACCATGCCAATGACCCCAATATTGGTTTGGGTTTGACAAAAGATATCGAATACTACAAAATGTATCTTTTAGATACCGGGCTTTTTGTAACGCTAGCCTTTATGGATAAGGATTTTACGGACAATATCATCTATCAAAAGCTGTTAAGTGACAAACTGAGTGCCAACCTTGGATATGTTTACGAAAATGTAGTGGCGCAAATGCTTAGAGCTAATGGCAAAGAGTTGTACTACCACACGATGCCCGCGCCAAACTCCAATAACTATTACGAGATAGATTTCCTTATTTCCGATGGACACAAGCTGTCGCCAATTGAAGTAAAATCATCCGGATATAAACGGCACGCCTCCCTCGATGCTTTTCGCGACAAGTATTCAGAGCGGATTCAGGAGCGTTATTTAATTTACCCCAAGGAACCAGCTTATCAAGAAGGTACCACTTACCTTCCGGTATATATGACGCCGTTTGTGTAATGATTATGGCTAATAGGTTATAATCCCCAAAAATGTTGGTGGCTTAATACTCACTCAAGCTTAAGCGGAATTTCAGAAAAAACAGCCAACATGGTGTATTCTTTTTGGGGATGGCACGGAGTGCCTAAAATTGACAGAGCTTGTAACTTTCGGTACTATCGGAACAGGAAGGCAATGCCTATCGTAAGCAGGTTTAGCTTCTCTTTATGTTCCCATTGATCATGCTGATTGACCTCGTACACTTTTGTGACCTTCTGTTTTATTCTCTGATGCCGAACGGCGGCCGTTAACAGTAGGTCGCATTTCCCGTCGAGCGGAATGCTCACGCCAACCTCAGGGTGGAGCATCAGCCCGCCATGATTCCTGAACTTCACATCGTTGTAGGTGCCTGATGACCAGCTAAGGATGAGCTCTTCATGATGTTTCTCTTTCAGGTTGCCGATAGCGTACCCTCCTTTTAGGGCAAGGAATGGAGTGATGTGTTGACCATCAAACATGTATCGTACTTCACCGAATAGCGGGAACAGGTTTTTTTCAAACAGTTCAAAGCCCGTACCTGCACCTATCGCCCAATTTGTATTCAACCTGTATCCTCCGGAAACCATAAGAGAGGGTACAAGTGACAGTTTCATCTGATGATGCGCGGTAGCAGGAGGGACCCATAAGCTACTACCTGTAGTTTCCAAAGAAGGGTAATAGTAGGGTGTATATTTGTTGACCTCTTTACCCATCAGCAAATTGACCTGCATGGTGCTGTAGAAACCTTTTTTATCGACCTGCCCGTAACGACCTTCCCGCGATTGTCCGAACGATAGAAAGGAGACGATGAGGAAGAGCAGTAGGAAAAATTCTTTTTTCATACAATTGCAATCTTATTGAATTTGTTGGATGTTGTTTAAGTCACTGGTATTATAAAGCTTCAACCCTTGCAAGTCTGCCGTGACCAATCGATTTTCTTCAAACAGGAAGCAGCGTCCCGAGATGTCGGGATATTCTCTCACGTGTTCCAATTGTTCCTTGCCAGGAAGATAGATGGAGAGTCCATTTCTTCCAACGGTTATTATTTTTTTGTCGATGTAATTAATGCTGGACGCGTCCGTCAGTTGGGGGTACTTGCGGTACTCTTCTTCGGCAACGAAGGCCGGTATCTCCTTGATTTCCGTGAATGCCGCCCAAATATAGTGGCCTGCCAGGATGTAGAATGCCTTTAATTCGGGCACGTAGGTGGCATCTTTGGGAGCGCAGTTGGGAAAGTAGAGGTGAAATCCCCTGAAATATCCTGTCGAAAGCAGGCAGTCGACATGTCCGCTGCTATGGTTAGCCTCATTTCTTTCCAGTATGTAAATAATGTTCTCCTTATAGGATAGCTTAACCGGTATGGAATTGCTATAATAGTAAGGACTCGGGTAGGGAGCATCCTTGATGTCTTTTGTTAAGAATTCACCCTTGGAGTAGCTGCAAACTTTCCAAGAGTTGTAGGTGCCCAACGAGTAGATCTCTTCGTTGGCCACGTTAACGAGCGCGGAATAAGGTTTGCCGCGTGGATAGTTGTTCTCGAGCCAGCCATCCGGGATTTCGGTAGTAGTTAAATGGGCGCATTGGGCATCCACTTCAGAAAAATCGAGTTGGGGCTGCCTGTCGGTTATGGTTCCCGTGAGCGTACGTGTTTCCCAGTTTACTTGAATTCCTTTCCCTTTTTGAAACGGAAAATTCCAATAGGTCTTGTAGTCTGAAAACTGATTAAAGTAGTAGGGTTCCCGGTGCAGGAGCGATATTGTTGGGGGATTGGAAACGTCCAGCACCACCATATCGGTTAGGTTGTTGCAAAAAAGCCGGTTGCCTATCACGTCAAAATCTCTCAGATAGGGACATTCGATGTAGCAAAGTTTTGTAGTTCCATGTGCATCTTTCTGATAGACATGGATACCACCCAAACTGTCGCCAACGAAAAAGTGGGATGGGTTCGACACGATCTTGAAGGGTGACACGAGTGGGGAAGTCGACTTTACGGCTATCGCCCCAACTTTGCCCATATCCAGGTAGACCGGGTACGATTTAGACTGTGTAACCTCTTTTGTAAAAGAGTGATACGTGCTATACTCATCATCGCATCCCGCTCCCCCTATCAGCAAGAGCAGGGAAATCAAGGGAAATAAAAACCGTCTTAACCTCATGAAAATCCGCGTTTATACACGTTAATAATATACCGTCCATTTATAAATGATGATTTTAAACCCTGAAACGTTGCGGGAAAAGCATGAAAAATTAAAAAAGTTGTTTGCATAAAGTCCTTGGTAGAGCCTAACCTAACCCTTAGTAGAGCGTAACAGGCCCCACCAATCCCATCGACTGAATCTCCTGCTCCCTGCCTTTCCGGTTCGTGTACTTGACGGCGGTCGGGTTATCGTCCAGGGTCTGCATGTAATTGCCCATGGTCGTGATCACGTGAACCTCGATATCGTTTTCCCCGATAATCGTGTCATCGCCCAGCTTATACACGCGATCGCCATACCATTGCACCCCTTGCGATTTCCCGTTGACGAACAGTTCGGACACGCCGAACACCTTGCCCAAGTTGAGGATGGCTCCTTTTTCGGGTACCTGTACGCGCTTCTTGTAGACCGCGGTGCCGGTGAAACGGAGATGCTCGGTATCTTTCAGGTCTTGCAGGGTCTCCATCTGCACGCTTTTCACCCAATTCTCCCGGCTGTGCCTCAACTCCACCTTCCAGTCGTTGTTCAAGAGTTGCGCGTTGGGGTGGGGTGGGGGTAGCTCTTCCCAGTACTCGCCCCTTCGCCTTTTGTTAAAGACGATGACGCGGGACTCTGCCGGCCCCAGGTTCAGTTGCAGGCTGTTGCCCTCTAGTTGCAACCGGTAAGCCTTCCCCGTCCCGGGATCCCAGAGCCAGGGGTAGCGACCGCGGGTGATCTCTTGGGAGAAAGTGACCCGACTGCTCCTACGTTCATGCATATGCGAGTTGGTGAAAAAGAAGAGCTCGCTTTTGTCATCGGCCTGATAGCGTGTCTGCATCAGGTAGCGGTCAGGCTGATCGATCTCCAGGTAGTGGGGCAGTTGGTGCTCCTTCTGTAAGCCGGTGTACCACTCCAGGAAGAGACGGTCGGTTGGTTTGGGAATCAAGATGAATCGGTCGGGGAAAGCTTTCATTTTTACCACCCACCCTTTTACTTTCTTGTCATTCTCTTCGTGGTTATGCAGGCCAAGCGACTTCTCAGGCAGGTACTCGATGGCGTAGATGGTGCCTCCCCCGCTGACGAAAGCGTGTAGCTTTTCCGCGGTCTCCGGGAACAGGCTCTTCACCTCGGGCAGGAAGAGAATCCCGTACCTCTTGGGGCCGTAGCATAGCTTCCCTTTCTCGATGGTGGCGTCTTGTATGATCTTCTCGGTCACGTAATCGGCGGCGCCCCCGTTCTTGTTGATGGACTCCCAGAGTATGGAGGTGTAATCCACGTTCAGTTTTTCGGGGAAGGGGTCGGTCTGTACCCCCATTTCGCCCCACATGTCGTAATTGGCCGGCAGAATAGCTATGTCGGTATACATATCTGCATGCTGCAACAGGGCGGAGAGCCTGGCCTTATACCGGTTGAGGTACTTGAAGTAGGGCCACAAGTTGTTGTTCTCGTTGTAGTAGGAACCGTATTGCACCCAGCCAGGGAAGGGGGTCTCCGGGGGGGAGTAGTTGAACCCGTGCCAGATGGAGTGGGTGATGCCCGACATGATTGCCTGATCCGAGCCGATTTTGAGCAGCTCCAGGGTGGCATTGAAGACGAGGTAGGTGTTGGTCATCTCTTCGCAGCTGATTAACCGCTTGCCGGTGAGGTGCGCCGCCGAGGAGACGTACTTGTTGATCATGGTGTATCCCCGCCCCCGGCGGTAATCCTCGTCTGACATCTCTTCCCCGAGCTTATGCCTTAACCAGTTGGTGGTCCACGATTCACCTTCGGGGATGTCGTACCCCAGGCTGCTTTCCAGTGGGAAGAACCCCCTGCCGTAAGCCTGTGCCCGGGATTGCACGTTCTGCGCCCGGCACCAATCCAGATAGGTTCGCGTGAAACGTTCGTACAGCAGTTCGGCCTTCGTGTATTCGAAGTCGAAACGAACCCGACGGATGATCTCCTCGAACTCCGGGCTCTTCTTCGCCCCGTACTGGTCATCGATCACGCCGCCCAACCGGCCCACTTTAAACATGATAAAGGGGAGGTAGGGCATCACGTCGTATCCCCTTCGCTCCCGGAACACCTCGGCGAAATCGTCGGTCCAGTTGCTCCCCTCGAGCTCCATGGAGTCGCAGAAGAAGGCCCTGAGGTGGTTGGAGAGCGGACCCGTTTTCTTCTGGATGGTGTTCGACATGTTGTAGAGGTACTTGGTTACCGCCTCTTTATCCATGTGGTTCAGTATGGGGCCCGCGGCACCGGGCGCCCCGTTGATGACCGCGGCGAACGAGTTGACCTTCACCAACGCGTAGAAAACGTGTTTTCCTTCGGGTACCTTTACCAGTAGGAGATCCTGATCACGCAGGTGGGATAGCTCGGTTACTTGATCGAGGCCGCTCATGGGGTCGGGAACCAGCTTTAATGAAATAATCTCGAAGGTCCTCCCGGGAAAGGTGTCGGTCACGCCCGGGTCTGTTTCGCTGAAGATATGGTAGCGGGAGACTTCGTACTCCATAGGGCCTTCCAGCTCTTCGGCCATGATCAACATCACTTGGGCTCGCTCGTCGTGCGGCAACGATTCCGACCCGAAAGGCCAGCCTGAACCCACGATGAGGTCGCAGGTCATATCCAGCTTTTTCGCCTCGGTAAAAGCGACCTGCAGCATCTCGATCCACTCGTCGCTCAACCATTCGATCGACTTGATACCCAGGTCATCGCCGGTTGAGGGGAAGTCGATCGAGTTGATCTCAACGCCCCCCACGTCAGCCTCCTTTAGCAGGTGAAGCTCCCGGATGATCTCCTCTTTTTCCAGCTTAAGCCCGTTCCACCACCACCGCACGAACGGGTGGTATTTAGACTCAGGATTTTGAAAGAGGGTGTATAGGTCGGTTTTCTTTTGGCGTGCACTGGCCGTTGTTGCACCGGCATGTACCGCATTGGCCGTTGCAGCTCCTGCTCCCAGCAGGGGGAGACCGCTTTTAACCATTAATCCCGTGGAGAGCGCGGCGCTTCTCACTATAAAGGCTCTTCTATTCATACGATTATTTTATTCTTTTACATTTCGGTGTATGAGAACTATTCCGTTAAGTCAAATGAGCAGAAGACAAGTTTACTTGGATTATGCCATGGTGAGGAATAGTCTAATTTTAATGAACTTTGCTAAAAGGGCTGTGTCGAAAAGACACAGCCCTTCAGTCCCTGTATTGATCAAGATAACAGGTTACTTACTGTTATCGTAGGTACCTCCATCGTAACCGGCGTTTTGGGGAATATCGCTCCCGGTGTTCGCCTGTATAAATCCGATAGGCAGGGGGAACACGTATTGGTGGTCGCCGATGTTGGGGCGTACAGTCCCATCATCAACATTTGGATAGTTCCAGCCGTACTTCTTCACCCGGCTAACGAGCACATTCCCCTTGTTCAGGTGACTGTTACTGGCTAAGTTCGGGTTGTTGGACAGGCGCGACAAGGTGACCCACCGATGTTCCTCCGCGAATAACTCACGAGCGCGCTCATCGAGGATGTAATCGAGGGTGACATCGTTGGCAGAGCATGGCTGGGCTCCCGCGCGTGAGCGCACCTCGTTGATGTCGGCGCTCGCGGCAGCGAGATTCCCTTTACCGAGGTACGCCTCAGCGCGGAGCAGGTACGTTTCGGAGAGGCGCATGATGTACCAATCCACGTCGTACTGTTCCCAGGTGTTGCCCGCCGAGCTTGTACCTCGCTTATCGGAAGAGAGTTTCCACAATCGGGGCCAGATACCGGTTGTGTCGGCCGCGGTGGCCACTTTCGGGTACTTCTCGAATGCCTCCTGAATAGCTTGGGGCCACGTTTTGTTCCCACTAATCAGGTAGGTGTTTTTCTGGATCATGGCTTCGGAGCCCCGGAAGTCTTGTTTATCTCCTTTCCACACCTTCCACAAGTAGTAGTTGGTGGGGCGCAACGCGGGGCCGTAAACGCCGATTGTTCCCAACGAGTCGGGTCGAAGGCCGTTTGACGAAACTTTCTTTCCGTTTTCCCAAACGTTGCTTGCCTCCTCGCCATAGAGGTTAAACGGTTCTCCACCGTTATAGTCGGCATGCGTTTTTTGCCTGTTCTGATAACGGATATTCGCGTTGAACGCTGCCTCTGCTTGATTGTAACGGCATCGCCACCAGCTGTTTCCGCCACCACCGGTGCTGTAGGTCCCGTAGTTGTATTGGCATACCCAGATGGCCTCCTTGTTCCCGGAAGAGTAATTTTGGTTCCCGATTTGGAACAGGTCCCAGTAGGGGTTCAAGGCGTGTCCGTAGCGGTTGGTTTTTTCTGAGGTACGCGTGCCAAAACGCTCTGTCATCAGCTTATATTCGCCGTCGGTTCCGTTGATGACCCGCGTTGCCGCCGCGATGGCACCATCGAAGTCGCCCAAGCTGTTGCAAACTTCGGCAAGCAGGTGATCGGCGGCTGCCCTGACTGCCCGACCCGGCTGATTGGTGGTCTTGGGCAGGTTAGCCGCGGCAAACTCCAGGTCCTCTTTTACCTGCTTCCATCCTTCCGTGCGCGTGTTGCGCGGGAAGTCAATGGCGATTCCATCGGAGGGTTCCGTTACGATGGGAACACCACCGAAAAGGCCTATCAGGTTGCGATAAAACCAAGCACGCAAGAACAGGGCTTCTGCCCTATATTCGTTCTTTTGTGTTTCACTATTCCATTTAATATCCCGATTGTCAATGGCTTCAACCACTTTGTTGAGATCGTAAATCACGTAATACTGGTTCCTGAACCAGTGGTCAACGAAACCGTCAGACGAGGTTAACCCCTGGACGAAATTGGTGCTTCCAATCCCGTTCTGCCCGGTACCGTTAAAGGTGTCTAACCCGGCACCCATCAGCAACCAGGAGCAGTTGTTGTGCATGACACCCATCAACAGGTATTGCACCCTGGCGTAACCGTAATTTAATGCCAGTTCAATATCGGCGGCACTATTATAAAAAGTAGAGGTGTTTAACGTGTACGATTTTTCCTCGAGGAAGGCGTTGTCGTTTTCACAGCCCATAGGCACTGCCAGTATGGCTACCCCTACAATGATGCTTACTATATATTTTCTTATATTCATAATCGTTATCTATTTAAAAGGTTATATTCGCACCCAAAGAGACTGTTTTATAGGTGGGGCGCATGCCAAAACGGGTACTCGACATGTTGGCAGCCGTTGTACCCCCATCTTCCGGATCAAGCCCCGACCAGTTGGTAATGGTGAACAGGTCGGTTGCCGCCAGGTAGAGCTGTATGGCCTGGACGTTGATTTTCTCCAACAGGGACTTGTCGAACGTGTAGGAGAGAGATAAGTCCTTTAGTTTCAAGAATGTACGAGGATTCCAGTAGTTGTAGTTCAGCGAGTTCACGTAACCGAAACGGGGATATTTGTCGGATGGGTTATTCTCTGTCCACGGGCTGATGTTCAGTTGGTTATTCGATCCCCCTATCTGGAATCCGTTCGGGTCATACCCCAGGAAGTGGGTCTCGCTCCCTTGCATCCAGCGGAAGCTGAAGTAGAGGGAGAAGTTTTTCCAAGAGAACGTGTTGCCCAAGTTCAGGGTGAAGAGGGGGTCCATATCACCCACCCAATGCCTGTCGTTGGTGTCAATCTTACCGTCCTCGTTGTAATCCAGGAACTTCAGGTCTCCGGGCTTTGCCGTTGGCTGGATGACTGTTCCATCCGCGCTCTTGTAGTTGTCGATTTCATCTTGACTTTGGAAGATGCCAATCATCTTGTAATCGTATGCCGAGGTAATAGAGTGACCTACCATCAAGGCATAGTACATGTCATATCCATAGGTTGTTACTAAAGAGTAGTCATCGTTGTTATTGTCATCGAACAACTTGTCAATCTTGTTGCGGTTCAAATCGAATACCAGGTTAGATTCCCAACGCAACGTTTCGTTGCCATCTCCCGGCATGTTCACCGTGTTCACAGTCAGTTCAAACCCCCGGTTGGTGACCTTTCCGGCATTAGCATCAATTGATGGGAAACCGGCCACGTAAGGTATAGAACGGTTCAACACCATGTTCGTGGTTGCCGAGGTGTAGAGGTCGAGGCTACCGTTAACGCGGCTGTTCAGGAACGCGTAGTCAACCCCGATGTTCCACTTAGAGGTAGTAGCCCAAGTCAGGAACTTGTTCGGCAAAGCGGCCACGTACATGGTATACGCGCTTTTGTCGCCAAACCAGGTGTAGCCCTTGTTGATACCGGCAATGGTGGAATAGGCCCCGATGCCTCCGCGTGAACCGTTTTGTCCCCACGACAGCCGCAACTTTAAGAAATCGAGGTTGCTGAAGTTTTCCATGAACCCTTCCGAGGATACCACCCAAGCCCCCGATACACCAAAGAAGTCACCCCATTTGTGCCCTTCTGAAAAGGCGGAAAAACCGTCGCGACGGAAGTTCCCGGTCAGGTAGTATTTGTGGGCGAAATTATAGTTTAAGCGGGCGAGGTACGCGATGGATTGCGTTCTCGTACGTTGACGGGCAGCTTGGAGGTTGCCCGGCATAGACAGGTCAAGCCCGTACGTGCCTAAGCTACTGGCCGCGGGAATATCGAATCCCTTGAAGTCAATGCGAATGTGTTCCCAGTTATATGACTCACGGGTATAACCCAACATGGCGTCCATGTGATGTAGACCGATGTCTGTTCTATAGGTGAGCAGGTTGTCGGTGTTCCAGTGTGAAGAGTGGGAATCGCGCACGTCACCCGTTACGTTCCCGATGTTTTTATACGGGTTGTTCAGGTCGGCCAAGGTCCGCGTGTCTAACCACAGCTGCGGGTTGTTGATCAGGTCGAGCTGCGATGTGTTGCGTTGGGCGTTTAGGGTGAACTTGTAGGTCAAGCCTTTCAAGAACGGGAAATCGACTTCCGCGTAACCGATACCCCCGATATTGTAATTGACGGTTTTCGTATCTGTCCATAAGTAGCTGGCATCTTCGCGACCCCACAGTGGGTTGATGGCCCCATCGGAACCAGTCGGGTACTCTTCTACCCAATCGGTGAAACCTTCATGCCTGACGTGCGTGTAGGAGAATGGGCTCATCCAGGTAGCGGCCTGCATCGAGGGGGTAGCACCCCAGGCTTTCGCATCCAGGTAGTTACCCTTCACCCCAACCTTTAGCCAAGAGTTTATCTGAGAGTCTATCTTGGCCATGACGGTGTATTTCCTGTAATCATCACCTTTTAAAACCCCTTTCGTTCTGTCGAACCCGGCAGAGACATAATAGGAGGAGAATTTAGACCTGCCGGAGACGTTGACGCT
>DUPB01000153.1 GCA_012838585.1 Bacteroidales bacterium
ACAAGGCGAAGCGACTCGTGGAGTGCGGGCATGACGTGGTAATCCTGTTGGACTCCATCACCCGCCTGGCACGCGCGTACAACACCGTGCAGCCGGCATCGGGCAAGGTTCTCTCGGGGGGTGTGGATGCCAACGCCCTGCACAAGCCGAAGCGCTTCTTCGGTGCCGCCCGTAACATCGAGCATGGCGGGTCGCTCACCATCATCGCGACGGCGCTGACCGAAACGGGTTCCAAGATGGACGACGTGATCTTCGAGGAGTTCAAGGGAACCGGTAACATGGAGCTACAACTCGACCGGAAGCTGTCCAACAAGCGGGTCTTCCCGTCGGTGGACATCATCGCTTCCAGCACGCGTCGTGACGATCTGCTCCTGTCGCAAGAGACGCTTAACCGCATGTGGATACTCCGCAACTTCTTGTCGGATATGAACTCGGTTGAGGCGATGGAGTTCCTGCTGAGTCGATTGCGCCGCACGAGGAGCAACGAGGAGTTCCTCATCTCTATGAACGATTGACAAGCATTTGGCTTGCCTATATACATTTATCCCCGCCTTCAAGGTGAAACGCTTTACCTTGAAGGCGGGGGTAATCATATTAGAATATCGGGATAAATCGTCGCTAGTTTCTTGGGTACATCCGAAAAAAGCGGCACAGCCATTACCTTACGACCTTAAACGAGCCGTAAATCTTTTATAACCAAATGGAGTCGGGGTAGTGCACCTCCTCGAGGAAGAGCGCGTTCCCGGGGACCGAATCGCCTGCCGCACCTCGATCCCGTGCCTCGATAACGCGCCGGAAGCCGCTTTCATCGAGTCGTCCCCTACCTGCTTCCAACATTGTCCCCACGATAGCACGCACCATGTTTCGCAAAAATCGGTCGGCCTGCACGATAAAGCGGTAGGTACACTCGCCACACGCTTCCCACTCCGCACGTGTAACGCGGCAGTTGTTCGTCTTCGCGTCACTGTGCAACTTGCTAAAGCTGGTGAAATCCTCGTACTCTTGCAATACCTCACCAAGGCGGTTCATTAAAACGATATCGGGCGTGTAGTGCAGTCGGTAGTGAAACGGGTATTGAAAAGGGTCTTTGCAGGTAGTCACATGGTAGGTATAGGTGCGAGCGAGGGCGCTGAACCGCGCATGCGCACTCGGTTGTACCGGCCGTATCGAGGAGAGCGCGATATCCCGGGGCAGAAAGTTGTTCAACCGGTACAGCCACTCTTCCGCATCGAAAGGTTCCCCCTCCCAGTCGAAATGGGCGACCATCGCCCGTGCATGTACCCCGGCATCGGTCCTACCCGCTCCCACCACCTTCAGTGGCCGTTGGGTGATGGTGGAGAGCGCCTCTTCCAGCGTCTGTTGAACGCTCATCCCGTTGGGTTGAACTTGCCAACCGACGTACCTTTCGCCGTTATAGGCCAGCGTGATGAAGAAGCGAGCCATCGATTTCGCGCCAAAGGATTAATTAACCGGTCATGCCGCGCAGCCGGATCTTGGTGAGCGCCTGCTTGGTATTCAAGGGAAAGTCTCCATCCATCATCCACGCGTAGTAGCTGGGTTCGTTTTTTAACACCTCTTCGACCGGCTTCCCCTTATGCTTACCGAAGTTGAACACCTCTACCCCATTTTCGTTGTAGATCATGCGCCCAGCCAGGTCCACGTTGTCGTTAAAACTGGAATACTCTTTTGAAAGCGCATCGATATCGTTCGCGAGATCCGGGTAATGTTTGAGCTGCGACTTAAGCACCTCGTAGGTAGCCCTCGTATCCGATTCGGCGGAGTGGGCATTGTCCAGCTGCTTGTTGCAGTAAAAAGCGTAGGCCGCCTCCAGGGTGCGTGGCTCTCTCCTGTGGTAGATGATCTGCACGTCGATCAACTTACGCCTGCCCATGTCAAAATCGACCCCGGCACGGAGAAACTCTTCCGCCAGCATCGGCACATCGAAGCGGCTCGAGTTGAAGCCCGCGAGGTCACACCCCTCCAGCTGGTCGGCCAACGATTTGGCGATCTGCTTGAACGTGGGACAATCCTTCACATCCTCATCCGTGATACCGTGAATAGCGGTCGATTCCGGGGGGATAGGCATTTCGGGGTTCAGCCGACGGGTTTTCACCTCCTCCTTGCCGTTTGGGTACACCTTCAACAGCGATATCTCTATGATGCGGTCGCGGGTAGTATTCAGCCCGGTGGTCTCCAGGTCAAAAAAGACCAACGGGTTCTTCAAGTTCAAGTCCATTTAGCCGCCATTAATCATTCAACATCATCGGCATCAACAGCGTAAGCATATCTACATTCTCCTCTTTATCGCCCACCGGGAGGATAAGCCCCGCGCGCGACGGGTCGGCAAGCTCCACGCGCACCTCATCCGACGGGATGTTGTTCAGTATATCGATCAGGAAGACCGCCTTGAAGCCGATATTCATGATGTTCCCGTCGTAACTGCACGGGATAACCTCCTCGGCCGCGGTGAGGAAGTCGATATCCTGTGCCGACACCACGATCTTATCTTCGGAGAGTTGCAGCTTCACCAGGCTGCTTGAAGGGTTGGAAAAGACAGCCACCCGTTTGAGCGTGTTGAGCAGTCCCAGCCTGTCGAGCGTCACCTTGTTGGGGTTATCCTGTGGAATAACGGAGTTGTAATTGGGGAATCGTCCCTCCACGAAACGGCACACCATCTGGTATGATGCCATTTCGATATACGCGTTATTGGTATCGAACTTTATGACCACCTCTCCCGATTCGCGGGGAAGAAGCGTCTTGAGCAGGTTAGCCGGCTTCTTGGGAAGGATAAAGGATGAACGCCCCTCACCTTTCGCCTCGGTGGTAATCACCCGTACCAGCTTATGGCCGTCCGAAGCCACAAAGGTGAGGTCATCGGCGGTAATATCGAAATAAATCCCGTTCATCACGGGCCGAAGCTCATCATCGCCAGTTGCAAACACGGTGCGGTTGATCCCAGAGAAGAGGGTCTGCGCATCAAGCGTTAACGACATAGCCGTATCCCGCAGGGGTCTGGGCTCGGGGTACTCATCACCCTTGGTGCCCACGAAGTTGTATTTCCCGTTGTGGTAGTAGATGAACACCTCCAGTGTCTCATCGTTGATGTCGAAGGTAAGGGGCTGATCCGGCAGTTCGCGCAACGGGTCAAGGAGGTTCTTCGCGTTGATCGCCAGGCTTCCGCTCCCCTCCACACCACTAACCTCCACGGTTGTCGTGAGCCGCGTCTCGTTATCGGCCGCGGTGAGCGTCAACGTGCTCCCCTGTAAATCCAGAAGGAAGCAATCCAGAATGGGCAACGTGTTCTTCACGTTGATTACCCTGCTAATCGCCTGCAAATGCTGTTGCAGCGTGGCACTTGATACAATAAACTTCATACTTTATACTTTTTTTTAGCAAATATATAAAATAATCCCGGAGCTACCTTCGTTTTGGCGATAATTTTGTTGCCGTTCAACGATTTGTATGGGTGGATTCCCATCGGCCTCCTATTCGCATCTTGTGGCAACGCCTTTCCCTTTGAGCGGCACGCTACTTTTTGTTCCTCGGATGGTGTTCAATGATCTCTTGCCGTAAGAAGTTCCGATCGATCCGCGTGTAAATCTCGGTA
>DUPB01000154.1 GCA_012838585.1 Bacteroidales bacterium
CCTTGTACCTGGACAACGAAAATGCCACCACGCGAGTAATCGCCTCGCAAACCGAAACCACCGCCACCCGAACGTTGACGAGCGGTAAAACCTACTTCTGGAAAGTGGTGACAACGGATAAGGTGGGGAACAAGTCGAACTCGGCAGTTAGCAGCTTTCAAATTAACCAATGAAAGTGCTGGTTTTCGCGCTTGTTTTCAAAAAAGTTATTAAATTAGCCGTACCAATATGGACAAGTCTGGCGAATCCGCTCTTTTACATCTGTTATGAAACAATTTCTAATAACCATCAGTTTGCTCTGCGCATCTTCCATGTTTGCGCAGACCCATCGCGTGGAGGTGAGCAAAATATGGGATAACGGCTCCCACTCGGCTTTCACCTCGTTAATCCAGTTCAAGGGCGACTACTACTGTTCCTTCAGGGAGGGTGAATCGCATGTTTTCGACAAGAAGGGGAAGGCGGAAGGCAAGGTGAGGATTATCAAATCGTCGGACGGGGTTCACTGGGAGAGCGCTGCCTTGCTTAGCAAGAGCGGGTACGACCTGAGGGATCCCAAACTGTCGATCACCCCCAATGGAAAATTAATGGTCATTATCGGTGGTTCCATTTACGAAGATAGGAAGCTGACCGGTCGCATTCCCCAGGTCTCCTTCAGCGAGGATGGGCACGTTTTTACCGATCCGGCACCAGTGAGGATAGATGAATCGGCTGGTACTGGTACCGACTGGATCTGGAGGGTCACCTGGAAGGGTGAGGTGGGGTACGCCGCGATGTACTCCCTTATCGGGGAGGATAAGGCTTCCTTATGCCTGCTTGCCACGAGAGATGGGGTGACGTATGACCAGATCACGCAGTTTTACGATATGCCTGATTTCCCGAACGAGGCGACCATCCGGTTTGATGTCAATGGGGATATGCTGATGATGGTGAGACGGGAGAAAGGGAGCCAAAAGGGTTGCTGGGGGAGAAGCAGCGCACCCTTCACGGAGTGGGCTTGGAAGGAGATGGATGTGCGACTGGGGGGCCCTGATTTTATCCTGCTGGAGGATGGGCTTATCGTCATGGGTACCCGTTCGCACTACACCTCCTTTCCAAAAACCGTGCTGCTTACCGGGAAAGGGAGCGAGAAGTTTCAAGAGGTGTATGTGCTCCCCTCGGGCGGCGATACCAGCTACCCGGGCTTCATCGTGGAGGGGAATCAGCTGTGGGTGAGCTATTACTCTACCCATGAAACACCCCTGGCCTCGGTATATCTGGCCAAAATCCCCCTGGATATTTTTTACTTGAAGTAGTTAAATGATTAAACGATAATGGATGATGATGAGTGAGCTATATAAAGCAGATGGTAGCCGATACGACGGCACGATGAAGTTCCGGCGTTCCGGGAGGAGCGGGATATTGCTGAGCGAGCTGTCGTTGGGACTCTGGCACAACTTCGGGGGCGTTGACTCCTTTGAGAATAGTAAGCGGATGCTGCACTACGCGTTCGATAAGGGGGTGACCTATTTTGACCTGGCCAACAATTACGGGCCCCCGTACGGCTCGGCGGAAGAGACCTTTGGAAAGGTGATGAAGTCCTCCTTCATGCCTTATCGATCTGAGCTGTTCATCGCCACCAAGGCGGGGCACGAGATGTGGTCGGGACCGTACGGCGAGTGGGGCTCGCGGAAGTACCTGATGAACAGCCTCGATGCGAGCTTGAAGCGGATGAACCTGGATTACGTGGATGTTTTTTACTCGCACCGGTTCGACCCCGATACGCCGCTGGAGGAGACCTTGCAGGCGCTGGTGGATATCGTGAGGCAGGGGAAGGCGCTCTACGTGGGTATCTCTAAGTACCCGCCGGAGGCGGCCCGCTTCGCGTACAACTACTTGCGGCAGCGGGATGTCCCGTGTCTAATGTACCAGGGGCGTTACAACCTGCTGGACAGGGCGGTGGAACGGGAGGGAATTCTTGCTCAGGCGCAAGAGGCGGGAGCCGGGTTTGTTGCCTTCTCTCCACTAGCCCAAGGGTTGTTGTCTGACCGCTACTTGAGTGGTCAGGTAGCAGCGGGAAGCCGTATGTCGAGAGCGCACTTCCTGCGCCCCGACGTGCTGACCAAAGAGCTGTTGACGAAGCTTAACGCCTTGGCCAAGGTGGCCCGCGACAGGGGACAGACCCTCGCCGAGATGGCGTTGGCATGGTTGTTGAAAGATGATAAGGTGACATCGGTCATTGTCGGAACCAGCTCCTTGGAGCAGCTGCAGATGAACCTCAACGCGTTGAAAAATACCTCGTTCAGCGAGGAGGAGCTGGCGCGGATCGATTGTCTGTTGGCGTAACCTCGTCAACCCGCGACAGGTCAGTCGGTAAGTTGCCCGGTCGTTTGTTGTCCTGTTGGCGGATCCTCGTCAACCTGCGACAGGTCAGTCGGTAAGTTGCCCGGTCGTTTGTTGTCCTGTTGGCGGATCCTCGTTAACCAGCAACGATTGAACGTGGGGCGATTTCACCTTGGAAGAGCCAGTTGGCGAATCCCGGGTAATGAGCGGTAAGGTAACGAAAAACGAATGATAATGGGTGATAAAGAATAGTGACAAAAAGAATAGTAACAAACCGATAAAAACGACAGTATTTAGTAAAGCATCAATTATGAAACGATTAACGATGGTAGCCGTGGTACTACTCATGGTCACGGCAGGGATGGCACAACAGGCCATCTGGGGAAGGCAGGCCATAGTCTCCCCCGAGATTCATGACGACAACACGGTGACGTTCCGGATGCGGGCGCCCAAGGCGATCAAGGTGGAGGTGACGGGCGACTTCTTGGCCCCGGTCAAGGTGGAAACGCCACAAGGGGAGTTTTGGGCCCCGGGCAGGGGGGAGATGAGGGAGAACCAAGAGGGTGTGTGGGAGTTCACCACCCCGGAGCCGCTGGCCTCGGAACTCTACAGCTATACCTTTACCGTGGACGGGATACGGATGAACGACCCCAGCAACGTGATGATGATCCGCGACGTGGCGTCGGTCACGAGCGTCTTCATCATACCGGGTGAACCGGGCGACCTCTACAGCGTGAACGACGTGCCGCATGGTACGGTGGCCCGGCGGTGGTACGATAGCCCAACGCTGAAAGAGCAGCGCCGGATTACCATCTATACCCCTCCCGGGTACGAGACTAGCAAGCAGACTTATCCCGTTTTTTACCTGCTACACGGGTCGGGGGGAGACGAGGAGGCGTGGATCTCGCTGGGACGTACCGCCCAGATCATGGATAACCTGATCGCGCAAGGGAAGGCCAAGCCGATGATCGTGGTGATGCCCAACGGGCACACGCAGAACGCGGCGGCACCGGGTGAATCGAGCCGGCACTACCTGCCCGCGATGGGCGGGGGGCAACGCCAGGCGGTGGCTAGCATGGAGGATAGCTTCGGCGATATCATCGCTTTCGTAGAGAGCAACTACCGGGTGAAGAAAAATCAGGCCAACCGGGCGATCGCCGGCCTATCGATGGGAGGAATGCACTCTTCGGCCATCTCTGCCCAATACACCAAAACGTTCGACTACGTGGGGATTTTCTCCGCACCACCCATCTCTATCTGGAGGGGCGGAAACAATGAGGAGGCGGACAAACGGGTAGAAGAGTTCGTCAATAAACTGAAAGTCCAGCAGGCGAACGGCTTCAAACTCTACTGGATCGCATGTGGCAATACCGACTTCCTCTACCAGGGCGTAATCGATAGCATGAAGAAGATGGACGAGATCGGCTTCAAATACACCTACCGGGAGAGCGGTGAAGGGCATATCTGGAAGAATTGGCGGATATACCTGTCGGAGTTCGTGCCGATGCTGTTTCAATAAATGTTGTTCCAATAAAAAACGGGAGAAAGCCATTGGGCTCTCTCCCGTTTGTAACAGGGAAGGGTGTTTACCCTCTCATCGGGCAGCAATGTTATTGCTCGCCTTCGTTCTCTTCGGTGGGTACGATGAGCTTGTAACCTTTGCCGTGAATGTTGATGATCTCGATGTTGGGCTCTGGCCTCAACAACTTGCGCAACTTAGTGATATACACGTCCATGCTGCGGGCGTTGAAGTAGGTGTCCTCTTCCCAGATCTGCTTCAAGGCATGGTTCCGCTCCAGGATGTCGTTCGCGTGAGCGCAGAGCAGCGACAACAATTCCGATTCCTTGGTCGTCAACTTCTTGGTCTCGTCATTGATGGTCAGGAGCTGCTTTTGGGTGTCGAACCTCATGTTACCGAAGTTGTACACCAGCTGCTCTTTGCTCTTCTTGCCCCTTACGCGGCGGATAATGGCTTCGATGCGGAATACCAGCTCTTCCATGCTGAACGGCTTGGTGATGTAGTCGTCAGCCCCGGCCTTGAACCCTTCCAGTACATCCTCTTTCATGTTCTTCGCGGTGAGGAAGATAACGGGAACTTCAGAGTTGATGCTCCGGATCTCTTTCACCAGCGTTATCCCATCCTTTTTGGGCATCATCACGTCGACGATGCATAGGTCGTACTTCGTTTTCACGAACCCTTTGTAACCGGCTTCCCCATCAGGGAACAGGTCGGTTTCAAATCCTTTTGCCTGGAGATACTCTCTCAGCAACATGCCAAGATTCTCATCATCTTCGCATAAAAAAATTCTCAATTTTTCTTCCATATCATTTTAGTGTTATTACGGGTAAGCTAATTATAAACTTGGTTCCCTTGCCCAACTCGCTATCGGCGCGGATAGTTCCGTTGAGGTCGGTCACCACCTTCTTCACGTACGCCAGCCCCAAGCCAAACCCTTTGACGTCGTGCCTGTTGCCGGTGGGTACACGGTAAAAACGCTCGAAAACTTTCTTGGCGTCCTCCTTTTTCATCCCGATCCCGTTGTCTTCAATCGAGATCGTGATTTTGTTTCCTTCGTTTTTCGTCCGGATCATTAATTCCGGAGCGACATTTTCTCTCCTGTACTTCAGCGCGTTGTCCAGGATGTTGAAGAGCACGTTGGTGAAGTGCATCTCATCCACACGGATGGTCGATTCTTCCGCCTGCAGATCGATATCGAGTGTCCCTTCGAGCTTCTCCACCTTCAGGAGGTGCGTGTTGGCCACGCTGGCCACCAGGTCGTTCGCGTCGATATCTTCCAGCTTGAGCGTGGTCCGTTGCTTGTCGAAGAGCGACATGTGCAACACCTTCTCTACCAAGAAGCTCAGTCGTTTGGTCTCGTCTTGAATCACGCTGGTGAGGTGGTTGAGGGTCGCGGGCGACTTGTTGATCGAGGGGTCACTCAGCAACTGTGATGCCAGGGAAATAGACGACACGGGCGTTTTCAGCTCGTGTGTCATGTTGTTGACGAAGTCGTTCTTCATCTCCGACAGGCGTTTTTGCCTGAACAGCGAGGCTACCGTGAAGATAAACGTAACCAAGAGGATGAACGTGAAAAGTAGCGAGGGAACGAAAAAATTCAGCTCGCTGTAGACGTAATTTCTCTTCGTCGGGAAATAGACCCTCAACTGATTGAGCTTGGCTGGTGGGTCGTTTGGGAAGAGGGTTTGCGTGTATATCGCATCCTTGTACCTAGATGTAAACCCGGGTGAGGAGTAGACCGCCACGTTGTTAAAGTTTACCACCTGAAAGCTAAATGGTTCATTCAGACCGTTGTACGATAACTCGTATCGAATGTACTGCTCCAGCCGGTTGAAATGAACCCGCTCCTCGATCGGTTTGCTGCTCGCTTGGCTCATGATCTTGTAGATCACTTCATCAAACAACGCCCGCTCGTATAGGTACCGCTTCGACAGGGATTGCTGCATATCGTACTGTGTCTTCGAGATGGTGCTGCTCCTCTGCTTAGGTTGCATGAACAACCGTTCGGGTTGATCCTTGGGACGCAACGATTGGTCGCGTGTGTTCAGATCCGGCAGAGGTTGGCTTCCGTCGGGAGAGATGATGGATGATGGGGTTTTATCGCCCGTTATGTCACGCGTTCCTCCGGGTTGGTTATACCTCGAGTACCGGTTTTCTGATTCGATCATATCCTGTTCCAGGTAGTCGCGCGTTTGGTCCTGCTCCAGGTCCCTCATCACGTTGTACAAGCTTCTCTTCACCAGCTCATCGAACTGTTGGGTGCGCATGTCCAAGCTTGTCTTCATGTATTTTACCTGCAAGAACAGCAGCGCGAGAAAGGCGGTAAGCATCACGGCGGCAAGCAACCAGATTGTCGACTTTTTCATACGATTTTTTTATCTTTTTCCTATTCCTACTCTTTCATGAATTGTTACCCTATTTACTCAACTTTCGCGTTTATATTTGCTATTGCGTTCAAAGCGAATGTAAATAATAGACAATATACGAAAGGTAAGCGTTTATTTCAAAGAGCGTCTCTTAGGATTACCAATCCAACAATTTAACAATTGAACCCCTCTTTTGTTTAACATTTCCCCTTAAAATTAAGGAAAATGGTGAAATTAGGGGAGATTCTGGTGTTTTTCTTACCCCGCCTTGCTCTCGGCACCCGGTTTCATGGTTTGAATATTAGCAGCTTCTCCTTGCAGCATCCCGAGAACTTCTCAAGCCATTGTGCTTTTATAGGTTGAATTTCAGGCTGATGCCTCCGTTGGTTACGGATGTGGGGTATGAGGTGGACGACACGAGCGGACGATGGATGATGGTGTCGTAATAGGCTTGCAGGGTCAACTTTCGACTAAACGCGTAATCCGCGGTAAAATGCACGGTAGTTGAACGGATGCCGCTGGTGGCCTGGGTAAATCCATCCTCGATCTTCCGGATGAGCGCACGGGTCTGTTGGCGTGACAGGTCTATGCGCAGCGTCCAGTCGGAAACTTGGTATCCCATGCCTGCGGTCAGATTGTTCTCGTTGGTCTCCACAATCTGGTAGGAGCCAACATTCAGGTTCAACGCCCGGGTTCTGTTCAGGCGTAACACGAAGTTCAGGTTGTTGTTGAGCGTGGTGTTGACTTCTACCAGCGGGTTGAAGCTCTCCACGATGGCCGCCGAGGAGATGTCGAACCGTGAGGAGGGAACCTTTTGTCCCGTTACCGGGTCGCTGATGAAGCCGAGGTCGCTTCCCTCGTGCAGTGGCACCCAGCTTTGGAACGACGCGTATGAGCCGATTTGGAAGCGCGACGTATACCCGTGCATCAGGTCGAGCGACCGAAGGTAATCCCGTAGCACGGGTATCATCGTCAGCAGGTCGTAGGATAGGTTCCAGTTGGGTAGTAGCGATGTGAGCTTGGGGAAGGGGGTGAGCGCGATGGCGCGGGCATCCCTTCCCGTGTAGGCCGACAGGAAGGCAGGAATCAGCACGTCGGCAGAACGACTGGACGCGTCGGTTCGAGTGGTGGGGTTTGGTATACCGGCTGACCCGCTTTCTATGTCGTATCGCTCTTGCACGCGGGCGGCGATCGTCTCCCGGTTGGCCAGGAACTGCTCGAACGAGCGCGTGCGGTAGTTGTTCGCGGCTTTCGAGCCGTCGAACAGCGAGGCAAGGGATACCGTGCTGATCGCGAAGCTGCCGCCTAACGTTTTTGGCATTCCTCCGGTGATACCGCTCCCCGTCCCGTTCATTGCTCCACTCACCGGACCATTGCTTATTCCGCTGTTCGCTCCCCCGATTCTATACTGGAATTCGGCGCGGCGATTGTCTTCGTAGATCCCATGCAACTCGATTTTGAGGCCCCGGAAAGGTTCCACGTTTGCATTTAGCTGGAGCTGCTTCGTCTGGTTAAACAGGGCACGCCGTGCGTTGCCCGCATCGATTACCAGCTGTCCCCTCGCGAGCGACCGCTCGATAAATCGCTCTCCCCCGTCCAACCCAAACGCGAAGCCCAGACCCGGTTCCAGCCCGTTTGAGCCGCCTCGCTGCCCGAAGAGGTCGCCAATCATCGGCTTGAAACCCGGGATGTCGGTGCGCGTTTTGTGGCTGAAGTTGAAGCCAACCGAGCGCACCATCATCGCGGTCCGTGCAACGAACAGGGCGAAGTCGCCTGTCGGCGAACTTGCGCCACCTCTCACGCTACCCCCCTCGTTACTTCCCCTTCCCCTTGAACTGGTTTCTCCCTCCCCGCTAAATCGCTCGTTGGCTGCCCGGAGGAAGGGCGACTTGTTGTAGAGCGACAGCAGGTCGAGTTGGCCGTTGAGGGTAAGCGAGAGCTCGTTTTGGAGGTGGTTTCCCATGTTCAGCGTCCTGTCGTCAAAGCGGGCGCCCCGTTCCCACCGGTAGGCGGAGCTGTAGGCGCTGCTCGCGTGAATCCAGTTCAACGGGGCGATGGCGGTGAACGGGAAGGTGTAGGTCGCTTCGGCGCTCTGCTCGTACCGGTTGGGCAGTCCCAGGTTCCGGATGCTCTGGGCTACCGAGTCGCGCCACACCTCGTAATCGCTTCGGTTGATCCGTTTGTTTACCTGCAGGTAGGGCTCCTCGATCTCTGCTAGGGTTCCCGAGCGAAAGGAGGTTTTCAGCCGTGGGGTGATGTCCCACGCGAGGGTGAATCCCCTGTCCCATGCGAAGTGACTCCCGAATGTCAGCTGGCCCGCGTTTGTCCCGCCGCCCGCTTGTTGGGTCAGGTCGCGAAGTTGCTTCTCCTGATATTGGCGCATCAGGTTGGAGCGCAGTTGCAGCTGGTTGGGCAGCGGTCTAAAAATGAGCGTGTTCACCTTTTTCAAAGGCTGTAGGGTGCGCACTTCAGGCGCGTAGAGGTACCGCGCTTCCAGCCGTTGGCTCCTGTTGGCGGCGTACTCCGTCGTTGGGTCGTGGAATTGGTTCAAGCTGTTCGCGTAGGTGAAACTGAAGTTCGCCGGGTCGTATGGCATGGGGTTGCGACTCTGGATGTTGACCTTCACGTTGCTCAGGCTCACACTTCGGCTGAGGGTGCGTGTAGTGGCGCGGTGGCGCAGCGAGTCGCGATGGTGCAGGTTCTCCACGCGGTCGATAGACTCGGCAAAAAAGACATCCTGGTTTAAAGGGTCGTAAAGCGGTGAGGAGAGTTGGTTAGAGAGGCTGTAGTAGAGCGGGGCGCTGATTTTCGCCTGCTTGGGGAGGAAGCGTCCTAACTCCAGGTTTAGCGTGAAGTGGAACGACTGGAAATCGTCGTTGCGCCGCTGCATGAGCCGCTGGCTCAATGCCCCGAAGCCGGCCGTCTCCTTCTGTCCCGAAAGGTGGACCGTGCCCAGGTCTGATAGCGCTAACTGCACCTCACCCCGTGCTGCCCAACCCCCCTTGTCGTCATACTCGCTCAGCCGCAGTTCGTTCACCCACACCTCGGCCGAGCGTTGGCCTCCGGAGCGATTTCGTATCCCGATCATGATGACACTCACCTCGGCCAGCGACGGGTGCCCCATGACGGTTACCCGGTTGTTGGGTTTTTCCGGGTCGGTTTTGGAGTAGGGGGTACGCATGGTGGCGTTGCGCGTGAAGTCGGGATCGGTGTCTCTCTCCAGCTTCAGGTTCGTGAGCAGCGCCAACGGGAAGTCCAGCCGGTTCTCTTCCGGCCAGACCGCCTCCCGGTCGCTCGTGTTGTAGGTGCTGTACTGCCCCTCCGGCGTAATGCGCACCGGGACCTCGTACTCGTAATAGTTGTCGCGGAAGTCCGACCCCATCCGCAGGAAGAGGGTCAGGTCACCATCGTTCAACGGGGTGGCCTCCTCTTTTACCTTTTCGGCGTGCACGAACATCTGTAGCCGCTTGTGTCGCCGTGCGTCGTATGACCGGTTCCGGTATACTGCCCGCTCGTCGCCCGCTTCCAGGCGGGTTACTTTCAGCGAGAGCGACTGCTCGTTCTCCTGCCTCAGTTGCGGCTCGCCCGGGTCGATCACCCGGGTGACCCCCGGTGGTAGCACGTAGTTCACCGGCGAGCGGCTCCCGTTCTCCTCGATGTTTACTGCCGATATGTCGAGCTGTCCCGTTCCCGTGCCTCCCCCCCCGGTGGTCAGGTCCTTTTGGTACTCCCGCCACTCTCCCCGCACCAGCTCCAGCGTTGCGAAGCGCAGGAACGCGGGCTCCTCGAAGTCGGTCAGGAACATTCGCATGAAGCGAATGTTGTTGAATCCCTGTATGTTGCCCGACTTGCCCTGGTACTCCCGGATGGGGATCTTGAACTGGTACCAGGTCACCTTACCGTCACTGCCGTCACGCAGCCGCACGCTCGCCTCCCGCTTGTCGGTGATGTGGTTGCGGCCTACCTCCATCTCGTCGGGGCGGAGCGAGATACGGTACTGGTAGTAGGCCTCCTGCTCGTTCAGCGTGTTGTCGTGATCGATATCCTCCACGTCGGGTACGCTCTTCGCGGTACTCGCGTAGGGGTCTTCCTCCTGGGCGATCGAGTTCCCCTCGGTGTTGTTGTAGTGTTTGTATCGCTCCAAGATGCTCATCTTTAGTTGATCTTGTTCCGCCCCGCGGTAGTGCCGGAAGTTGTCCCCTGCCGGGTCGTTGAGCGGCGACTGGGGATCCTCGTTCATGCGGGCGATGGTTGCGTCGGATAACTTCGCTTGCAGCTGGTCGAGATACTCCACGTAGGTGGGGTAGCTCATCTCTTCTTGGGTACTTAGCCCGTTCAATCCCACATCCTGCATCCGCAGTGACTCCATGCCCAGCGAGTGGTCGAACGCGTAGACGGTGGATGGCCGTTTGGGGTATTTGCCCCACACGCTGTACCCCACGGCCTCGCTGTCGCCATCTACCGGCAACCCGTTCTCGAAGAATTTTTTGCCATCTTTCAGTATATCCTCCGAGATGGTACCCAGGTTGAAGTAGAGGTCGCCCCCCCGCGCGGTACCCAGCGTGTCGTGCGCGAACGGGTCCATCAGCCAGAACTCGATGTACTCGATGTTGGCCTCCTCGAAATCGCGGATATCCATGCGTCGGGTGATGCCTCCCCACCGTTCTTTCGGGTTGAGGAGTTTTCCTTCGCTGTCGACGTTGGTGTCGAGGTTGTAAGGGCCTCGTTCGTCGGGGTAGTAGGAGAGGTTGAGCACCGGTATGGTGGCCGGTTGGCCGTGGTGCATCTGCCGGTTGGGGAATACCTCCCGTTCCAGGACTTCCCTCACCCGGTGGTCAGATAGCTGTTTCAGGTCGTTGCGTATATGGGTGGGGGTGAGGCCCGAGTTGGTACGCGTGAAAATACCATCGATAAAGAACCAGGCGAGCAGCGCGCGGTTTTTCCCGTAATCGATGTGGTTGGATAGGGCCGCTTCCGGGAAGAGGCTCTCCGGTCCGTCGTTGTGGGGGGTGGCGGCGAGCGACCACGCGTAGGGCGAGCGCAGGTCGATTCCCGAGATGGAGGTTTCAAAGTCGTCCAGGTAGGAGTGGCCGCCGCGCTCCCCGCTTTTACGGTAGCCCGGTATCATCTGCGCGAACTCCAGGCGGGTGGTTAGCTCCGATGGCTGGGTCGCTTCCACGAAGGGGAGCTTGTCCAGCAGGTTGGTCAGCGCGATCGACTCTTTACGGTAGGCCAGGTTCGTACCCCACAGCGTGTTTCGTGCCGACTCGTCGTCGTACGCCGTTTTCACCACCAGCGGTTTCTCCCGGTAGTGCATGAGCGTGGCCCCGAGGGTGAGGTTTTTCGACAGGTCGTATTGCAGGTCGATTCCCGCCAGCGTCTTCCGTTGCCTACGGGTTACCGCCCGATCTTCCAGGGTGACCTGGATAGGCGTTCCCGCATCGAGGATGGAGCGGTTGATGATGCGCACCGTCCCCGACAGGTAGTCCACCATGTAATCGATCCCCTCGGTGAGGGGCACGCCCCCCGCCATTACCTTTACCGAGCCAGGGGGCACGCTGTAGGCGTTGAGGCTTATCTCCGTTCCGGAGCTGCCCCGGTACTCCCCGGTGAGGCGGAACTTGTTCTTCTCGGGGTGTTGCCGCGCGATGGTGCGGGTGGAGTCGTACAGCTCCTGGAACAGGAATCGTTCCGCGGCAGCGTTATCGCCCAAGCTTTCCCGCAGGTGCGACCCAAACGGCTCGGTGACCGGGAAGATGATGCAGCCGTTATCGCTGTCGATGGTCAACCCTTCCAAAAAGTCGAACAGTCCGTCGGGGTAGGGATCCCCACGGTCGTTCAGACGGTCCAGGTTCATTACGCGGAGCAACGGCTCGGAGGTGTTGCCTCCGCTTCCATCGCTTCCACTGCCCCCGCCTTCGCCGCTTCCATCGTCTCCGTCACCATCATTGGGTCGTGTCGTTACCCCCGGCAGGTAGTCGAGCCAGGTGCCCGTGCTATCGCTTCGGTAGCTGATGTCGAGTCGGAAGCGGTCCCGTTCCACTTGATAGGCACTGGGTCCCAGTGAGTAGATGTTTTTCATCATCAGGTCCCACGTGCTGGAGGCGGGGGAGAAGGAGACCGGTTTCAGCAGCTTCACGAAGAGCGCCTTACCCTGTTCCACATCGCGGGCAAACTCACCGACCTGGTACGCCTGCCCATCGACTGTGAACTCGTAGGCTACTGCCAGCACCTCGTCGGGCTGTAGCGGCAGTCGCAGGGTGATGTAGCCTAACTGCCGTTGGAGCGTGTACTCCGAGGGGTCCAGCAGCCTCGCGTTCCCCAGTTTCTCGTAGTCGCTCCCTACCACCAGCTCCCCGGGGAGGAGTTGGTTGCTCTCGGATAGCTCTCGTGCACCCGCGTATTGGGTGACCAGCTGATCGTATAGGGTGTTGGCTCGGTTAGCCGGCCACGTGTTTAATCCGCTTGGTTCCCACAGCGGGTTATGGATGACAAGGCGCTCGCCCAAGTCCGCGAACGCCACGATATCTCTCGACTGGTCGTATTGCCCCCTTCGGTTGGTCACCCATACCTCGATTCGCTCGATCCGCACGGGCGATTGGACGTAGGGGAGTCGGCTTAGCGCTTTGTTGTAGGTGTCGCGGAAGTGGTGCCCAAGGAAGAAGTGGCGGTTCTCGTCGTACGCGTCAGCGCTTATCTCGAACGGGATGGCCTGGGCGCCTCGTTGGCTGTTGACCGTGCGGACTTCTGACTCTTGTTGGGATAGCAGCGTGTTCACCCGGAGCTTCCCGAACTGCAGGTCGGCCTTGACGCCGAAGAGCGCCTCGCCCGCCTCGATGAGCGAGTTGCGGGTGGTCATGCTCACGTTCCCCGCCGCCAGGTGCCGGATGATCTCATCCTCGTCTCCTTTGTACGCCAGCTTTATCTTTCTGGCCTCCATGTCGAATCCCAACCCCTCCTGGCTATCGTAGTTGATGTCGAAGTCGATCTTCTCGCCCACTTTCGCGTTCAGGTTGACCCGGATATCCTGCCCCATGTCGAACGTGGTTCGCCGCCTTGCCCGCTGGGGGAGGGTGGGGTTTTCGGTCCTATCGTGTTTGACCCCCATCGACACCTCGAACGCACCTTGGGTGGTCAGCCGCACTCCCCCAACCCCGAAAACGGTTCCGGTGGGTCGTTCGGGTTTTCGCTTGTCACCAAGCGTGGATAGGGTGGACAGGCTGCGCGGGGCGAGGGAGTCGGTTTGCCCGATGGTGTTGCGTGACCTGAAATAACGGGTTTGTAATCGCCGGGTGCGGTACGCCATGTACTCCTCCGGCGTCATGGTAAGCGTGACGATCACCCCGTTGTCACCGATCTTTTTTTCAAAGAGATAGCGGTTGGAGAGCGGGTCGTAACGCGGTTCACCGAGCTCTTGGGATAAGGCGCGGGGGGATGGTTTGCCGTCAGAGGGGCTGTTTTGTGGTTCTTCAAGTTCCGAGGGCGGCAACTCTTGTCTGTTCACGGGAAAAAACTGCATGTTACCGTTCACAGTTGCAAATAACCTATTCCCGTTCCCTGGCAGTAGGGAGAACAGGAGCAACAGCAGGATGTGTGTATGTAGGGACTTTTTCAGAGCAACAACAGCTTAATACGGGTTCCCCGTGGTGACACCGTATCACGTAATCACACCTGTTATTGACTCTTTGGATGTTTCATTTCTCGATTTTCGTGTTGGCGTTTTTTGTAGGCTTGCTTCGTTGACTTTGCGTTCGGCTTCGTGCGAATATTCGCCTCGCAACCCGTTTACTTGTTTGCTTTCAAGCGTTACAATCGCTTTAGCGCCTCTTTGATGATTCCCTCTACTGGTAGGGTGGGCGACTCCTTGATGATTTTTGAAACGACCTTTCGCGAAGCGGTCTGTACGAAGCCCAGCATCACCAGGGCCGCGACGGCCTGGTGTCCCGTTTCCGACAGGTCGGTCTTGTCGGTTAACTGAATGGCGCCGCTCTCGTCGGTCAGCTTGATCTTGTCCTTAAGATCCACGATGATGCGCTGGGCCGTTTTCGCACCGATACCCTTCACCGTTTGCAGCACGGCCGCGTTCTCGGTCGCGATCACGCTCTCCAGCTCTTTCGAGCTAAGCGACGAGAGGATGACACGCGCCGTGGCAGGACCTACGCCCGAGACGCTGATCAGCATGAGGAACAGTTCCCGCTCATGTTTGTCCATGAAGCCGAATAGCACGTGCGCATCGTCCCGAATCGACTCGTAGACGTAGAGTTTGGCCGTTGGCTGGTTGCTGAGGGCACCATAGGTGTTGAGCGTGATGTTCAACTGGTAGCCGATACCGCTTTGTTCCAGCGTGACCGACGTGGGGCTCAGTTCCGCCACCTCTCCTTTAATGTAGTCTATCATATTTCTTAAGTCAGTTACTTGTTTGCCGACAAGCCGTATCTCCAGTCGGGAAACGAGGGTAAGGGTGATTACGTGATACCGTACCTATAACGGTGAAAACCCCGAAAAAGTATGTAGCGGCTGAGAAAGTTGGGGTTACGGTTCACGTTGGACACTCGGTTAAGCATGCGAAAGTTCAGTTAGATAACAATTTATTTATTGTTTGTCTGAAGTAAAGACGTGCCCTTTGGCCAATCCCCCTTCGCCGGTCTCCTTGTAGAGCGAGGGGAGGTCGTGCCCGGTCTCCTTCATCACCTGCACCACCCGGTCGAACGACACGCGGTGGATACCGTCGGTAAAGGAGGAGTAGATGTTTGCATCTAATGCCCGGGCGGCGGCGTAGGCGTTTCGCTCGATGCAAGGTATCTGCACCAGCCCGCATACCGGGTCGCAGGTCATCCCCAGGTGGTGCTCCAATCCCATCTCGGCCGCGTACTCTATCTGGGCCGGGCTGCCGCCAAAGAG
>DUPB01000155.1 GCA_012838585.1 Bacteroidales bacterium
GATTACCAATCGTCAGTGCGGAACGAGGAAACCGGGAGGTTCCCCTCTACGGTGAATATCTCCGTGTCTGCCGTGTCGTTAAAACAGTAACGAACGGCCACCGGATTTTTCACGTGGGGTGAGAAGACGAAAATCTGATTCCTGACAAGAGCGGCCTTTGCAGGGTAGAAACTCTTGTTTTCACCCGCGATTTGAAACTGGTAAATCTCTTTCCCGTGCGTGGTCAATCCCGGGTGGGCAGGCAGGTCCATCGTGATAATGGCCACCCGTCCTTCAATCGTAAGGGATTCAACCTCCGGGCTCCGGTAGTGTATGCCTTCTACACCGTATGTTTCTGCCAATGCCCAAAGGGCCATACGCTCGCCGGCTTCTCTCTTTTTGGGCGGGTGGATGCAGCCGGGGCTATCGGAGTCCATCAACACGGCCATTCCCGTGTTGGGAGTCGTCTTCATCCCCTTGGCTTGTGCTTCGCGTATGTATCCCGAGTTAAGTCCTCCCCCGTAATTAAAGGGGGCGATTTGGCAATAGTAGAACGGGAATTCACCCACCTCCCATATCGCACGCCATTCACGCACCATCTTGTCAAAGAGCTCCACGTACCTGGCGGGTTCGCCCCGGTTGGATTCTCCCTGGTACCAGATGGCACCGCGTATGCCGTACCCCACGATGGGGTGCAACATGCCGTTATACAGCACGGTGGGAGAGCCGTTCTGCGATTTAATCTCCGCGTCGGTGGCGGGTATCTCCACGTCGGCGATCACACTTTTGATGGAAGAGGAAGTCATCCACGCTTCTATGCGGGAGCCGCCCCAGCTCGTGTGGATCAAGCCCACGGGTACGTTAAGCGCCTGGTTCAGCAGTCGACCAAAGAAGTAGCCGGTCGCCGTGAAATTGGGTGTTGTTCCCGGCCCGGCGATTTCCCAAATACCTTCACAATCCTCTTGCGGAGCCGCCTTAGAGGCTTTTTTTACAGTGAAGTGGCGAATCCCGGGGTTCGTGGAGGTCGCTATCGCTTCCGGACCTCCCTCGATGGGTTGATCGGTAAATCCTTTCATGGGCATCTCCATGTTGGACTGCCCGGAGCAGACCCATACCTCCCCGATTAACACGTTGTCGAGCGTGATTGACTGCCCGTCGCTCACGGTTATGGTGTAGGGGGTGAAACCGGCTGCCGGTGTCTTTACCGTCAGCTTCCAATAACCTTGCCCGTCGCTTCTTGTCGAGTAGCTTTTCTTGTTCCAGGAGGTGACGACCCGCACCTGGCTGTTCGCTTTGGCCCAACCCCAAATCGCCACGTCCGACTGTTGTTGCAGTACCATGTTGTCGCCAAAAATGGCCGGCATTTTCACCTCCGCGTTCACGGTAAACAGGAGGGAAGAGAGGGAAAGGATAAGTCCTACGCACGCTAACTTGATAATTTTTCTCATGATGGGTATTTTTGTTTTACGTTCTATTATAATGGATGACTCTCATGTTGTTCGTCTACATACAAAAATAACTATTTCTACCGAACGTGCCAAACAGATTTTATTTCCGATAATGGTACCGCATGGAATAGATGTATACCACCATGCCCTCTTCATCTTCACGCACGGAGTAAATGATTCTATGTTCCGAGTTAATCCTCCTTGACCACTTTCCCTGTAGGTCAAATTTTAGGGCTTCCGGTTTACCAATACCGGTGTAGGGATGTGCTTTTATATCAGACAGTAACGCGCTAATTCTTCTCATGATGGCTTTGTTGCCGGTCGCTTTCCAATAGTCTCGGTCTTTAAGGGCTTGTGAAAGGAATATTATTTCCATAAATCGTCAATTTCGATGGATGTACCACCTCCCTGTTCAATCTCCACATCCCCTTCACGCAATAGTTCCATCATTTTAGGAGACTTCATGATATATTCGGTCTCTTTTATGGCGTTATACTCTTCCAGCGATATTACCACAACGCTCTTGTTATTAGAGCGATAAATCAATAGAGGTTCATTGTCGTTTACCACGCTGTCAAGGTAAGACTTCATGTTGTTACGCAACTCCGTATAATTGGCTGTTTTCATTTTTTGTACGTTTTACGTACAAATATAAGTACTTGTTTCGGCATGTGCAAATATTTCTCTAGTACACAGTATGCCTCCAAGTTGACTCTTAGGGTTGTTGCTACTAAAAAAGTGGACACGGAGGGGTGGAAAAAATGGGGAAGTCGTGTTTGTTGCCTCTGAAATCACAAAAAGCCTCAACGAACTGCCACAAAAAACCTCAACGAAACACCACAAAAAACCTCAACGAAACACCACAAAAAGCCTCAACGAACTGCCACAAAAAGCCTCAACGAACTGCCACAAAAAGCCTCAACGAAACACCACAAAAAGCCTCAACGATTATGGTTAATTCAAATATTTTCAATACTTTTGCATCAAACAATAAACTTAATCCATATGGAGTATTTATCGAGAATGGCAGATGGGTTGCTTGAAGAGAGATTAGAAGCTTTCGGAGCGGTATTGATTGAGGGACCCAAATGGTGCGGTAAAACCACTACTGCTATGCAAAAAGCCAAAAGCGTTTTGCAGTTGCAGGATCCGGATACACGGGAGGGGTATTTGGCCACGGCCGCTATACGGCCTTCATTACTTTTAGCAGGCGATACCCCGAGATTAATAGATGAGTGGCAAATGGCTCCCGTACTGTGGGACGCTGTAAGGGTTATGGTGGACAGAAGAGGTGAACCGGGACAATTCATTCTTACCGGATCTAATACTGTTGATGAATCCGCGATTATGCACTCCGGTATAGGTAGAATTACCCGAATGCAAATGTTGCCGATGAGCTTGTACGAATCCGGAGAATCTAACGGCGCCATCTCGCTATCCGAACTGTTTAACAACCCTGATTTAGAGATAGATGGCATTACTTCCGATTTGAGTATTGAAGGGTTGATATATGCCGCGTGTCGCGGTGGATGGCCCGCTTCCTTAAAACCGGTCATGGACAATGCGCGCCTATTAATAGCCAGGGATTACGTGAACAGCGTTTGCAGCATCGAGGTGTCTACCGTTGACAACATCCAAAGGGATGAAACCTTGGTGCGATTAATTCTTCGTACCTATGCCCGCAATATCTCTACCCTCGCTAAAAAATCGAGCATGCTTAAAGATATACGATCAAAAATAGAAACATTGGCGGAAAACACGTTCGACAGCTACGTGGGAGCATTAAAAAAACTATTTGTGATACAAGATATTGACGCGTGGAACCCTGCCATACGGTCGGCAACGGCCATGCGAAGCAGCCCCAAGCGAGGATTGGTAGACCCATCCATCGCGGTTGTCGCGCTGGGACTGACCCCCGAGAAACTACAAGTGGACTTGAAGACGTTTGGCTTTATCTTCGAGTGCATGGGCATACGCGATTTAAAAGCCTATTCTCAAGCCCTTGGAAGTACTATATCTTATTACCATGACCGCTACGACTTAGAAGCCGATGCAGTAATGCATCTGCCGGATGGTCGGTACGCTTTAATCGAATTCAAGTTAGGTGGCAAAGAGATTGAAAAGGGCGCCTCGCACCTTTTAGAAGTAAAACGATTGGTCAAAGAGGCCAACGGGTCAGCCGGTCAAATGAGATTACGCGAACCTGATTTGTTAATAGTTATCACCGGAGGCCCCATCGCGTACTCACGTCCCGATGGCGTTAAGGTCATCCCGCTTGCTTGTTTAAAAGATTAATCGCAACTCAAAATTATCGTTAACGTCCACTTTTTGGAGCTGTTGCAATGAAATATATAATCGTTTGGATAAACACTACGGGGTTGATGTACGGACGTTATGAAAAAACACACGACACTCTTGTTGTTAATACCTGCGGTCGCGCATGGTGACTGATGAACTGCCGGAAGGGTTGCTCCCGGGTCGTCGATCGCGGCGTGATACCCCTGTTTTCGTGTTGCGGCGGTCGGGGCGGTTGGCAGATGGTTCGGCGGGGATAAGTTCATCCTCGTCTATCCACAACCCTTTTTCGAAATCTTTCAACTCCTTTTCGATGCGCTCTTGCTCGGCTTTCATCTCCTCGGGGGTGGAGGTGTATTGGGCGATGGCCAGGTTTCTTGGGCTCTGTGCCTTGTAGATTTCACCATCGTATTTCCTTAGTCGGAAGAAGTCGTCCACGGTTCCGTTCATGCTGTTGTTGAGGGTAGAGGCCATCACCGGCATCTTACGGGTGTGTGGTTCCAGCTCATCGTAAGGTACCCAGAAGAGGGGATACCGGGTGGCCACGTTGTCGAGGTCGTCACGGCGAAGGAGGACGGGGCAGATGGCCAAGGGGCGCACCATGAAGTTTGAGCTGCGGGAATCGAAGTAGTACACCTCCTTCACGAAGTAGGCCAGCACCTCGTGGCTCGGTATATCGGCATCGTCCACCGTGATCTTCCCGTTATCCTCTTGGTAGTAGATGCTAAATCGATTCAGGAACTCTTTAAAGTCAATTCGGTACTCGTCGGTGAACCGTTCCTGTCCGTCTAAGTACTCGTACGCGGGGATGGTGCCCTCTTGAAGCAGCCGGAAGAGCTTGGTGAATAGGCTGGAGTGTCCTTCGCCGGATTGCCCTTCAGCGGGTGTGTCATCGTTAGCCGTAGCCACGTGATTGAGCGGGGCGTTGGCCTCTTGGGTGAGGTCAAGCTGGCGGTAAATCATGCGGGACCATCGTGCGTTTTCCTGGGGGAATAGCGGGGCGATAGCCACCATGACAAGAATCCATATGAGTCGTACTTTTGCTTGCATGCTGTTTTTGTTTGAATGATTTACTGTACCCTTACCTCCATCACGGCGATCTCCCGTTCCGTGCCGTCAGGCCCTACCGCGTGCACGCCCGAGATGTAAAAGTAGCTTCCCCTCGATAGTCGGCGGATCTGCTCCTTCTGCCTGTCGGAGAAGCGGTCGCCGTTAGAGACTTCCGGGATGGCGTTCCCCATCGAGTCGAAGAAGACGGCCCGGAAGCTCTTCACTTGGAACGGCACGTTCAGGATGCCATCATCGATGGCGGCATTGATGCCTTGGCTGTTCATCAGTATCGCCTTCGACAAGGAACCGCCCTTGAAGGTGGCGGGGTGACCCTCGGCATCGGCGTACGCGATGTAGGGGGTAGGGTCGGGGAGGGGGCGTACCCTGAACTCCTGTACCGCCACGCGGCGCGGTGTTCCATCGGAGGTTTGCGCGGTGACGGTGATGGCCGTGTTCTGTCCCACCGTCGCGGGGCGGGCCACCCAGTAGTTACCCCGGCGGGTGAGCGTGCCGTTATCCATGGTTGCCTGGACGTTGCCGGGGGCAATACCGGGTACCGAGATGCTTATCTCGTTGTCGATGCCCGCGTAGAGCACGTTGGTCAACGTGGGTGCGATGGAGGCCATAGGCTCGATCACGGTGTAGTTGCTGCTGAACGGGTGGCGTGTTACTGTCCCGTTATCGTCTTTCATCTCCACGTACCCATCCACCGGGAATGTGCCCGTGCGCGAGGTCGGTATTGAAAAGCGCTCCTGTTCTCCACCGGTCAGAGCAACGCCCCCCACGAAGAGGGTGGGTGATCGGGTGGTGTCTTCCGCCGCGAGGATGACCCGGGCGTTATAGCTGGCTCCTTGCATCACGATGTCCGATTCGGGGATCAGGTACGCGTTCAGTCGGTTTACCCGCACGTCCCCCTCGTCCACGTTGTTGAGGAGGTGGGTCAACGCTTCCCCTTCCGACGAGCGAATGTCGTTCTCTATCTTCGTGAGCATGGTGATGGCGGCTGCCAGGGGCATCTGCTCGAAGAGGGCTTCTTCCCAGCTTTTGGGGGCTGCACTCGATTCGGTACTCAGGTTTTTGTTGATGATTGCCTTTCGGGCGGGGTCGGTTACGTAGCCGATGACCGTTTCCCGGTAGCGGTCGATCGACGCCCTTAGCTTGGCGCCCTCCCCGTTGATGGGCGACAGCATGACCACGGAGGCGGCGCTTATGTCGTCCATGTGCTTGATCTTATCGAGGTTTCCCTTTTTTCCATCCGCTTCCTGTACCATCCGAAGCTTGAGTAATTGAATGTAATCAACGATTGAATCGCTCATGGCACACACCTGTATCCCTTTTTTGTGCCATTCACCCGCTTTTTCAGGGTTCTGCACGTTGTACGCGGTCAGCTCATCCATGATCAACCCGTTTCTTTCTTTCAGCGTGGCCGAGGAGTCGCCCAGGCTATCGTCCACCGTTTTGAACCCGTCCAGTACCTCCACCGATACGTTCAATGCCAGCATCGCGATGAACACCAGGTACATCACGTTAATCATTTTCTGACGGGGGGAGTGGGGACTGTTTACTGCCATGGATCGGGTGGTTTATGGACGGTTAAATGAAGGGATGTCGTTACGGTACGTGTGGTCGTCGCCGCGTTGAGAACGGTGGTCATCCCGGTTCTCGTTGTTGCGCGTAAAATAATCATCGCGACTGGCGGGATAGTTCCCACCGTGTACCGTCATGGCGTGCAGCATACGTCCGTAGACATCGTTTAACTCCTTGAGTTGCCGTGCCATCTTGTCC
>DUPB01000156.1 GCA_012838585.1 Bacteroidales bacterium
TACACCCTCGCGTATGACCTCGATGATAAGGGGCAGCTACTATCCCTGTGGGATGACATCCACACGGTCTCCACGCTCCAGGGGGTGGTGAATCGTGACCAACCGCGCCTCTTTATCAACTACGTGGTGGAGTCGGGCATAGAGATTGACACCTACTGGTGGAACAGATACAGGCGCCCGGGAGAGTGGCTGCACGGGAGGGACACGGTGGTTTACGATGATGTAGTGGCGTTGGTTGAGGCGTACGAGAAGGAGATCGAGGGCGTGGTTCTCTATGACTCAGAAGTGGCGTCGACCAGCAACGTGGCTTCGGCGGTTGCCGGGATAGAGAACCTTATCGCGATTCGCTACGATACATCTCCCAATAGCTTATACGGTAGGTTGGTGCTGAACGGCCCCAGGTTAAAGGTAAAGGTGCGGCTAATCAATGAGGATGGCACGCCCCTTTTTAACGGCAAAGGTACCATCCCCGGCACCGAACGGGTATCCACGGGATCGGTTAAAAACGATCCCTACATCTGGTTTATAGAGCATTACATGAAAACGGACCGTTGTAACGGCGAGTTTGGCGCGTATTATATCGACCAAAAATGGCGTGAGAACCCGCGGGCTACCGTGATGAATCACCATACGCTCACCAACCACGACTTCTTTGTAAGCCAGCAGGCCTTTTTCTTCGATCTCTCTCCTTGGGGAGATGAGCCGGCCACGGACGACCCCACCCAGGTGGTGGGAACCGATCTCTCCACCCTTAAAGAGTTCCTTTTAGAGGCGTACCGGTTGAATGAAGGGAAAAAGATGTGCCACATCGGAGGATTCCCGGCCTGGGCGTTTAAATATACCGCACGGGTCGGTGGAAATCACGACGATGTACCTACCGAGTGGGAGTTCAGTCGTGTGATCAGCGCGTACAACGCGTTCAAGGATGCCGACGCCATCGGGTATGGTGCCTTGGCCAATGCTTCGTTCTGGCAACATTTCCCGCTGGAAGAGAGATACGAACAACAATGGGTCACCCGTGATGAGCTGAAACAGCGGGGATACCTTACCGAGGAGGGGAAAGTGAACGTGAACGACCGGGAGTTCATGATTTTTTACGTGGGCGACTACGATGCTTCGTCATGGATAACGCAACGGACACCCACTATTTGGGATCACCCCGACCGGGGTAAATTGCCCTTGATGTGGGCCATCAGCCCCGTGTTGCAGCGACGGGCGCCCATGGTGATGCACAACTTTCGGAAGAGCGCTACCGAGAATGATTACTTCGTGGCTGCCGACAATGGGGCCGGTTACCTGATGCCGGGAATGCTGCAGGAGCCGCGTGATATTTCGGGGCTGCCATGTGGATTGGACGCGTGGGCCAACCATTGCAAGCCTTTCTACGACAAGTGGGGATTGACCATCACCGGTTTTGTGATCGATGGCCACGCGCCTAGTTTGTCACCCAAGGGACTCGACTGTTACGCGTCGTTCAGCCCAAACGGGATCGTTCCCCAAAAGGTGCCGCTCACGCTGCTGCATGGGAATATGCCAGTGCTGCGTTCAGATGAGGACATACAGCAGGAACCTAAGGAGGCGGCACTTCGCATCGCGCAACGGGTGGAAGAGCGACCAATACCCTTTCACTGGTTCCGGAACATTTTGAAAACGCCGGGGTGGTACGTGGAGGTGATGGAGGAGCTGGAAAAGATAAACCCCCGGGTTGAGCTGCTGGATGCTCCCACCTTCTTTGAATTATACCGTATCTGGCTCCAAGATAACCCGGAGGCGGCACACGGAAAAATTAACTAACCCAAGAGGCTTAAAAAATCATAAATCAATCGACTTTAAAGTAAAGATTTCCAAACATATTGCGTATGTGGTGTTTTTTTGCCACTTTTAATGATTATTTTGTTTAGATAGAGTTAACCGGTTAATCGTGATTTACTCAAGTAGAAAATGTGGAGATGAAGAAAGTTTCAATGCAAGATATAGCGGATAAGCTGGGCGTTTCAAAGGGAACGGTTTCGCTTGTTCTTAGCGGGAAAGCAAAAGGGGGTCGGGTGAGTGAGAAAACAGCAGATAGGGTCAAGAAGATGGCCGCTGAAATGCACTATTACCCGAATGATATTGCCCGCAGCCTTAGCACGGGAACTACTATGACAATCGGGGTAA
>DUPB01000157.1 GCA_012838585.1 Bacteroidales bacterium
CCCCCCCCCTTTTTGGTTACATTCGCAGTGTAGATTCATTGATAATTGAATTACGCGCATTGATTTTTTAATCCAACCAAAACCTTAACTATGTTTTTATTCGCTGCGTAGTGATTACGGAGGCTTAAAAACATAGTTATTTTTTTATCCCTTCACCAAGCTTCTCTCGTATCGTCTCATTACCTGTCTTTTCACCAACGATGTTTCATGCTTTGCCCTTACTTGGTTTGGAGCCAAGTAAGCACCGGGTCTACTCTACTATGGTCACCCAACCGTACTTGTCGGGTTCATCACCGTACTGGATGGCACGGAGCTTGTTGTACAGCCTTTCGCTAATGGGGCCTGGCTTGCCATCTTTCGAGAAGGTGTAGGTGCGGTTCTCGCTCAGGTCGTCAATCCGCGAGATAGGGCTGATTACCGCGGCGGTTCCACAAGCACCTGCCTCTTCAAAGGTGGACAACTCCTCCACGAGAATCGGGCGGCGCTCCACCGTAAGCCCAATCTCCTCGGCTAGTTGAATCAAACTCTTGTTGGTGATGGAGGGTAAGATCGATTCTGATTTCGGTGTAATGTAGCTGTTTCCCTTGATGCCGAAGAAGTTGGCGGGACCGCACTCGTCGATGTACTTCTTCTCACGTGCGTCCAGGTAGAGTACTGCCGAATAGCCCTTTTCATGTGCGATATGACCCGCCTTAAGGCTGGCCGCATAGTTGCCGCCCACTTTAAATGTGCCGGTACCCAGCGGTGCGGCACGGTCATACTCCCGGATGATAACCATCGGGGTGGGCTTGAACCCCTCTTTGAAGTAGGGACCTACCGGTGTGACGAAGATAAGGAACGTGTACTCGATAGCCGGACTAACACCCACCTGCGCGTTTGTCCCTATGATCAGGGGACGGATGTAAAGTGAAGCCCCGCTCTCGTAGGGGGGCACGAAACGTTCGTTTTTCTTCACCACGAGCTTCACCATCTCTTCGAAAAGCTCTACGGATGGCTGGGCCATCATGATGCCCGCGCAGGAACTTTGCAGGCGCAACGCGTTCTCCCGCATCCTGAAAATACGTATCTTTCCATCTTTTCCCCTGAAGGCTTTTAGCCCCTCAAAGGCTTCCTGGCCATAATGGAGGCAGGTGGCCGCCATGTGTAGGTTCAGGTACTCGGAGGTTTCCAGTTCCGGAGTGCTCCACTTCCCGTCGCGGTAATAACTGCGAACGTTGTAGTCGGTCTTCATGTAACCAAAGGAAAGGGTTGACCAATCGATTGTATTCATAACATTTTATATTTTAGATAGTTTTATTCAATTGTCAAAAACAAGTTTGTTTCATTGTATTTGCGTGGACCTCACACCATACAAAAATAAGATTTTATTTCCTGAATCCACCTGTTTTCACAACATAAATGAGTACTTTCGTGTTTTAGGAAATGATTGATCAGGTAACTATAGGACGCATTCAGGATGCCGCGCAGATAGTGGAGGTGGTATCCGATTTCGTGACCCTTCGCAAGAGGGGAGCCAATTACATAGGCTTGTGTCCGTTTCACGAGGACCGCAATCCCTCGTTCTCCGTGTCGCCCGCGAAGAATATCTGCAAGTGCTTCGCGTGCGGTGAGGGGGGTACCCCCATCCATTTCGTGATGAAGCACGAACAAATGACCTACTACGAGGCGCTGAAATACCTGGCGAAGAAATACCATATCGAGGTTGTAGAGAAAGAGTTTACCGACGAGGAGAGGCGGGCTCAGAGCGACCGGGAGAGCATGTTTATCTTGAACGAGTACGCACGCGACTACTTCGTGAAAACACTTCATGAACATCCCGAGGGAAAAGCGGTGGGTCTCTCCTACTTCCGTGAACGGGGTTTTCGGGACGATATCATCAAGAAGTTTCAACTGGGCTATAGCCTGGAGCAACGCGACGCCTTTTCGGTAGAGGCCCAGAAGGCGGGATACCAGCGGGATTACTTGTTAAAAACGGGACTCTCCACCGGCGGTGAAGAGGGTCGCCCGCTTATAGACCGTTTCCGGGGTCGGGTGCTTTTCCCGGTGCATACCCTCTCGGGGAAGGTGGTGGCATTCGGGGGGCGTATCCTGAAAAAGGTGGAGAACACGGGTAAGTACGTCAACTCCCC
>DUPB01000158.1 GCA_012838585.1 Bacteroidales bacterium
AGAAACAGCATCATTTAGCAGCTTTTTTAAAAAACAGACAGGACAAACACCCACCCAATACAGAAACTTAAAGCCAAAATAGAGAACTTCAAACAATAAAAAGCGAATGTCAATTAATTTCAATAGCTAGCTTCTTGTTTAACTTTGCAATTTTTAATCAAGAGATTATGGCTATGAAATTACCTATCTATCCTTATAACCTGGGATATGCACTAAGTGGGGGTGGCGCACGCGGGTACGCTCATTTAGGCGTGCTGAGTGTATTGGAAGCTCATGGTGTAAAACCCCAAATGATTGCCGGAACAAGCGCGGGTTCGCTTGTTGGGGTTCTTTATGCCGACGGATATTCGCCCGAAGAGATTTTTGAAATATCCGAAAACCTGAATTTCAAGCAGTTGGTAGAAATAACCAAACCCACATCGGGTTTTTTTAAAACCAGCGGCATCACCAATTTTCTACGTAAACACTTGCGGGCAAAATCATTCGAAGAACTCAAAATCCCTTTTGTGGCGGTAGTTGCCGATATGCATCATTCTATAACGCACACGTTCTCCCAAGGGAACCATTTAATAGAAGCAGTAGTGGCATCATGCAGCGTTCCCATTCTTTTTGAACCCCAAGTAATAGACGGCAAATATTATTCCGATGGCGGGATTTTTAAAAATTTACCCGTCTCTGTCATTCGCGACAAATGCCGATACATTATTGCAAGTAATGTATCACTTATGTCGGAACTAACCGAACCGTTAACGATGAAATCGGTAGCCGAGCATACCTTTAAAATGATGTCTAACGCTAACGTGTTGGAAGATAGCGAGCTTTGCGACATACTTATCGAAGTTCACGGGCTGAAGCAAACGCAAATGTTTGATTTAGACAAAAAACAAGAATTGGTGGAAAAAGGTAAATCTGCTGCTACCATCAAATTAAATGATACAGGTGCCCTGAAAATTCTATCAAATTGCAAGAAACATGATAAGCTGATGGGCAAAATCAGAAAATCATAATAATTGAATAAGCAGACTTACAGGTAAAGGCTACAGCAGGGTTACTGCCCTCCCATTAGTCTTCAGCCGTTTGCCGGAATAGAATAGTTAAATGTTGAGTCCACTCCGAAAAGTCGGGGAAAACGTTTCGTGATTTATTAACACTCAATATTAAATTATTGTTTTCATAGGGGAAGTCGTAGCTTATAAAAAAAATGTAACTTTGGTAAGTCGTTTCTTGCAGATGTACTGATAAGAGATTTTGATGGCGCGATGGAGTTTTACATTGTCTTAAACTGTTTGGGAGTCAAAATATCTATTGTCAGAGCAATAATTGTAGGGATGTGTGAGATACTTTGCATAACACATAAATATCCTCCAGCGATTGGTGGAATGGAGAGACAGAGCTATGAACTCACCAACGGCCTCAAACAATATTATGAGACGCATGTAATCGCGTATGATGACAACAGCAACAAGACCCTCTGGTTTGCCAAATTGAGGAGAAGGGTGAAGAGGTTTCTGAAAGAGCATCCAAACATCAAGCTTATTCACCTTAACGATGGCGGTATGGGCGTAGCCTGCCTCTGGTTGCAAAAATTAACCCACATACCGGTTATTGTAACCTATCACGGTTTAGATATCACTTTCCCATTGGGAGTATATCAGCAAAAAATTGTTCCAAAACTGGTTGAATTTGCCGGTGCCATCTGTGTCAGTAACTTTACCAGAAATGAGTGCATAAAGCGCAATTTTAGCGAACATACCACATTTACTGTACCGAATGGTGTGGATACATCGTTAAAAGATATTCCTTTTAACAGAGAGGAGACGATAGATCGCCTAAAAAACGTTTATGGAGTAGATGTCGAGGGGAAACATATCGTGATGTCATCCGGCAGACCGGCCTTACGCAAAGGGTTTTCATGGTTTATCAGAAATGTTATGCCAAAACTAAACAGTGATGTGATATTTCTGATGACCGGACCCAT
>DUPB01000015.1 GCA_012838585.1 Bacteroidales bacterium
CACTCGTTTCTTTGACTCCCGGGAGTCTCTCTTTTACCTGTAGCACCTCTTCGGTCGCCAGTATCTCTTGAATCCTGTCGATGGACACTTTCGAGCGCGGGAAAATGGTGATGATCGACGCGAATTGCTGGATGTTATTGAGGGCCATGATGGCGTATTCAATCAGACCTATCAGGGCACCCACGGTAATCGTTCCCAGTACGGACCGCACACCCCCCAGGTAGAGCAGGATAAGGATTAGTATGTTGGTGAAAAGCAGTACAAGGGGACTTAACAGCATCATGGTCGATTCCGCTTGCACGTTCGCCTGGCACGCCTCCTTCGTCGCCTCCCGGAACTTTTTCGTCTCGTAATCGGACTTGTTAAAAGCTTTCACCACGCGAATGCCCGTCACGTTTTCTCTGAAACGCTGGTTCATCTGGTCGATGGCCTTCCGAATGCGGCTATATTTTGGAAGCGCTTTTGAGGTTAGCCTAAGCGCGAGGATAAAGATAACCGGGATGATGATCAGGATGATCAATGCCATTTTCGCGTCAATGGAAAATGAGATAATTACCGCGCCGATTACCGTGATGGTTAACGTGTAAATTTTGCGCAACGACATGTCGATAAGCATCGACACTTGCTTCACATCATTTACCGTTCTGGTGATCAAAGTAGAGTTGGAGAAGCCCCCTCTGGTCTCCTTCGACCAGTCGATGATTCGTTCAAACAGGTCGCCCCTTAAATCCCTTGAAATACCCGCTGTTACCCTCGTTAAAAAGTATATCGAAATCAACAGTGAAACAATATTCACTACGGTTGCCAGCAACATAAGCATACCACGGTGTACGATTTGGTTCATATCGTTCACCATGATCCCGTAGTCGATGATATCCACCATCAGTCGCGGAATCGCGAGTTGCGAAAGCACCCAAATGGTCGCGAACAGGAGTTGCCCGGCAATTAATTTGGAGTATTTTCTCGCGTATTGTAATAACATAGTTGCTTTCCTAACAGCCAGGTGCGCCGCCTATCCCTTGACAAGTTTCATCACCCTGTTTACGGCATCGTCAACCTGATCAATGGATTCCATTCCCAGTGTCATGCAATGGGTGTTACCTTCGGTAAGCGCGAATTTAAATGACTGCTCGCGTTCCTCGACACTTATGTTACGGCCTTCACCAAAAATTTTCATGCCGATCACGCCAATTCCTTTCTTTTTGGCTTTCCCGAGAAGTTCTTTTACAGCATCGGGTGTGTTGTCCATAAGGGTTTGAAACGGATTTACGCGTGCCATGATTACATCTACCCAGGGATTCTCCACTGCTTCAACCATGGCATCCCAGTTATGGCAAGAAACGCCTACGGCTTTGATGATCCCATCCTGTTTGGCTTTCGCGAGCCCATCCATGTAATGTTTGCGGTTATGGCTCCATCCGCCACTCGTGAGGCAGTGCATCAGTACGATATCGATATAATCGGTCCCCATCTCCTTCCTGTAACGGTTAAGGGTTTCCCGTACGGGAACATTATTCTCTGAGCCGTCCTCGTGTGTCCAGATTTTGGTGAGCAACGTGACTTTTTCGCGAGGAAAGGTTTTTATCGCTTCACCCACGTATGGATGCGATCCGTACCCATCGGCCATGTCAAAGAACCGTATTCCTCTGTCATAGGCGTGTCGGGCCATTTTTACAAATTGCTCCATGCCCAACCGGGTTTGATTCGATGCTTTTGAGTAACCTTTGGTGCCCGTTCCCAAGGCAATGCGCGAAACTTTTAGTCCCGAGTTTCCCAGTTTGACCCTGTCAACCATAACCTCTCCGGGGGCAACATTAAATTTCCTCAACCCTGTGCAGGCAGCTGTTAACCCGACGATTCCCGTGAGTCCGGTGCGAATAAAATTACGACGTGTTAGCTCTTTCATGTTTACTTTTTGTATGGATTGCCATTGAATGACACGTATACCGACTGTCCGACTTTATTCATTGGTAATCACCGTTTCGGTAGTCATTGTCATAGGTATTACCATTCCGTAGGGTCGTTCAGGAGTTGCTTTGACAGAAGCCTCACCTTTTATCTCTTGATTTATTATAGCTTCAATAATCCATCCACTCTGTGTGTCTACCTTAATTTCTGACTCCATGGTACCGGTCAAGTCATATTTCATGGGAGTTCCTTCTAATTCGACATACGCGTCTTTATCGTCTGTTTTAATTGTCGAATGGCCTTTTATTAACGCGTAATCGGAGGTCAAATCGACAAATTCATACTCCGTGCTCATTTTTGCAACCATTCCCGATTCCAGTTTGGTTTGAATAGTCCATTTATCTCCCTTGTTGACAGGCCTGTCTGGGTAAATTGCCGTTGCTGATTCAATATTGCCTTTTTGTGCATCTGCCCCGTATGATTTCGTTAACTGTGCTTTTATTTGCTCTTTTTGCGCGTCGGTTAGTAACTCAAATTGATTGATCGCTGTTTCCCAAAGGTTTTCAATATCTTTAACTTCCGTTACCTTGCCCGTTTTGCTCATGATCACTTCAAAGGGTTTAGATTTCATGGCCTTTAAAATGGTGGAGAAAATATCATTTGGGTCTTTACTCTCGGAGTTAAAGCTCATTGTGCCTTGTGGCATTTTCATAGACATGCCCAGCGTCTCGTATGTAGCGTCCATGACATACCCATTTTCGTTCACATCTTTAACGAAAAAAGTCAATGTGCCGCCAATAGTCGTGACGACATCAATTTTTTGCCCGCTAACTTCTTGAACGAGAGTCACTTTTGATTGCGTAACTTGTTTGTAATCTTTTCCTTTCTCAAGTTTTAGGGATAAGTCAGTACTTTGAGATTTACACGGTGTGAAAAGAATGAATGCAACGATCAGCGTGAAAATAGTTCTCATTGTATTATCTGTTTAAGTTGATGATATACAGTTTTTATTGATTTTTGCGGTAGGTGAAATCCGAAATACCGATGTTTCTATAGGTCTCTTTTAATGCTTTCTCATCGTCTGAAATGATCAATAATATATCATCGGCGTGTAGTTCGGTTTGCCCTGTCGGGACAAAATAGTTTTCGCCACGCTTTACCATAACCGCCAGGGTATTGTCGGGGAAGGGCAACTCCAACAAGTTTTTACCATAATTCAATGTCTCTTCGGTAATTAGGATCTCCGTCATTACCGACTTAATCTCTTCCGCAAAGTCCACGTCAAAATCCTTTAACGGTCTGTATTGCTTCGGTTTTTCAGCCAACCCGAACATACCTGCTACCATCGGCAAGGTGGTCCCTTGCATCAACAACGAAACAAGGGTAAGCACGAACACGATATTGAATATCAAACGCGAACCGGGCACTCCTGCTGCCAAAGGCAAAATAGCGAAAATAATGGGAACCGCGCCGCGTAACCCCACCCACGATACATACATCTTGTCTTTAAAACCCACTTTTCGGAAGGGAGCCAGGCATAAGAAAACCGTGATGGGACGGGCGAATAGAATCATAAAGAATGAGATGATCAGCGCAGGAACGATTACCTCAACCAGCTCACTCGGGTTAACCAGCAAACCAAGCGTAAGGAACAGCAATATCTGGCTCATCCATGCGAAACCGTCCATAAACCTCATGGAGGAGCGCTTATGCGCGAATCGGGAATTGCCGATGACCAGGCCAGCGATGTACACCGCCAGGTAACCGTTTCCTTTTAAATAGTAGGTGGCAGCGTAGATAAACACCCCGAAGACAAGCAGCATAATGGGATAGAACGAATCGTTATCCATTTTTACTTTGTTGATGATTTTCACCACCAAACGCCCTAACAGGATCCCCATCGCGGTACCCACGACCAGTTGAATCACCACGTTCAGTCCCACCATCAGGTAGTTGGGATTATCACCCGATTGAATGATGTCGATAAACATGATCGTTAGCAAGTAGGCCATTGGGTCGTTGCTCCCGCTTTCCAGCTCGAGCATTGGGCGTAAGTTGTTTTTCAGCGTCAGTCCCCTGGAGCGTAAAATCGCGAAAACGGAAGCCGAGTCGGTGGACGAAACCGTTGAAGCAAGCAGCATACACATGAGAAGACCTAATCCCAACGAAGGGAAAAACCTCTCGGTCATCCAGTAGGTGAACACCCCTGTAAGAACAGCGGTAAGCAGCACCCCCAAGGTAGCCAGCACCACCCCGGGACCGATTACAGGTTTTATCTCCGAGAACCGGGTATCCAATCCCCCCGAAAACAGGATGATGGCCAAACAAACCGATCCTATGGCTTGCGCCATTTGTATATTTTCAAAATCGAGCCCGAACCCATCGGAACCGAATACCATGCCCACTAAAAGGAAAAGCAATAAAATGGGTACTCCAAAACGGTGTCCTGCTTGCCCTACCAGCATACTGATAATAAACAGTACTGAGCCGATGAGTAAAATAAGTTCTGTTGAAATGGTCATCTGTAACCGTTGTTAAATGAATCTACAGGCAAAAGTACCACATTCGTGGGAAACAAGCAATAACATGGGTTAATCATTTCACTCTATCCTTTGCCGCTTTCTTTTTTCCCAGTACCCTACGGCAAGCAAGAGCAGGATGGTCAATAGTATTAAACTTGGTTCGCTCATTCGCTGAGTCTCTTCGCCAAGGTCTAATGATTTGTCGCCGGATAAAGCCTCTTCTTGTTTCTTTTTCAACATGGCTTTTTGCGCTTCGTTCTCTACCACCAGGTAGGAGGTTACCGGCGTCATCACCTTAGAGATAAAACTCTGTTTGACCAAATGATGCCATCCTTCGTTTGAAGTCTCGGGATGAAGTGTTTGCGACATCCATTGCCCCTGCATAGTCAAGGCTGATGGCCAACTTTTTTCTTTTATCTCTGTTTCGGTAACCTCGAATATATCTCTCTTTAAAATGATGCTTGGCTCGTTGTTGTTGGGTAAATAGGCAATTGAATTGTCTGATAACCTGTATTCCAAAACGGTTTCACAAAACATGCATTCTCTTTCTACTTCCGGTAACTCTTTCAGTGGATTATCCATTAACGAGTGTTCTCTTAGATTCCCGTTCTCGTCGAGATGATAAAACAGATCGCTTTCAGGGAAGGCAAACCTGAAGTCCGCGAAATCTTTATCGAGCACTGCATGTTGCATACTGTCCGTTACAACCACGATGACAGGATATCTGTTCGAATTATCTAGGTAGGCGTGATACAGGACTGTTTTTATTGCCCGATCCAAGTAGAATCCGCCATCATAATTTTGCAAGCCAAATTGGTCCCTCCACTCTTCATCCAACATTATCGTATTTACATAACTATTGACAAAGCTGACTCGGGCGTTATCCGAAAGTGGGGGATAAGCGTCCACGACCCGTTCAACTCTCTGGATAAAATCGGTTGAATGGCCCTTTTGCTCCTTGGAAACGTCAACCAAAAAATGAAAATAGGGTTCGCGCTTAACCCAATTCAACTGTTGCTTTTGTCTGGCTGATACGTAAGCCACATTTTCGGTTTTAATATTTTCGTACATCGTCTCTTCATCGTTACCCAGTTCAAGCACGTTGCCATCAATGTTGAGCTGTATTGGCTCTTTATGCAGGAACTCTATACCTGTCTTTCTTACTTCGTCTTTGGCGAAAGGGAACACCCTGAGAGCCACTTTGTTCCCCGTTAGGTAATATAGAATCCCCGGGTCTCGATTCTCATTTCGGATCTGTGAGAATATCCACATCGCCGTTTTTTTCTCTGCTAAAATCCCCGGCTCTTTTTTGTCCCCCACGTACAGGTAATAGTCGCTGATCCAACAACCTATCGGCAAGTCAATGGTCGTCGCGTATTCCACGCCCCAAAGATTTCCGCTTTTGTTGGTTATCTCCAGGTCGACCCAACTTTTCCAGGCTTGTTGGACTTTGTCGTAAGTGCTATGGGTAGAAATGTTGGTTATTTGGACATTATCGTTTTGGATATCTTCGGGTCGCAACTTGAAAGAGCTGTTGCCGAAGAATATTTTTTCAATGGTACTGATTTTTGCATCAGACAGGGTGAGGTTATCCATTACCAACCAGTTAAAATAGGAGGATAAAAAGGGAATTCCATTACCCAATACTCCGCCCCTGCTACCTTTTTTATGGCTTTTTATCACTTTCAGCGTCTTTTGAAGCGAAACTTTATCCATATCATACTGCTTCGAGTAATCCGGAGTGTATAGATAGGATAGCGTTTCATGTAAAACGCTTTTGTCTTTCAGGTAAGTTGCGGTTATACCTGCCGGGATCAACAAAAATCCCGCTACTGACATCCCTATAAGAGTTGTTTTTGAAAACAGTGGTTTCAGGTAGGCGAAATCTTTTGACAGCTCGTTAAGATGAATAACAAACAGCAGTAAAGGGGTCAGCATTAAAAATCCTGTACCGATGGCAATGATGGCTATTACGGAGAGAGGCAAAAAGGGGAGGAACACCAAAAAGAAATAGAGCGTGTAAGCGAATGTTATACTTCTTCCGATGAATAACAGTAGCCGATATGTTTTATTTTCAAGGTTGGGCAAGCAAACCAAGGTGCCATTGATAACAGCAAGGATATAAAACCAAGCATTGCTGAAATCTCCGAAAATTCCCGAATCACTCGTGCCAAAATCATCAAACAGGAGTCCGTTATTTACTAGTAAACCCAACAGTGGCAGTACAATGGCGATAGGAATTTTCCAGGCTAATTGATACTTCTGCCAAACATGCGCCTTTTTTGTTGCGATGATAAAAACGCCCCTAACCAGGAAAAAGAGAAAAACCACGGTGGCGGAAATAGCAAGCACCAAGAAAACATGCGTGTAAAATCTCCCTTCAACATGCTGCCATAATGGAAGAACGATTTGTACGAACAGGTAAGCCAAAAGAGGAATCCCAACGGCAATCAAAAAATTCACCCCAGCCTTGTGTTCCTTGTTCTCAGGTGTGAAATGAGACACCAAAATGAATAAAGCATAGGCAAGCGTGGGCATCAGGAAGGTTCCAACGTACAAAAAGAGGTTACCCGAAACCATCCATCGAGGGATAGAAGAAGGAAAGATCTTGAGCCAATAACAAGCGTACAGGTAAAGGAAAGAGATATAACAGACCAGGGCAATGACGCCATACCAAACCGAAACACTTTTCCTTTTTAACGTCAAGTAAACCGCGTAAACAAAATTGAGCAAGCCAAGAACTCCCAGTGATAGCCCGAAAATTTTCCAAAGTCGGATGCAGTCTTCATCCAATAAGGTTTTAATGATACTGAACTGACCAAAGAAAAGGAAAAACAGCACCACTAACGGCAGCGTGTTTACAATATAAAGCCATTTCGGATTATGCAGATTTCTCATTTTGTCGTCGATTTTTTAAAAGATAATCAATCAGCAAGTAAGCCAAAATCAGGAATGATAGGTAAGTGATGATTCCAATAGCCTCGTGTATAATAGGTTGCCGGTTCAGTAAAATGTTATTCGTCTGTCCCTGCACGATGATTGAAACGAAAATTCTCGATGTATTTACAAATAGGGTCAGCAGGTAGGCCCCGATTAAGGAAGTAGGAATAGTCAGGATTTTGCCTGTGGTCTTGTCAAAGTGCCTTACTGTCAGATAAGTAAAGAGTAAAAAGCACAAAGCCCAAAAGTTGAAACCCGAACAAGATTTGTCAATGAGGATGTTTAGTTGTTCATGGAAATACCCGCTATCCTGGAGGTAGACAGAGCGTGAACCGGTCAAAAGTCCGACAAGTATATCGGTTGGTTTGAGGAGAAAAAACAAATCCTCATTGTCGGCGAGTGTAAAGGCGAACTTCAACAAGATAAAAAGTCCTACTGCCGTCAAATAATAGGGTACATTTTTGCTAGTCTGCACTGGCTTTTAATTTACAAAACAAAAGTACCACATTCGTAAATAATAAACCAACAACTCGGCGATATCATTTTAACAATTTCACCTTATTTATCTGTCACTGTTAAGAATCACTTCTTGTTATGCTCTAATCAGATTATATGATTTTTGTTTGCATAACATCATGCCTTTATGTAATTTTGCAGTACAACTTCAAAATTGCATATAATGGATAAGAGCTTTATCAAAAGAGACATAGCCCCCGTGATGCTTGAGATGTATCAATACTTCCCCGTTATCACGTTGACAGGACCTCGTCAATCAGGGAAAACAACTTTACTACGCAAAGTATTCAATCAGTTGCCATACTATTCGTTAGAAAATTTGGATATTCGGCATTTTGCATTAAATGATCCCATTGGATTTCTTAACCGACATCCGGAAGGAATGATATTGGATGAGGTGCAACACGTACCCGATTTACTCTCCTACATACAAGGTATGGTAGATGAAAATCCGGAAAAGCGATTTGTTCTTTCGGGTAGCTCTCAATTTACAGTCATCAAGAAGATCACTCAATCTCTTGCCGGACGAACAGGAGTATTAGAACTGATGCCTTTCTCTTATAACGAAGTAAAAAAACAGGTGGATGAAAAAACGTTAAACGAAGTGTTGCTAACAGGATTTTACCCTGTGCTATATGCCGGTAAAAACATCCCTAACTTGTTTTATCCATCGTACGTGAAAACTTATTTGGAAAGAGATGTTCTCGATTTGTTAAAAATAAAAGATATGATGCAGTTTCGGACATTTCTCGGACTTTGCGCGGGACGTATAGGGAGTTTATTTAATGCTTCGGAACTCTCCGGTGAAGTGGGGGTGTCGGTAAATACCATTAAATCTTGGCTTTCCGTTTTGCAAGCATCATATATTATCAAGTTGCTGCCACCATTCTATGAAAACATAAAAAAAAGATTGACCAAAACGCCCAAACTCTATTTTTGCGACACCGGGTTAGCCTGTTATCTGTTAGGCATAGAAACGGAACAGCAGTTGGCAAGGGATAAAATGCGTGGTCACCTTTTTGAAAACTTTATCGTGATGGAAGCATTTAAACATCGGTACAATCATGGCAAGGAGAGCAATCTGTTTTTCTATCGTGACAGTAACGGTGTTGAAGTTGATTTACTATTTAAAAACGGCAATGATTATTCTGCCATTGAAATCAAATCGTCACAAACCTATCATCCTGAATTTGAGACAAGCATCAAATCGTTAAACTCATTATTGAAAAGCAGATTAACCCATAAAGCCATTCTTTATGCCGGTGACTTTGAAAACGACACGGCAGAAATTCAACTACTCAACTACAAAAATATGAACCAACTATTTTAAGGAGATTTTCGGATACTATGGTGATGTGCAGCTGATAACGGTATGGTTGGTAAGGGGTACGGGCTTATTCGCTATCCGCCGGCACAAACTAGTGCGACGCAGAATGCAACATGCAACTGCCTAAACCCCACGCTGCTTTTTTCTTTTTCTATAAACCCTAATTCCAATTACGATGGCGACTGCAATTAAGATAAATGTCCATATGTTAGTCAGCCCGACAAACAGCCAAATCAAGTTGTCCCAGCCATTTCTAAGGGCATTTTTGAATTTTTGCCCGAACGCTGTTTCGTTTGGGATAGTCTCGTAGAATGACATTGTCAACGTCGAAAACGACACCCTGTTTTGCAGGTATTTCAGTCGACCTTCAATGGATTCAATATCTGACCTCAGTTCTCCAATTTGTTTTTCAATTTCCAGTATTTCAGTAACGTTCTTGGCTACTTTAAGCAGGTCGATAAACCGTTGTTCAAGTTCCTTTTTCGTTTTAAGTCTCGCTTGAATGTCAAGAAATTCTTCGGTCACATCTTTCACGTTAATCTCCTTGCTTTCAAATCTCTTGACACCTTGGGTCGCGTCGCTTAGCAAGTTGTCGAAATTGTGAGCAGGAACACGAATGATAACGGTATTGCTCTTTCTTCCCGGCGATTTGAACTCCTGGTCTGAAGAGACGTAACCTTTGTATTTTTTGACCGCTTCAAAAATGCTCTCCCTGGTCGAGTTCAAATCGTCTGTCTCGAATTCAACCCGTCCCTCTTTGATTAATTTCCGTTCTGCCTTTTCAGCCGTTTTAGCCGTTTTAGCCGTTTCAGCTGTTTCAGCCGTTTCAGTTGTTTCTACCGTTTCATCCGTTTCGTTGATTATTTGTTCGCTTGTCGGTGCGACCATCTCTTCGTCAGCCATTTCAAACGTAGCACTGTCACGGTTTTGAGCGCAACCGAAAAATGCCAGAAGAATAATCACTCCTAATAATTTGGTCAGATGTTTCATTGTCGTTTGTTTTTAATTGTTGCTAGTATGGCATATTGTGAATGTTTTCGCTTTCTGTTGTACTTTTGAATATTTTTTGAAAGTTGTAATCGGCAATTTCACATGTACACAAAGATACTTTCATTTTGGTCAATATTCATATTTAGCAATAACTCTTTCTCGAATCCTTGCTAAAATTTGAAAAGTGTATATTTACAGCTGGATTTTATATTGAAAAGTGTATGTTTTTTATGCAATGTTTTTAGGTTCAATGCCAGTGAATGAAGATGACCTCTTCTTTTAAAATGTAAATACTTTACCAGTTTCACTATCTCTTCCGGTAAATTACCCCCGCCTTCAAGTTTTTTTAAGTCGTTACGTTTACCCTCTTTATCGTAGGGAAAGAATTTGACCATCCAACCGTCAATAATTTTTGGTGCGCCATACTGTTTTTGAGAATGGTATTTATACATATTTCTCCAAAACTCTTTGTTGACATCGCGATCAAAATTCCCATCAAGATGATTTCAGATAGTCTCTTCATCTGTTTTCCGTTTTTACCCATGTCGGTGTTGTTCCTAATAATGCACGCTAACGCCCCTCTGCTTTGTAGCGTGCGGGTTTGGGGGTTACGCGTTAGGCTTCCAAACGAGCAAAGGAGAAGTTTTAATTGGATTAAGTCGTGGCTAAAAATAGTCTAATCCTGATGAATCATTATTTTGTTCTTCCCCTCTTTTGAATCAATGATCTCCACCTTTGTTACTGATTTGCTCTCAACATCCACAATTTGCCAGAAATCAGTTTTTTCCTGATTAATAAACAGGTCATAACCCTCTATTAGTTGTTGATAATCAGAAAAATCGGCTTTTTCTTTAGATTTTGATTGTATCAGTTCATTTATTGTATTTAGAATGAGGTCTGTTGTGTAAATGATCACGACACCACCCTCAACTTGATCCGTGTATTTCTTGGCCTCTTCAGGATCCTTGATAACCTTAAAGCCTGCAATATCTTTAGGATCCATTGTATTTAATTTAAAATCTTTTTCTACCTTTCCATCAATCATTATTACAGCCGGAACAGGCTTTTTTCCTGTATAGAGGATTTTGTTCGAATTGTAATAAATCTGAATATCATCTTTCGTCGTTGGCTCAAGATCAGTGAAAGTCCATGTCAGTCGGTCGTTGGTTATAACATAGTTATCAGGCGTCATGGAAACCAGTGAATCTGGTTCTATATCTTTCAGGTTTACAATAATCTCGGCTTTTCCAATTGTTCCGTTCCAATCCGCGCCCGTGCTTAACAGGTAAGTAAAGAATCTTTCGTTTGTATTTCTGAGCATCCCGAATGGCAATGAGTATTCCACTTCAATGGTTTTAGACTCCCCTTTTTGAAATTCACTTTCCCATAAATACCACTCCTCTCTGATTTGATAACGTTCTACCTTTTCTCGGTACTCTTGGTTATACTTCAATGAGTCGGGAAAGTCAACTTGTACCACTTTACCGTTTTCCTTTACCAGGAATCTGCTTGCCTCATCCACCTTACTTTTTTGCTGATAATAGTGGAATGTCATTTCGGGAAATCCTATTTGCACTTTCTCTTGTTCTCCAAGGTTTTCCATTTCAAATGAGCATGTAACGACGGAGCTGTCATTATACAGGTCAACGACAACTTTTTCAGAAACCATCCTGATGGATGTCTGCTCTTTCGGGCTTATCGATTTTGACTCAATGGGATTGGGAGCGATGTCTGCAAATAGATTTGTATGCAAACTAAGTGTCAAAATAACAATGGCTATTACATGTCTTCGCATACGATTATTTTTTTTGTTATACCTGACGTACAACGGTTGATGGTAAGGTGTCAGCTCTGCGTTTACATTCAATGATTTAACAATGTATCGTTATCCAATATTACTTGCTTGATAGTCTGTAAAAATGCGTTTAATTCAACAGGTAATTCATTCTCTTTCGGATAATAGATTGATGTAGAATCTGATTTTACTGTTGTTTTATATTTCAATTTAGTTACAGGCAAATCCGTTGGGCTGTTTTCATTATCAAATCCGTATTTGTCAGAAATATCTACTTTAACCAAGCTGTTCAGCTTTTCCTTAATCATCTTTATATCTGAATCATCCAGTATATATTCCGATTGTCTGTTGGTTTCTGTCAGTCCATTTATATCTGTAACTTGCATCAAACCATTTTGGTCAATTGTCGCCTCATAAAAATAGTCAAACAATGAATTGCTTTTAGAAAATGATATTGAAAAAATATCCCCCTCTATCTCTTTTTGCATATCGCAACTACAAAAAGCTGAAAATGCGATAATTAGTCCGGTTAGTAATGGTTTTGTTTTCATCTCTTTTTGCTTAAAACGGTTAGTGTTCCTGCCAAGATATCGAAAACTGTAATTAGGTTGCTTTTTTTACATTGACTACAGTATCCTGTTTACGAAACAAATATACCATTTTTGTGAATATAAAAGCAATAAAAGAGGACTGTTATTTCAGATATTATTCTACGGTAGGGGGATGGAATAGTCAAAGCTAAAGAGAGCTCTATGAGTCAATTATATGACTAATTTATGCTTTTAAGCTATCGGATTGCAAAAGCTTTAGCAATATGTTGCAAGGTTTCAAGTTTTTGCAACCTATGAAATACTTCCTCTTTGTTGGCATGAAACATAGAAGACTTGACAATCGTTTTTGTTCTCATAAAAAGTCTTTTTACGTGCATGCTCTTCTGAATCATCTGACTCGTCGTATCCGTCATAAGGAGCGCCAGGGTTATAAAACTTCTTAGATAAAGGGTTACATACTTTATCGATATGTTTAAAAGCGAAGTCCAAATCGTCACTATATCCCGTATGACCCGTTATGACCTTTATGCTTCTCTGTTTTCCCTTTACTATTCGTTTTAATCGGGCGAGAAATTGCACCGAAAGCTTATTATCTTCTGCTAATGTCGATAAAAAACTATACCCGCCGTCCGCTCCAAACCAGATTGTATCTCCTGTAAACAGATACTTATCATCAATTAAAAAGACCATATGCCCCCATGTATGCCCGGGAACAAGGATGCACTCTATTTTAATGTCGTGAATATAAATAATTTGTCCCTCTTTTAAAAGTACTTTCTTGTTATCCGTTTGCACTTTTGGAAGCTTGTAAAGACCCCGGAAAACTTTTCGTCGCACTTCTCCCGTGAGATACCTGTTTTCTATTTCACCGATATAAAGCGTTGCATGTTTGAATAAAAGCTTACTATCCCTCTCTACCGCCCCCATATGGTCCGTGTCCTGATGTGTGGGCAACCCACTCTCTGATGGACGCCACGTGTTCATCAATAAAGCCGGTGTTAAGGGGCTTGAAAATCCCCTTGCCCCTGAACAACCTGCTCATGAATTTCTTTTGAAAATTCGTAGCCCTTTTTGACATGTAATATTCTCCTTTATAGTTAACAATCGCTATTAAAGGCTTACTTGCGGATATTATTTTTTGCAAATAAACCAAGCGATAGACTTCACATGATTTATCTTCACTTGGCTGTACATGCATTTGAGACGCGCGTTCAAGCTCTCCATGGTTTCATATGGCGGGGTGAAGAATTTAAGCGGTTGGTAAATATGGCGGATAAACCAGTCGGTTCGTTTGCAAATACCGGTAACGTAGAAGCAGCCACAGAACACACCTCCGCTTTTGAGCACCCGAAAGGTCTCTTGATATGCCGCATGTTTATTTGGAAAAGCGTGGAAACCATTAAGTGAAAGTACAGTGTCAAAACTATTCTCCTTGAAAGGCAAGGCACCCACGTCACCTTGCTGAAAAACGATATTATCAAGCCCCAAATTGTCCGCTTTTCTCCGCGCTTGAACCATCATATCCGGCGAATAGTCAAGGCAGGTAATCAAGGCATTAGGTATTGCTTGATAGACAGGCATTGTCAATACACCCGTTCCAACCGGAACTTCCAGTAGATGCCCTGAAAAGTCTTCCGGTATACCGGATAGCGCCTGCGTTTGATAGCCAGCGCTATCCTCTTTATTCATATCCCACACGATACGACTGACTAACCTGCCAAGAATTGTAGAACAAGTAATCATGCCGTCATAAAAGCTATTGCTGCCTGTAAGCCGGTAAGCGTCGCGTATTCTATCGTTTATTTCCATGACTAATCCTGTACGGTATTCTTCTTTGTCGTGACTTTTCCCATATCAACATGTATCATCTCTCTGTTTTTTTAAATTGTTTGTTTCGTCATACAGATAGATTTATCCCGGTTCTCTTTTGCCTTCCCCAGCATCAACAAAGCTCCGCTTAACGCCCATATATTGCCCAGGCTAAAGGTGCCGACCATTATGGCGTTTACCACCGCGTGGTTGCCGAAAACAGCAATAAGGCTGAAAAGCAACGTACCTACCGGCATAGAAAAAACCCAGCACCAACGGGGATAAGGGCTGAAACCCTTTGCAACAGCCTTTATATGTGCATAAACCATTATAATCCAGCAGCTCACAAGAGCTATGTAAAGAGGCAAGAGGAAATAAGACGCGAATTTCATGGAAGTAGCCAAGGCGGTGCTCGGATCGGTCGCTGTCATATACTTATAAAAAAAGGCGGACTCCACGGAAGAGACGTGGACACCGGCACCTCCAAAAGCTAAGAACCCCAAAATTCCTATTAGATACAATTTGGCATATTTCCGTGAATAGGGTTTGAGTAGCTTATAAACTCCAAAATGACCAACGCAGGCGATGGGAACGCCAAGCAACCCCAAAAGTGACGACCAGAACATTCTACGGTCGGACACCGTAAGATATTGAGAGACCTGTTGCTCTAATCCGGACAAACTCATATTCTTAACACCCCAGCCCATAAGCAAGTCGCCTACAAAGATAATAATAGCCCCAACAATACCTATCTTCAGGAAGAGACGTACCCTGTCCCAATTAATATTTCCCGTAAATTTAATTTCTTCTTTCATGATTTTTTCCGTCTATAGAACATACATTGGTTTGTGCTAACTCTTGATAAAATATGGGCTTGTGTTTCACCACTTTATTTTATCCTTTTTCTCTATTACGGCTACCGAACAAGGAATTTTTCCCTCTACTTTGATAAACGCCACATCGGTATAACCTGCATCAATAAAGAACTGTTCGTATGACGCGAACGTGAATTTGTTTTGAAACCTCGCACCCATTTTGCCATAGATACGAGTAATTTTCTCTTGTTTGCTTGTGACGATATAAGTCGGCACGATTATTTTTCCACCGGGACGGCAGACACGTTCCATCTCACGTAAAGCTTTGCGCGGATATTGAAGCAAGTGAATAACATTGCCCGCGACAACTTTGTCAAATGAATCGGTTTTAAAATCTAAACTCGTTATGTCAGCCGTCCTGAAATCTGTGTTAGTAAAGTACTTGCATTTTTTTTTGGTACGTTGCAACATTTTTGTTGAAAAATCCGTCGCTATCAGTTTAGTGCAACGTGGTGCAATAACTTCCGTGAGCATGCCTGTCCCGCACGCGCACTCTAAAACGATGTCAGTCGGCTGAATAAGGCGGGTAATTTCCCCGAGCAATTGTCGGTGTGTTTTTGCATTTATGACATTCACGAAAATATCATAGACACTGGCAACAATATCCCAAAACCGTGTGTTATTGTTCATAATGTTTTTACATATACTTATATCTCAATCTATTCAAAAATCATCCTATTTACCGCCATCTTGATTATTTTATCGCCAATCCTTGCAAGCAGACGATGTGAAAAAAGAATACCGGGACTTTTCATATCATAATAACCTAACATATAACCCTTTGAAGTAACCTTGATTCTATTTGACCAATTCAATTCTTTTATGGGGTTATTCACATAAAACAGACCCTCTACATCGTTAATGCCCATGTTTTTTATCGCTTTTGACATCATCAGTTTTAAACCGAGTTTTCCAACACTGTCAAACAGCAAGCATCCTCCCGGATATCTTTTTGAAAGCTCTAATACCAAGGACTTCACTTCATCTTTCTTAAAATAATGAAACACCCCGGCTGCAAAGAAAATAACCCCGTTAGTTCCGTCAACCTCTTCCATCCACGAATAATCTTTCAAATCGCATGCGATACTTTTTTCTCTCTCCTGTTCAACAATCAACTG
>DUPB01000016.1 GCA_012838585.1 Bacteroidales bacterium
CTCCAAGTAATATCGTGTATACCGATTTCCCGCTGTTCCGACTGGGAGAGATATACCTCAACTACGCCGAAGCGGTGTTAAGGGGCGGTAGCGGTGGTGACAAAGCCACGGCCCTGCAACTTATTAATGATCTGCGTAAACGCTCTTACAACAACGACAACGCTGCAACTATAAAGGCCAACGAGCTTACACTCGACTTCCTGCTGGACGAAAGAAGCAGAGAGCTGTTTTACGAGGCGCAACGCCGCACAGACCTTATACGCTTCAACAAGTTCACAAGCTCATCGTATCTGTGGCCCTGGAAAGGTAATGTAGCCGATGGTGTCGCGGTATCTGATCACTTCAAGGTTTATCCTTTGCCCGCCGACGATACCGGCGCGAATAACAATCTTGTACAGAATAGTGGATATTAACAGAAAAAATATAATAATCGTATGAAACCGACAGGTTCCATACACATACAGTTAAATAAAACAATCGTATGAAAAAGATATATGGTTTCACGATTTTCCTGATATCTCTGCTCTTTATGGCAGGGTGTCAAGAGGATGAAAAAATTGTCATACAACAACCTGACAGCTTTGTACTTAATATCCCTAAGTACTCATCGGGCGTGTATGACCTGAAAAATGCCGGATTGGTTGAGTTTTCTACCAACCAGCCCGATTACGGTTTTACAGCGGCAACGCGCTATTCGGTACAGCTCTCTTTGACGAAAAATTTCGCGGAATTTATTGACGTTCCGGGTAGCCACGACAAGGTACGCTTTTATGTTCCTGCCGAAGATATCGCGCTGGCACTTGTATCGCTTCACAAGGCTGAGGTTCAAGAGGATTATCCAACAGATCCCCACCCGCTCTATGTGCGTTTGGCGGCAACAATAGCTGACAGCAGGCTTGCGCCTGTCTATTCCAATGTTATCGAGCTGCCACGTGTACTGGGCTACTTTGCATTGGAACCGGTACAATTGCCGGAGGAGATGTATATTATTGGCAATGTCGCCGGTAACTGGGATTGGAACAACGCGACCGAGATGGTTCCGGTTTATGGAACACCCGGCAAATTCTGGTATATGCAATACCTGGGACAGACAGATGGAAATGAAGGCGATAACGCTCAAATTAAATTCAACTATGCAAAAGCCTGGAACGGTAACGAACGTGGCTTCGGTCAAGTTACTTTCGGTGATGAGTCGGTAACGCTGGCTGCCCCCTCAGATGAAGGTGGCAACATAAAGATTGGTAATCCCGGATGGTATATCGTGGTGGTTACAACCTCTCTCGATGGCAGAGACTACAAGTTCAAGGTAGACTTCTTTAAACCCGAGGCATATATCAAGGGTGGTGCTATAGGAGATAAATGGGACAACCTGCCGGAATTTATGTTTGAGGTGCCCGACCTCTCATTAGGTGCAGACGCCGACTTTATATCGCCCGCTTTTACTACCGACGGGGAGATCCGTGCGAACATTCAACTGCCGGATCAGGAGTGGTGGCATACCGAATTTTTGGTATTCGATGGCCTGTTTGTACCTCGCGGTACAGGAGGCGACCAGGATCGTATTCAGGGACAAGCCGGACAACGGTTGTATATCAACTTTACCAAGAGAACCGGTAAGATAGAATAAACTCAAATTCATGAAGCTGGCACGATGTCAAGCATTGGCGTGGATGACCTCGTGCTCGTTTCATGACATATTTTCGAAAGCAATAATTTTAATCACAATGAAAACAAAAATATACTTGATTGCCCTGTTTGCTGTAATGCTGGGAGTATCGTGGAGTTGCGATGACAGCGTTTACGACCATGTAGCACAACCCCCGCAAACAAGCGAGCAGGAGGAATTGCAGGAAACAACCGGATTTAAGTTTGCTTTGGGAGATCAACTTGCATCAGCCATTGTTCTCTCCGAAGAGCAGCTTGCCGACGCCACCTTTAGCGCGGTTAAAACAACCTCCACCGGTAAATTGAGCGAAGGAGCATCCCTCGATTTCTCTCTGAGATTATCGAATGCCCAATCGTTTGAAAATGCCGTAAGCCTTTCGTCAATAACAGAAAACGGCGTGGCAACTATAACCGCGAACGATTTAAACGAAGCGGTCAAAACGCTATATGGTAAAGCTCCCTTTGAACGGAGCCTCTACCTGGAGGTGTTAAGCTATATTAAGGAGGGAGGACAGAAGATGTTACTGCCCGAAAAAACGGTACTGGGCCCTGTTAAGGTTACTCCCGTAGGTCCCGTAATAGAAACGGAGTACTACCTTATAGGAGATGCCAACAACTGGGACTTCGGTAATCTCGAAGATTACAAATTCTCCCACAGCGGAAAAGATGTGTACGAAGATCCTATCTTCACCCTGCTGACTAACAACATAAAGGGCAACTTTAAAATTGCACCCAAATCGTGCAAAGATGCCGGTTCCTGGAATGGCGTTCTGGGTAACCCCATTGACCAGAATCCCGCCCTTTCAGGTGAACTTGTTGGCGGCGGCGCAATGAGGATTGAAACTCCCGGCTGGGTTAAGATTACACTTAACATGATGGAGTATACATACAATATTGAGAACCTCACCCTCTACGTGGCGGGCAGTCACCAGGGCTGGGACCCGGGTACAGCTCCCACTGTCTATTGTCGCAATTTCGACTTCAAATATGATGGGTATGTCTATTTTGACGGACCACACGCGTTTAAGTTCACATCACAACCAAACTGGGATGGCATAAATTATGGCTATGGCGGCAGCGATGGCGTGCTCACCGATGACGGTGGTGCTGACAACTTGAATGTAACGGAAGCGGGCTACTATAGGCTAAACGTAGACCTTTCCGGTTCGCCCTACACCTACACGGCCGAGAAAACCGAGTGGGGATTAATTGGGGATGCGACAGAAGGAGGCTGGGACAACTCAACACCTATGACCTATGACC
>DUPB01000159.1 GCA_012838585.1 Bacteroidales bacterium
CGATGATGTGGTTAGCGATGCACGCGAAGGGCTGCAGGCAGACCACCCGGTTGACACCCGAACGGGCGAAGCAGGACACCTCCGCGGCGATGTTCCATCCCTCACCATACTGGTTGGCCAGGTCGAGCACCTCAGACGCGTACGCCGCTTGCGTGAAGACGGATACCGGGGGAGAGTAGCGGTGGTACTCCCGCTTGATGGCCTCCACCTTCTCGATGCGGCGATTCATGTACTTCAGGGCAACGGGGTTGAGCTTGTTCTTCAGTAGGCTACCCCGCATCACGCCGTTATTTCGGTTGACCTCGGAGTTGACGAAGTACTGCATGCAGAAATCGAGGATGGGCGGGGTGACCACCTCCATATCATGTGCCCGGAGCCATTCCGACGTGTTGGCCTGGCCATAGCTGTAGAGACGGACGTAGATCTCGCCGATAACCCCTACTTTGGTTACTTCGCGTTGGTGTACCGGTACCAGGTTGAAGTCGGCCACCGCCTGCTCCAGGACCGAGAGTAATCGCCCGCAGTCGTTCGCCCGGATGGCCTCGATACCGCGTTCGGTGTAGAAGTCGAACAGCTTTTTAGCGCTTCCTTTTTTGAGCTCACGGGAGACGGTGCTGTTGAACATCTCGTAGAGGGCATCGGCGTAGAGCATCGCGTAGATGGTGATGTTCAATATTTTGAGTATGGGTACCTTGAATCCCGACTGGTCGTTTTGGTACACCTTCCCCGTGGATAGTACCAGAATGGGGATGTGGGAGAACCCCGCGGACTCCATACCGAACTTGATCTGCGCCACGTAGTTGGTCGCCCGACACTGCCCGCCCGTCTGGGTGATGGCTACCACCACGTCGTCAAGGTCGTACTTGCCCGATTGCAGCGCGGTGATAATATCGCCCAATACCAGGGTGGAGGGGTAGCATACCTCGTTGTGGCCGTACACCAGTCCCGCCTCGGCTGAAGCCTTGTTGGTCCTGGGCAGGTTGACGATGTTGTACCCCGCCAGCTCGCCTAACGCGGGGATGTAGGGCGAGAGATGGTCGGCCAGCCAGGGGGCCAGTATGGTGCGTTTCCGGTCCTCCTTGGTGAAGTTAGCCGGGTACGGCTTGAACGGTTTGTAGTCGATCTCTTCGCCCATTTTCCTTGCCTTGAGCGACTCGATGAGCGAGCGCATCCGCAGCCGGACGGAGCCGGGACTGGCGATCTCGTCGATACGTAGGATGGTGTGGTTCTTGCTGCCGCGAGCCAGTATCTGGCCGATCTCGTCCATGAAGAACGAGTCGGGCCCGCAGCCGAATGAGTTGAGCTGGATCAGCTGCACGTTCATGGGGAGCCGGGCTACCTCCAGCGCGGCCTTGACCACCCGATTGGGGTAGGGCCACTGGGTGATGATGTTGAGCTCGGCCAGCTCCTCGTTATCATTGCCCCGGAACAGGTCGTCCGTGAAGACGTGAGCCCCCATGTCGGTGAGGATCTGCCCCACCTTCTGCTGTACCAGGGGGTCGGCATGGTAGGGCCTGCCCGCCACGATGAAGACCAGTTTGTTCTCCTTCACGGCACGGTCAAACCGTTCCTTTTGGGCGTGGATAAGCTGGTGGTGGGTCCGGTCGCTCTCCTCCTTGGCTCGCTTGAAGGCATTCTCGAACACTTCCCAGTTGACCCCCAGGGGCGACAGGTAGTTGAAGCAGCGCTCCCGGAGGTGTTTCTCGTCGCTGAAGGTGAACACCGGCTTGTCGTACGGTACGCCGTACTTCTCGGCGGGCTCCATCGAGCTGCGCACCACGTCGGGGTAACCGCAGACAACGGGGCAGTTGTAGGAGTTGGAGGCCGAGGGAAACTCCTTCCTGTCCTTGATGATCATCGGGTAGAAGATGCGGTCGACCCCCTGGTCTACCAGCGCGATGATGTGGCCGTGCACCAGCTTGGCGGGGAAGCAGATGTTGTCTGACATGATGCAGCCGACCCCCTTTTGGTAGAGGGAGGTGTTGGACTCGGGCGAGAGCACCACTTCGAAGCCGCACTCGGTGAAGAGGGTGTGCCAGAAAGGGTAGTGCTCGAACATGTTCAATACCCGGGGAATCCCAATCCGGAGTGGTTTGTTATCGCTCTTGACCGTGTTTGCTCCGTTTGTCTGGTTAGGGACGTTGATGCCGTTCACCTTAACGGCTGCATGGAGCGTATTGCTCACGTTTGCTGTTTTTTCCGCTTGTTGGTCTATCTTTCGGGTATCGTTCGTGGAACCTGCGACATTGCGGACTTTCTCTAGTTCGCCTGTTTCTGTAGAGTCCTGTTTGTTAGTAGCGTGCGGTCTATGACCCCGCTCAAACAATATCCGGTTCTTCTCGTCGAAGGCGTTGAACCCCTTCTTTGGTGCCGTGGCCTTGTTGTAGAAAACCTTTTCGCACTTGTTACCGGCGTAGCAGATGTTGCCGTTCTCGAACTTGAAGCGGAGGATGGAGCAGGCGTTGGTGCACCCCTTGCACTGCAGCTCCCGGGTGTCGATCTGCTCCACGTTGGGCAGGGCGTCCAGCCCGGCGAAGGTGGTTTCCGTTTTATTGGCTTGCCACGCCTTTTTCGCGTAGAGGGATGCGCCGACCGCCCCCATCAGCTCTGGGTAATCGGTGGAGCTGACCGACTTCCCGGAGAGCAGCTCAAGGGCACGGTAGACCGCATCATTGCGGAAGGTGCCACCCTGCACCACGATATGGTCGCCCAGCGTGTTGAGGTTGGATATCTTGAGTACCTTGAAGAGGCAGTTCTTGACGACGGAGTAGGAGAGGCCCGCCGAGATGTCGCCCAGGGTCGCGTTCTGGCGAAGCAGTTGCTTCACCTTCGAGTTCATGAAGACGGTACAGCGTGAGCCCAGGTCGCCCGGGTGATCAGCGAGGCAGGCTGCCTCGGTGAACTCCGACAGGCTTAGGTTCATGGCCGAAGCGGAGTTCTGCAGGAACGAGCCGCAGCCTGACGAGCAGGCCTCGTTGAGCTCGATGTTGGCGATTACGCCGTCGCGGATGAAGATCGACTTCATGTCCTGTCCCCCGATATCGAGCACGAACGAGACGTCGGGCTCCACGTACTGAGCCCCGGTGAGGTGGGCCATGGTCTCCACGATGCCGTGGTCAAGGTTCAGGGCCGACTTCACCATATCTTCCCCGTAGCCGGTGACAGCAGTGGAGAGGATGTTGACGGTGACCCCCTTCTCGTTCGCCTCGTCCGCAAATTGCTGGAGACCCCGTACCACCGTCTTCAGCGGGTTGCCCCGGTTGGAGTCGTAAAACGAGAAGATGATGTTGTCCGAGGGGTCCATCGCCACCATCTTAGAGGTGGTGGAGCCGGAGTCGATGCCCAGGAAGCAGTCGACTTGCGTTTTCTCTTTTAGATTTCCTGACTCTCCCGGTTTTCTTGTTTTTTCCTGCTTTCTGAGTTCGTCTGACCTATTCGCTTCACCCGGCTTACCTTGTTTCCCTGCTTCAACCAATTCACCAGACTGGCCCGTATTTATCTTGCTTCCAGTTCTTGCCGTTTCACCCAAATCGACCCGTTTCAGCTGCTTCACCTTGCGTGACCTCTTCCACGCGTGGTATGCCTCCTCGCTTTCAAATAGTGGTGGCAGGTGGTCGTCGATGAAGCTTTCGTTGATTTTTAGCTTCTCGATGAGCGGGGTCAGGTCGTCGAAGATCTCCCCTTTGGCTTGCTCCATGGCCACACCCATGGCGGGGAAGTACTCGCTGTTCTCGGGCAGGATTAACTTTGATTCGTCGATGCCCAGTATCTCCACGAACGCTTGCCTTAAGGCCGGGATAAAAGTCAGCGGGCCACCGATGCAGATGGTGGTGGAATTGATATCGCGGCCGCGGGCGAGGGTGGTGATGCTCTGCAGTGCAACGGCATGAAGTATCGACATCGCGATATCGGGGCGGGGGATGTTGCGGGAGAGCAGGTTCTGCACGTCGGTCTTGGCGAACACGCCGCAGCGGGAGGCGACGGGCAACACCTTGTTGTACTCCAACGCTTCATCGGCCAGCTGCTCCAGCGAGATGTTCATCAGGTCGGCCATCTGGTCAATAAATGAACCGGTACCCCCGGCGCAGCTACCGTTCATCCGGATGTCGGGCTGCCTACCCTCGTCGAAAAAGACGATTTTGGCATCCTCGCCACCCAGGTCGATCAGCACGCGGGCATCGCTGTAGCGCTCCTGAACCACCCGGATGGAGGAGATCACCTCCTGCACGAACGGGATGCCCGTGCGCTCGGCAACGCCCATCCCCGCGGAGCCGGTCACCCCGATGGTGAATCGGCTATTCCCCTGGAAGAGCGATCGCACCCTTTTCAACTCTTGTAGGAGGGTCTCATTGAAATCGGCCTTATGGCGGCGGTACACCTTGTGTACCACCTGCTTGGAGGTGTCCAGAACCACCACCTTTAACGTGGTGGAACCAATATCAATCCCTATGTTGTATCTGTTTTTCATTTTTCAATCCAACGGTTATCCATCTATATCCTTCTATATCCTTCAAACCCGTACCCCCTACGATGTACGCTACTTTATGTTAAACAAGCGTTTTAAACAGGGGGTAAAAAAATTAGGGTTGCAATCCCCGCAGCACAAAATCAATCACGTGTTCCTTATGTTCCTTTAAGAGCGCATTGTAACCCTCTTCGGAAATAGAGACCGTCCGTGTGATGTACCCACCGAACATGAACGGGAATATGCAGAGCGACAAGATACTGAGTCCCAAATCTAATACCGCTACGGGGCGAATTGCACCCCTTCCCACCTCGGCGTCCATCCTTTCCGAGAGAAGGGTCAAGAGTTTACCGGGGTTCTTTTGGGATATCTTCTTTACCAGTCCCTCCGGACTGCGGTTGATTTCGCTCAAGACGAACATCGGTATTTGCGGGTACCGTGGTAATAAATCATAATAGGTGGTGATCCACATCTCGATCATCTCCTCGAACGGCAGGTTCGAATCGACGATTCCGCTCACTCGCTCTATTAGGATATCGAATGCCTCGTCAAATATTATCTCGAAGAGCTTGGCCTTAGAACCGAAGTAGTACTTCACGTGGGCAACGTTCGCGTTAGCTGCAGCCGCTATATCGCGCACGCTCGTCCCCGCGTATCCCTTCTCGGTAAACAGCCCTTTGGCGGAATCGAGAATGCGCTCCTTTACACCGGGTGATTGCTCTATAATCATATACTTCTCAAAAGAGTTACTGTCACTTTCCTACAAAGTTAAACAATCGTTTAAATCGTTCCAAATGTTTTCGCATTTTTTTTGGTAATATTTTGGTAATATTTTGGTAATATTTTCCAATATTTTACTAACTTGCGGCTTTTTAAACTATATCATGATCTTTATTTTTGTTTGATTAAAAATCAATGATAAAAAAATGAGCTTTAGACACTTTTAGTACATTATCTTCGCAAATGAAAAGGGCTATTCTCCTATTATTCTCATTTGTTTCTATCTTTTCGGCACTCATTGCTGCCCCGATAGAACGAACCGCGGCATTACAATTAGCCAGGCAGTTTTTGAGTCAGACATCGGTTTCTCAGTTTACCAGGAGCTCCATAGCGGAACTAGAGTCTGAACCTGCCTATA
>DUPB01000017.1 GCA_012838585.1 Bacteroidales bacterium
CGTTGGCCCAACATTTTTGGGAGGTGCGGGAACAGTTCGAGTTCGTGGCTCCCACCACCTACCTGGACGACGCGTTGAACCAAGCGTTGGCGAGCGACAAAAAACCGTTTATCATCAGCGATATGGGGGATAACCCTACAGCCGGGGGCGCGGGAGACGTCACGTGGACCCTTCACGAGATCTTCAAGCGGCTCGAATTTCAACGGCCCGGTGGCAAATCATTGATTTACGCCTCCATCCCGGGGCCGGAAGTGGTAAAACAGGCCTTTGATGTGGGCGTAGGGGGGCAGGTAGATGGGTTGGGCGGTGCACAAGTGGACAATCGCTCCGCACCCCCTTTCCGCTTACAAGGTGAAGTAACAGCCATCAAAGAGAGGGAGGGCAACAATGAGGCGGTGATTAAACGAGGGAATGTACAGGTTATCGTAACGGAACAGAGGAACGCGTTCCATTACGAACGGCAATTCACCGACCTGGGATTGAATCCCCGTGAGACCGACATCCTGGTGGTTAAATTAGGATACTTGACAGTCGAGCTATACGAGATGAGGGCCGACTGGGTGATGGCGCTCACTCCGGGTGGTGTAGATCAAGACCTCACGCGAATCCCCTACCAGCGGATCAACCGCCCCATGTACCCACTCGATCCCGATATGGAGGATCCCGATTTAAGTGCCCGCTTCATCCCCTTATCGGACGAGATTAAACGGTAAAGAGAACCAGAGGCAATCGGTTTTCTTAGTCTTCAAAGAAGTTGAAAAAGCGGTGAAGAAAGCGATACCGCAGCATTGAGCACTGCAGGATAAGACACTGTAGGATAAAAATATGACTAAAAAGGAGCGTTACACGAAGGTGATTGGGTGGTTCCAGGCCAACGCCGAATCGGCAGAGACAGAGCTTAACTACACGAACAACTACCAGTTGCTGGTGGCGGTAATCCTCTCCGCGCAGTGCACCGACAAGCGGGTGAACCTGATTACCCCCGCCCTATTCGAAGCATTCCCCGAACCCGAGGTGATGGCCGCCTCCACCCCCGAAGTGGTTTACGAGTACATTAAATCCTGCTCCTACCCCAACAACAAGGCGAAACACCTGGTCGGCATGGCCCAAAAGCTGGTCAACGAGTTTAACGGCGAGGTGCCTGCCGATATCGACTCGCTGCTCACCATCCCGGGTGTGGGACGCAAGACGGCCAACGTGATCCTATCGGTCGCGTTCGACCTCCCCGCCATGCCGGTAGACACGCATGTCTTCCGGGTAGCCAACCGCCTTGGGCTTACCAATAACTCCAAGACGCCCCTCGAAACCGAGAAGGAGCTGGTAAAGCATATCCCGTCGGAGCTCCTCTCCAAGGCACACCACTGGCTTATCCTGCACGGCAGGTACATCTGCGTGGCACGCAAGCCCAAGTGCGGGAGCTGTGGGCTCGCCCCCTACTGTAAGTACCACGAGAAACATTTCGGGCTACGCGTTCTCCCCATTGACAAGGAGCCGCGCAGCCCGAAATAATTTTCCCTCTAAAACGGTTTTTATCTCTTTCCTATTTTCAAGTCCAAAAGAGTAGTAGCTGGAAAAGAAGCTTGCCGTTTTGGTCTCTCACCTATTGTTTATAAAATCGACAAAGAGCGTAACGGAAAAAAAGTTTACCGTTTGGAGACTTACCTATGATTGATAAAACCGCTGTCCAACAATTTCGTGTAAAGGATTTCTGAATCGGGATGTCCCGCGAAGGCTGTACTACCCGGTGCATTCATCAATCCCGGGTACTGGTAAATGAAGATCTTCTCCACGTAGGGCGAGACCGCTTGCAGTTGCTGTATTACCCGATCGGCAGGCGCCGGCAGTAACGCGCTTTTATAGACTTGACCCTCGAAGCAAAACACTTCCACATCGGCCCAGAGCTTAGATTTAGCCGCCTTTTGGTGCAGCTTGTAAAGGCGTTCGAAAAACAAAGCGCTCTCTTCCACGCTGCTCTTCTCTACGCCAACTTCATCTTGATACGCGATGAAATCTACCTCGAGCTGTTCCAGTTGAGACACGTATGTGTCATCTGCCTTCACGTTTCTAGTACCATAGGGAGCGATTAATGTTTTCGCACCGGGAGTCACTTTTGCCATCTCGCGGCAGAATCTATTCACGTAATCGATAAAGAAGCCTTCGAAGTATCCCGTAATTCCCGTTTCATCCGGAAAATACCAACCGTAAAAGCTATCGTGGTGAGCGTACTTCTCCGCGACCTCATTTATGACTTGCGACCGCAGTTTATCGACCGAGGGGTCCGTCATCACCTCGTAAATATTCCTCCAATTCCCCAGATAACCGTTGCTGATGAAAAACTTCACGCCATACTTGTCCGCCGCGCTCAACACCACCTCCAGTGGGTCTTCACACCCCATCTCATGTGGGGGCTGCAACGAAGAGGGATAGAAAGCTTTATCGTTAATGGCTACACTCAGCAATACAAGATAATTAATCCCGGCATCGGCTATCTCCTTTACTTTCGTATCCCATTGTTCGGCCGAAAAAGCCTTCAAGGTTTCATCCCAATATTTACCTTCGGCCGGGTTGTGGTGCTGGAATTCGATCCATGATCCCTCTATCGGCTTAATCCCCGGACTGTTTCTTATCGCAGCCTGAAGCTCCCGCGCCATACTGTTCGCGAGAAAAACAGAACCCAACGACCATATGAAGTTTCTTCTATTCATTCGACCCCCGTTATTTCATTGCCATGCCGCGGTACCCATTTCCCATGCATGTTGGCCAACGGTCAGGTTACTTAACTTTCGCATGTTGTTTACTGTTTCAGCTTTCAGAGCGAAGCCCTCGTAAACTCCTGCGGGAACACATCCTGCGAAGATCGCATTAAAAAAGAAAAGCTGTTTGAAGCGTTAGCAAGTTCTTTTCTTTTAGCGAGCGAGCAGAAGATGGGTCGCAGGATTTATGCCTGTCGAGCCTGAAAGCTATTAAACAGTTACATGCGAAAGTTAAGTCAGGTTATTCCATCAGTTCTGTACTGTGAACTTGTAAATACAGCGGCTGGTGTACTTCTCACCCGGTTTGAGGTAAGGAGATGGCCAGTCGGCTTTGTTCGGCGAGTCGGGATATTTCTGCGTCTCCAGGCAGATGGCCGTACGCTTGTTGTATACCGCCCCTTTTTTGCCGGTAAGGGTTCCATCCAGGAAGTTCCCGGAGTAGACCTGCAGGCCGGGCTCAACCGTGTACACTTCAAGCTGTATGCCGGTAGCCGGCGAGTAGACCGTGGCAGCCAACTGCGAGACATCTCCACCGCTATTCAACACCCAGTTATGGTCATACCCGTCACCATTCTTCAACTGGTCGTACTCGTACTGATCGATCCGTTCTCCCACGGCGGTGGCCGTTCTGAAATCCATGGGCGTACCTTCAACCGGCAGGATCTCACCGGTGGTCATAAAGGTATCGTCCACCGGGGTGAATTGATCCGCGTTGATCATCAGCAAGTGATCGAGGATGGTGTTATTGGCATCACCCGAAAGGTTGAAATAGGTGTGGTTGGTCAAGTTGACCACCGTCTCTTTGTCCGTTTCCGCCTCGTACTGCAGGTCGATCGCGTTGTCGTCAGTGAGCGTCATGGTTACCTTCACGTTCAGGGTGCCGGGGAAGCCCGCTTCGCCGTCGGGCGACACGTAGGTGAAGGCCACCGACTGATCGCTGAGCTGTTCTGCCTTGAACAGTTGCCTGTCATACCCTTCCGGACCACCGTGCAACGTGTGGCCAAAGTTGTTTTGTGGCAGTTGATACTCCACCCCTTCGACGGTTATTTTCCCGTTGGCAATCCGGTTGCCATAACGACCGATGGTAGCCCCGAAATTGTTATCGCTGTTCACGTAGTCGTCGATATTCTCGAAACCCAGCACCACGTCCTGCCAGTTGCCCTCCCTGTCGGGCACCATCACGGAGACGAGACGTGCCCCGTAGTTCGTCAAGGTCACTTCCATCCCGTTCGCGTTCTTCAACACGTAGAGGTCGGTAGAATCACCATTCACCACTGATTGGAAATAGTTTCTATCCAATCCGGAGAGCGTGGTTGCCTCCCCAGAAGCCCCCTGCTTGCCCGTACACGCGGCCATGGCGAAAATCACCACCAGCCCAATTAACTGTTTTACTTTCATCATACTGTTTTCTTTATTTAATACCTAAATATCTCATATAAAAGTTGCATGTGTCAGGTAAAGTGTTTACCTTTAAGGTATTAAGCAAAAAACAACAATCACCCAACATATACAACACGAAAGTACAAAAAAAATCTCATTTATCGCTCGTTCGGTAAAGAAAGAGTTCAGTTCAAAACAACTAACATCATATTCGGGGTTAAGCGTGATCTCGGATTTCATCAAGTGCAACGGCATTTACAAGCAGTTCGATACACTATTCACGACTACCCGACATGGTGCAAGCCGTTTTTGCACGGCACAAGTACTGTCCGGTATCCTCTTGGCTTCTCTTTGCGGTGTTCGTCGATTAAGCCGGATTGCCAACTTCACCTTTGACGCCTTGGTCGGCCGGTTGCTTGATCTGCCCAAGAACATCGATGAAAACACGATTAGCCGTCATTTAGGCAATTTAGGTGAAAGGGGTGCTCGCGTGTTACATGATTTTTTGTTGAGTTTTACTGCCTCTCAAGCTGAGCATTGCGGTTTATCGCGTATCACGCTCGATTGTGATTCGACCGTTTTCATGGCTTACGGCAATCAACAGGTTTTTCATGTTTATGTATTTATTAATTAGTGGATTCAGTCGCCGATAAGTGTTTTATTATAGTTTTTTACTCAAGGCACTTAGTTGTAAATTTTAGTTTTTCACCTTTATTAAAGTAAATTACAAACTCTTTCTGGTATTTACGAAGACTATCTGCACGAGACCCAAATGATTCAGTAAATGGTTGATTAAAAGGTTGCAGCCTTAATATCCCGAATGCCCCAGACATCCAATCAGCCTTTAATAAACCTTCTTCATTAAATTTTCTATTTGTTAGAGCCTCAATACGTTTTTTCTGTTCATTTTTACCCGGTAGTTCGACTATTTTCTCTACTAAATTACCATTCTTATCCTTTGTCATCATGAAATATCCACCGACAAAAGTATAATCTTTCAAATACAATTGATTGTTTTTTATAATCCATTTACAGGTAAAACCTTTAGAGCCATTAAACATTATATTTACCATTCCCCCTTCATCATTACTGAATAAGTTAGAATATCCATCAAAAAAAACAAAAGGGGTAACTTTAAAGAAAAACATATTCCCATCTTCCAATAAAAGGGTATCACATAATGTGTCATGATATGCGTTCAGATTACTATAAATTGCATCCCGGGTTCTCTTCTCTACATCTATTTGTTGGCATAAAGCGATGGGTGTTATTAATGTGGACAGTAACACTAAAACATATTTTTTCATAGTTTATTTATTTTATTTGTTTATAATTCATGTAATGTATTACCAACTTGCATAAAAAATATTACCTAAATATCTCATATAAAAGTTGCATTTGTCAGGTAAAGTGTTTACCTTTAAGGTATTAAGCAAAAAACAACAATCACCCAACACATGCAACACAAAAGTGCGAAAAAAATCTCATTTATCGCTCGTTCGGTAAAGAAAGAGTTCAGTTCGGAACAACTAACATCATATTCGGGGTTAAGCGTGATCAATGATTTAGTTGGCTTTATTTTAATGATTACTGAATGTCCCTAAAAGAAAAAGGTCGTGTCGGAAATTATTTTTTTGAATTAAAATTATCAAATGAGATTTTTAGGTAATAATATTCAATGACTCAACGGTGGTTACAAATTTACACCTTATTTGTCAATTCGCGGTTATTTTTGTGAAAAACCTCGTTCGTCCTATTCAAAGAAAAAACGCTTGCCACAGGAGGAAAAAACATCCGGCTACTGACTAACCCGCGCAAATCAAATTAGTCAAACAGCGGCTTCTTGGCCTCGAGTGAAGGGGTTCCCCCCTCCACGTACGGCCAGTCGTCCTTCCATTTCACTTGATCCATCATCAGGAGCCGCCCTTTTGGATTGTCCACGGATACCGCGTGATAGAAGATCCAATCTTGCCCCGCCTGATCCTTCACGATTTCTGAGTTATGTCCCGTGCCAACGAACTTGTGGTTCTTTTGAATCACCGTTTCGTGGTGGTTATTCATCATGGAGCGTCCCCTCTTATCGAGATAGGGACCAAAGAGGCTGTTGGAGCGCCCCACCACCGTGGTGTAGGTGCTGTTCAGCCCCTCGCAACAGGATCCGATAGAGGCAAACAGGTAGTAGTAACCGTTTCGTTTATGGATGTAAGTTCCCTCGTAAGCCGTTCCGGCCACACGTCTCTTTTCAGCACCCGGCTTGATCGCCAGTGCATCGTCCGTCAACTCGATGGAGTAGATGCCTCGAAAGCTGCCCCAGAAGAGGTACTTCATCCCATCCTCCTCGATATAAAACGGGTCAATCGAGTTCTGCACGTCGATCTCGTTGCTACGAAACATCTTCCCATGGTCGGTGAAAGGGCCTTCCGGCTGATCGGCTGTGGCCACCCCTATTCCGCACGTCCATTCACCTCCCCAGACCGACATGGAGTAATGGAGAACGTACTTACCGTTAACCCGGCTGATATCGGGCGCCCATATACCTCCCTTGGGTTCAAAGGTGGGGCGTGTTGCATCGGTAAAAGCGGTTCCCACGTACTCCCAGTTTACCAAGTCACTGGAGCGGTGAATGGGCACGTTGCGGATATTCTCGGTCGCGTATAGGTAAAAGAAGCCATCTTCCGCCTTCACAATCGTGGGATCGGGAAGACTTTTGTTCACCACCGGGTTTTGGTAGGTGCCCGGGGCAGTAGGTAGTGGCTCCGTAGTCACCTCTTTTGTTCTACAACCGATCAATAAGAGGATAAGCAGCAAACACCCGAACAGGCATTTAAACAAGTGATGCAGGCTCATCATATTTATCGTGATTTAATTTTCCCTTTGATCATCCAAATGCCAACCTTCTTACCATCTAAGTTTGAAGAGGATATTGCGGCAACCCTGTTATCACCCAGATCGACCAACGAGTTCCACTTTGCCTCGCGGGCCAGAGGGACATCGAAGGGTCTGGAAGGAGCGCCAAACTCCCGGGGCGTATCGCTTACCACCACCTCCATGGTGGAGCGTTTCCAATCGGAGCTTCTACCTTCTGTAGTCTGATACGAGAGGACGTAAACTCCTTCATAAGTCCTCAGGAGGTAGGGTGCACCGGCATACACCGTATCGGGTAATGGATTCCGCAAAGCAGAATAACGATGAGGTAAACCATCCATTACCGCTTCACTCCAAGGAGTGTTCACGGTGCCTTTGATAATATAGGGTTTAAACTGTCCCGACAGGTTGTCTTCGACAACCACGTAAATGAATGTCCCATCGTGAACGGCAACAGGCATTCCATCGCGATGACCTCGCCTGAAGCTGACGGTCACGGGATTCACACTCCATGTATACCCATTATCGGTTGAGATGAGCATTGAAATCTCCTGTTCATCCGAATCGGAGTATGGAGACTCGTTGGCGAAATAGAGATGCAACGAGTTGTCCGGTAAGCGTAAAAAAGAGGGTTCCCAACAACCATCCCTAAAAAAAGAGGCGGCTTGGTACACTATTGTTTCATCCGACCAGGTGTTACCGTTGTCGCTACTCCGTTTCAGCGCGATTGAAAAAGGGTAAACACCCTCTGTAACAGGTCTAAGATTACAAGCCAACAAGACATCCCCATTGGATAGCTGTACTATTTCGGGGTTGGCACAATTCACCAACGTTGAGGTGGTACTGTTTGAATCAACATATTCAAACTTAGCGTAAGCCACGACGGGATCGCTCCAACTCACGCCTTCATCCTCGCTTCTTGTAACGAACACATCGCCTCTCCCATTCTCGTACACCAGCAATAACGAGCCGTCTTTCAAACGGCATGAACGGGGATACACTCCCTCCTCCACGACACGGAGAAGGGAAGTAGTATCCCATTCAATAAAATAATTCAATTTCTTTTCCTTACCCTCTCTCCCCTTAAATAGACACGAGGAAAGAGGGAGGCAAAAAGTCAAAAGTAAAATTAGTCGTTCAAGATATGGCATATCTCCTGGTTCACTTTATGGACACGTTGTTCGTCCACCTTCACCAGTTCCCTATCATACGTGATCAGCCCGTTCACCTCGATTTCCACATCGGTGGTTTGCGTGTAGACTGCCGCCGAGAACCCCTGCAGGATCAGTTGCTTCAGCTGCTCCGCGTACTTCACGTACTCGTCCGTCACCTCTTGAGCGCTGTTGAATTGCACGTATCCCCAGTTCCTATCGGGTTCCCAGAGGTGCTCTTTATTGGCCCAGCCAATCCCGCCATACTCACCCAGTACCGTGGCCCGTTGCCCGTCGTAGAGGTAGAGTTGCGGTGCCGGGTATTGATGCAGGTCGAGTATATCCCCTACCGGGTAGTGGTTCCCACCGCTAGCGGGGTTAACCAAACGCGAAGGATCGTACTGCTTGGTCCACGCCGTGATCTCCTCGGTTTTAAATTGTCCCCATGCCTCGTTAAAGGGCACCCAGACACCCACCGAAGGGTAGGAATAGAGGTAATCGATTAGCTCTTTCCACTCCCTGCGGTAGTTGGCTTCCGATTCAGGGGAGCGCAGTCTTTCTACACCGTTGAAATATTGCCTCATCTGCCACTCTGGGCTTCTGTCACCATTGGGCATATCTTGCCACACGATAATCCCATGGCGGTCGCAATGGGCGTACCAACGAGCCGGCTCCACCTTCACGTGCTTGCGAATCATGTTAAAGCCAAGATCCTTGGTTTTGATCACGTCGTACTCCAGTGCCTCATCACAGGGAGCGGTATAGAGACCATCGGGCCACCATCCCTGGTCGAGCGGACCAAAATGGAACAGGTCCTTATTGTTCAGCTGCAGGCGGACGATGCCTTTACCATCGCGCTTCGTGGAGAACTTTCTCATCGCGGCGTAGCTATCCACCTTGTCCAGCTGCTTGCTACCATCCCACAAGATGACCTCCAGGTCGTAGAGGTGTGGGGTGTCGGGCGACCACAGTTTCGCGTTTTCGGGCATGGGAACCTCCACCGGCAAGTTGTTGATGGACTGCCCGGTTGCCACCACGTTCGCACCCTCTTTCACCTTCACCTCCACCCGGCTTGTGGGAGCGCACTGGTTAATTAAGGCTTCCACCACCAGGACGTTCTTATCAATATCGGGGGTAATCTTCAGGTTCTTGATGTAGGTTTCGGGTACCGGCTCCAGCCAGACCGTCTGCCAGATACCGGTAACCGGCGTGTACCAGATACCATGCGGATTGTTCACCTGCTTGCCTCTTGGCTGATACCCTTCGTCCGTGGGGTCCCATACCTTTACGACCAGCGTGTTGCTCCCACTCGTAAGGGCAGGGGTGATATCGAAGGAGAAGGGGGTGTATCCACCGATGTGTTGCCCCACCTTCATACCATTTACCCAGACGTCGGCTTTCCAATCCACCGCGCCGAAGTGCAGCAACACCTTGCTGTTTTTCCACTTGGTAGGCACCGTGAATTCCCGCTGATACCAGAGTTCATTATCCTTACCCACTCGTTTCTGTACGCCCGAAAGGCTCGATTCAACGGCGAACGGGACCAGGATATCCCCCTCGAAAGAGGTCGGCTGCTGTTTCCCCACCGGTTGGATGGCGTACTTCCAGAGCCCGTTCAGGTTCAACCAATCTCCCCGTTCCATAATGGGTCTCGGGTACTCCGGCCACACGTTATTCACATCAATCTGCGATGCCCACTTGGTTTTAAGCTTGTCTCCCGCGGGCTGCCATTGCGCCTGTAACGAGACGCAGGCCATCAACAATAGAAATAAGATTGCATTTTTCCTCATACGAATTTTATTTAATGATTATCATTCATCTAAATTCAACGTGAACAATTACTGATCAGGGAGCACGTCGTTCAGTTTTTGTTCCAACATTTTCAAGTAGTAGCCTCCCACCACAGAACGGGCTTTAAAGCCCACCCGTGCCCCGGAAAGGGTATCGTGCCAGTCGCAAAGGGGTACCCGCGAGAGGGTCTCGTTGGCGTATGTATAGACACGATCTACCAACGCCTTAAAATCATCCATATTGCCCGTAAGGGTAGCCGTCCACATGATCCAGTCTGACTTGGTATAGGTAGCCCGGTTATCGAGCGGCAAGCCATACTCGTTCTGCAGGGTTCTGTAGTAGGCCATCTCCTTTACCGCGATATTTGGATCAAAAATATTGAATCCCAACAACTTATCCCACACCAGGTTATACTTCTGACTCCAGGTACCCCGGCGGTCGAACGTGAGCCGGTAGTGGTCACCGTCGTTCGCCTTTTTCTCCCAGTTAACCGCCATCTCTCTGGCGATAGCGAGGTATTTCTCGGCCACCTCATCGTATCCCAACATGGCTGCCAGCTTGCTATAGGAAGCGATACCCATGATCGCTTTAATCGATAGGTTCGTGTTGTGCGCGAAGTGTCCCGCGAAGTCGTCCGTACAGAGCTGATGGGCAGGGTCAAACCCGTTTTCAACCAGGTAATCGGTCCAGGTGGTCAGCACCTCCCAGTGGTCAGCCGCGTAATCGGCCTTCCCCTCTATCGTCGCGATGGCTGCCGTCAAGATCAGCATGTTACCCGACTCCTCCACCGGCATATCTGCCCCGTAGGTCTGCCCGTTCGCGATGGGATAGGTTCCCACGTCGTGCGCGGCGAAGGGTTTGGTCCACCTCCCGCTCTCGCTGTAATAGAAGATGTGGTTGAGCAACCCTTTCGCCAACTCCGGGTTATAGATCAAAAACAACGGCGATGACGGGTAGGTTACATCCACCGTGCCGATGGATCCATTGCTATTGTTCTCTTTCGAGAGGAACAACAGCATACCGTTTTCGTCCAGCAACAGTTTGTGGGCCGAGACTGCCTGGCGGTACGCCAGCGCGCAGAGTTCCGCGTATTTTTTTCCTCCCACGGCTTCAGCATCCTCCATCAACGAACGGTTAAAAGCATCGCACCGCACCATGATCGGCTCGTACTCCTCTTCCGCGCTCTTGAAAGCCTGGAAAATATCCACCGTGCCCTCTTTTGTCCAATAAGCCTTTAGGTTTTTCTCGAAAAACTGCACCGAGTAGATATCATCGTATCCCAGCATCAGGTACCCAACACGTTTATCCGTGGACACCTTACCCAGATCGTGGCTGTATGCCAGTACCGTCATCTCCTTGACCATGTTCCCCGAAAGCTCTTTCTCGGCCGAAGTATCAATTTTACCATCATCCAGGAACTCCTCCTTGCGGTTCCAGTAATCTCCAAAGTTCAAAGCCACCCGCTTGCCTTCACTGCCCGCCATGTAGAAGTAGCCCCAGTCGATGCGTACATCGTCGCCCCTCTTTTTAAGGATAGGCTGCTCCACGGTACCGGTTTTCAGGAAGACGAGGCCATTTGTCTCTACCCGCTCGAAATCCACGAGCTGATCTTCGCTATGCACGGCCCAATGGGGCGTAGCTTCAAAGTAGACCTGTACATCGTGGGAATCCCCCGTTTTAGAATAGACCTGATAAGTAATGTAGCTCACGGGGCGGGATACCAGATCCAGGTCATCAAGCAACAATGGTGAGGTAAAAACCAGCTCCAGCTCCACCGGACCGCAGTCAAAGGTATAAACGGTCTGGGTAGGCAACACGCTCACCGATGTTTGTAGCGCCGTCTGATCGAACGAAGGTTTATCCTTTTCCCGTTTATAGAGGCCGAAGTCGACGTACCCACCTCCCGTCCGGTTGTGGCAATGCGCGGTAATGATGTTCTCCCCCTCTTTCAGGGTAGCCTTCACCTCATCCGTCAGTTCGGTGATCACCTCGTATTTCCACGAGTACCCGGTTTTCACTACCTGGATGCCGTTGATGTAGAGCTCAAATATATCGTCGTGCGAGTAATTCAGGAAAATGCCATCCTCTTTTTCCACGTCATCTTCCAGGTTAAAGGTGCGTCGCACCCAAATATCCTTCGTTTCCCAGAGGGTAGAGAGTCTCGGTTCTCTTGGCGTACCGAAAGCCGCGTGCCCGGTACTCCAGGCGCTGTCGTCAAAGGCAAGTTGCTTCCAATCGTCACCCGCGGGATCCTCCATCGTGTATTTCCCTTCCCATTTTTCCTCCTTGGTGGTCGGGAGAATTGGCTTAAGCGGCAAACTCTCTTTTCCCATGAAGCGGTAGACCTCCCCATCGACGCGCAACACCCCTAGTAGGGGAAACGCCTTTTCCGTCCAGTGCCGCGTTTGATCTTCGTAGAGAAGATCCGTGCAGGACCACGCGTTAAAGTAGGGGTCTACCGTTACCAGCGGGTATGCCGGTGCGCGAAGCTCGTTGGTCAGGTCGGTAGGGATCACGTAACCAACTGACGGGTTTTGCCGGCACCCGTTGAAAACGAGGCCAGCGAAACCGACTAAAAAGGTGAGAAACAAAATTCTCAAACAGTTATTCTTCATAATTCTCGTATATTTTTACCACTCAATCGCCTGATCCTCGTCGGGTATCTGCGTATTGATGGTGCGTTCAAGCGTTAAGGATCCCCTTACAACATAGGTAATACCCGATCCGGGGACCGCCGTGTAATCGGTGTACTCGTAATCGATGTTGTTGATAATCACGTAACGGCGCATCAGGTAGGGTCGCACGGCATCCATCTCCTCGATCACCCTATAGGAGGCCTCCTTGTGATTCACGAAGTTCAGCTTCGGGTTTTGAACGTAAAAATTGATGACGCCCCCCGTCTCGGCTCCCGTAAACTCGGCGAACACCTTGTAGTTTTCCCTGTCGGTACGGTCTTCATTAATCGTTCCGGCGTAGAAAAAGACCGTACGCTCATCCACCACGTAACCCGTTATCTCGTTGGCCACGATAGAGCCACTTCCCTCATCACCCTTCACGAAGTTCAACAACGCGGTACCCGAGTAGTTGCCCGAGAAGTCATTGAAAGGGAGTATCCTAAGAATCGCCTTGGCATAATTCTTCCGCGGATGCGCACGGTAATCGTAGGAAGGGTTATCCACTACCGTCAAGGGCAACACCCACTTCCGCGACATATCGATTCCTCGGAAGTCAAACTGAATATCCAGCAGACTCACATCTTGCCCCGCCTTAAAGTCGATCGTGCTGGGAAAGGTGACAAATCCCAACTCCTCAAATCCCATGTCCTGATAGAAAAGATCGGTGCGGTGCTGGTAGCGAGCCACGTTCAGCACCTGCAACGTATCCGGATCATGTGCTACGTGCACTTTGATCAGTCGTTGGTTGTTGGTCGAACCGCTCACGATCATCGGCAGCAGGTAGTTCGATCTTCCTTCACCCATCACATGGGTACCATCCGTTCCTTTGCGCGTGTAAGGAACGTATATTTCGGTTACTCCCCTGTTATTCAACGGAGAGCGAAAGGCTATATACTCTTCGTACTGCTCTTCTTTCCATTCTTCATTGCACGAGGTCACGATGAGCGCGGCCGCGGCAAGGAGAATTAACGTGTATATTTTCTTCATAGATTCCTTTATTTACAAGATTAATCATACGTTGTCCATCCCGGTGTTTGTGTCAACCGTTTATTGTGCTTCAGCTCGTCGTGGCGGATAGGCCAAAAGTAGAGTTTGGGCGAGAAGGTAGAAGCCAGGTTATAGATGGCCACCGGCTGGTGGAACTCCTCCCTGTACTCTGCATTCATTAGCACATTACAGCCGTAAATCTGCAGTGCCTCTTCCACTTCCGCGTCTTTCCACCGGCGAAGGTCGAAGTAACGCTTGCCTTCGCCCAGCAGCTCGATCATTCGCTCTCTTTTCAACGTTTTCCGCAACTCATCCTTGCTCGCGTAGGTAGCGGCACTGTAATCGGGCAACCCGGCACGAATCCTCACGGGGAGCACCCCCCTCTTTATCTCGTTCACGCTGCGACTTATGGAATAGGTGGTTGAACCATCCCAGGAGTCGATATTATAAGAACCATCCAGTTCGTTCAGGGCTTCCGCGTACAGCAAAAGGATATCGGCGTAACGAATGGCCGGTTCCGCTTTTACTCGGGTATTATTGGGCAGGTCTTCGGGATGTACATATTTCATTACCCCGATACCGGTTCTCAAGTGGAAAGGAGAGTTCATAAACCCGTTGCCACCCCCGCGGTAGTAGAAGGTCTGGCGATGGCGCTCGTTGGCCTCAGGGCGGGTGAGGTAGTGCCACACGACACCGTTATAGGCCACGGAGGCGTAAAAGCGGGGTTCACGGTTGGCGTACTGGAGCGAAACGTTGGCCTCTAGAGGCTTGTAACGACCCGCATCTACATCCGCTTGCGTGGTAAATCCCGTTAGGCGTTCCGAGCCATCACCTCGCCCTATCTCCTTATCTTTACCCGGGGCGTCCGTTCCATCATTCATATAGTAGGCATCCACCATTTTTTGTGTCAACCCATGCGTATTCCACCCCCCGTAATCACGCGGCATCTGGTGCGTGACCAGGGAAGAGATCTCGCCGGAGGTGTTGTGCACCCTTGAGAAGACCAACTCGGGATTCCCAACAGGCGCCACCGCCCCGTTAAACAGGTCGCGATAGGATTTAAAGGGATCGATGTTCCTCCACCCATTGGGCCAGTCCTCATTGGAGAAAACGGGGTCATACGGGGGAACGATCGTCGGTCGGTCGTGCGGACCGTTGTTGGAAGTTGAGAAAGAGGCATAGTACAGGTCATACACGCCTAGCTCAATCACATCCCTGGCCGCGGCGGCCGCTTTGGCCCATTTCTCTTCGCTGTAGTCCGGCGATAACAAACGATTCCCCTCATCATCCACGAACGCTCGCGCGAACTCGTCATCGTTCCCGTTCGCCAAGGGACTGGCGGCAAATATCAACGCGTAGGCACGGGTTGCCAGCGCGGCCCCCTTGGTTGGCCGGGCAATGTTTTCATTATCATTACGCGTAAGGTACTCAATCTCCTTGGCTGCCTGGACCATTTCGGTGCTGATAAACTCGGCCACCTCTTCATACGAGCTGCGGGGCGTCGCGATATCATCGTAACTCTTCGTGTAATCCACCCCCTTATCCGGCATGATGGGAACCGGCCCATATTTCCTGAGCAGCAACCAGTACAGGTAAGCGCGTACAAAACGGGCTTGCCCCTTGTAGTCGAGTCTCTCCTCTTCAGACATCGTGGGGTTCATATCGATGTTATGAATAAATACCGAGGCCTGGAAGATGCCTTTATAGCACCTTGGCCATATCTCGTTGTACTCGTTCTCATTGTATTCACCCAACCGGAACTTGTTGTACGATAGATCCCACGCATCCTTCGGGTCGTATGCCACGTCGCGGTCCCCGAAATACATCGCGTCATCATAAACATGGGGACTACCGCTTCCTGCCTTAGAGATAATATCGGCGTTGGGACCACACATGAATGAGTAGGCGTAAGCCAACCACTCTTCGGTGCGCACCCTATCCGTGAAAACCATCTCAATGGAGGTACGGTCCCTGAAGTATCTGTCCGAGTCCAAAAAGTCGGAACAGGCAGCTATCAGCCCCACCAGAAAGAAAACAAATATTCGTATGGAATGTTTTTTAATCATAATCGTTGTCATTTTACAAGTTAACACTTAGCCCCAGGGTGATGGAGCGGGTCAAGGGATACTCCTCGCCTGTTGATTGCGTTGACTCGGGATCCCAAAGTTTAAATTTCGACCAGGTAATCAGGTTAGAGCCGGCGATGAACAGACGAACGTCGTTCATGTGCAGCTTGTTGGTAATCGCCTTAGGCAATGTATACCCGATGTCCATGTTCTTAAGCCTGAGGTAACGCCCGTCACGCAACCAGAAGGTGGAACCCTGCTGGTTGTTGCTATTGCCCCCGTAGCTCAGGCGGGGATAGGAGGCGTTGGGGTCTTCGTTCGCGGCGATTCCCAGTAGTTCCGCGGTTTCCGCATCTACCCAGCGGTCATCCAGCATTCCCTCCATCACGTTACCCCAATCGTTTTCGCTAAAGGCAAACACGGTCTTCCCGTAGATGGGGAAGGTGGACTTGCCCGCTCCCTGGAAATGGAAGTTAAAATCGAATCCCTTCCACGCTACTGAGGCACCAACGCCATAGATCAGGTTCGGACGCCGCGTAGCACCGATGGCCACCACGTCGCCATAATCCACAACGCCATCCCCGTTCACATCCTTGTACTTGATATCCCCGGGCTGTACCACGCCAAACTGTTGCCGCGGGCTATTGCGGATATCATCATAGTCTTTGAATAACCCAAGGGCGATTAACCCTTTCTGCTGGTCTACCCGGTACCCTTTTTCGTACTGGTAGGGATAGGCCTTGTTCTCCTCGTCCCTGTCCAATATCTCGTTCTTGCTATAGGTCATATTACCCCGAACGGTTATACGCACATCCCCCACATTTTCCCTGAATTCGAAGTTCCCGTCAAACCCCTCGGAAGCAACCGCTCCCACGTTGGCCCTTGGGTTGCTATCCAGGCCAGTTATAAGCGGCAAGAAACGACGTTCCATGTAAATACCGGTACGCTCTTCGTTGAAATAGTCAACGGTCAACGAGAATTTGTTTCGGAAGAGCGACAGGTCAATCCCGAGGTCGTTTTTCTTGGCCTCTTCCCAAGTGACATAGGGTGAGGCAACTTGGGTGTACCGGGTTCCCGGATAGTGTCTCGGGTAGGTCGACGTACCCCAGTTGTAGCCAGCGGCTTCCCCGGCAATGGTATAAAGGTAGGGGAAGCGTTCACCCATATGGTCGTTCCCCACCTTGCCGTGAGAAAAACGTATTTTCAACATCTCCAACCACTCCTGGTTATCCTTAAGGAAAGGCTCTTCGGCGATATTCCAGGCACAGGAGTAGGCCGGGAAAAAACCGAACTGGTGCCCCACGGCAAAGTTCTCCGATCCCGTGTACCCGAAGTTAAAGTCAAAGAAGTAGCGGTATTTCCAGTTGTAGGTGAAACGTCCCGCCAACCCTTGGTTGCGACGGGCAATTCCGTTTTTCAAATCGCTCCCCAGGTTCACTGTCTGGGTAAACACGTCTTGCGTGTATCTAAACGTCACCCCCAGGTTGTGGGCATCCAGCAAGCTACGGTCCCAGCTCAGTAGCAGGTCCAAAAACTCCCGGCGACTGCCGTTCCCCCCGCTCTCCTGATACATATCGCCCTGGCTGGAAACGAAGTCCCACACCAGGTCACCTTCGGGATTCCTGCTCATCGCCTTCCATTGTTCCGGCCAGCGGCGGCGGTTAATCCAGTTACTGTTGTTGGTATCGTACCCAAAGCGACCTACAAAGCGCATTCCCTCCGTGATAAAATTGAGGTTCTGCTCCACGGTGATGTTGGTCTGCAAATCATTATCCCAATTCTCGTTATACCCGGTTTGGGTGGCACTCACCCACGGGTTCGTTTGATACCCGGTCCCCAGGGCCGGTATGCGCCCGTTGGAATAGAGCAGTGGGGTGCTGATGGCATTGTATCCAAAGAGTTCCGCCCACACCATAAAGTCTCCCAATCCCGGGCTATTCCGTTTTGACAACGCGCCAGACACCCCAATTTTCAATAGCGTGGTCTTGGTGATATCCATATCCACGTTCATTCGGTAATTGGTGCGCCGGTAGTTGGCATTGGTATCGTAATCTTTCCTCAACGTCTCATCGGTTTTATACATCCCCTCGTCTTCCACGTAACTGGCGGAAACGAAGTAACGCGCGGTGTTCCCTCCCCCACTCAAGTTCACGTTGGCACGATAGCTATATGCGCCATCTTTCAACAGGGTCTCCATCCAGTCGACGTTAGGATAAAGGTCGGGATCCAGTCCCAAGCGAAGTATCTCCAGCTCCTCGGGCTGATACAAAACGCTCATGTTGCGCGTTACGCGACCTTCGTTAGCCAACGACGCGTAGGTGTTCCCATCCACGAATCGCGGTGTAATGGTGCGGGTATGGTAAGAGGTTTCCACTTTCGCGCTGATATTCACTTTACCCGCTTGACCATGCTTGGTGGTGATTAAAATAACCCCGTTGGCGCCTTTGGAACCATATATCGCGGTTGCTGATGCGTCTTTCAGAACGGTGAACGATTCGATATCCTCCACGTTGATCTCGTTGAGGTTATCCCTTTCAAACCCATCGACCAAAATCAACGCGCTATTGCTAGCACCAAAGGTGGAGATACCGCGCACCCAGAACTCAGAGGTATTCTTCCCGGGTTGTCCGGAAGTCTGCATCGCCATGATGCCCGGTACCGTACCCCCCAACACGTTTGATAGGTTGGATGAGGGGTAACGCTTTAGTTCCTCAACCTGCACGTTGGTTACCGCCCCTGTAACGGTAATCTTTTTCTGGGCACCTAAACCCGTAACCACCACTTCATCGAGTACGCTCGACTTCGCCTCTTCCATGGTGACGTTAATCTCCAACTCGTCTTTCACCAAGACCTCTACTCTCTCGTAACCAATGTAGCTAAACGCTAGCCGTTGATAGCGTTCCATCCGGAGCTCGTAGTTCCCGTCTAAGTCGGTAATCGTCCCCAACCCGGGCACATTCACCACGGCAATATTCACCCCGATCATCGGTTCCCCGTGAACGTCCACCACTTGTCCGGTCACGGTTACCATCTCCTGAGCATGTGCGCTCATCGCAACGCACAACATCGTTGCCAAGAGGATTATATATTTCTTCATATAGCTTTGCATATTTACTTGTTTGGTTTGATGCTCCTTCTATCCATTGTCATTCTCATTTTCACCCATGTCTTCGGCATCCTCCTCTTCCATCGAGATGGTGCGAATTTTGCGTCCCACCGTATCTAAAATATAGAATGTATTGCTCTCTTCATCATAGGCTATCCCGGTAGGATGTCTAAAACGGGCCACTTCCCGCAAGTCACCGTCCTCTGAACCCCAATAGTTATTATCCGCTGCCTGACCAGAGCGTCCACGCCCGGCAAAGGTGCTCACGATGCCTTCAGGAGTTAGTTTTCTGATGGAGTGAGTCCAATATTCAGCGAAGTAAAAATCATACTCATCGCTCCTTCCCTCTTCCACGTAATCGGGATTTTTCACGAACACACCCTGGTATGGACGGTCAAGGCGCGCACTGGTACCGGCTCCATCTGCCCAACCGGGAGCGCGTACTTGTCCTGCCACCACGTAGGGAGGAGCAAAACGTTTCTCTGTCCAGTTATAGTCGGTACGCAAAATATAGTGCATATTGATCACGATGATATAGGCATAGTTCCCAGTGGGATGCATATGGATCTTGAACTCCCAATAGGTGTCTTGTATGGTGAACAGTTCCGTGTAGTTTCCCGCAGCCCAGGTAGGCGCCCACATATCACCACGGTTCACGGTGTTAAAGTAGTCATTGAGATCCAGGCGGAAAACCTGCCCGCGCTGGTAACTGTTAAAGTACACCTCGTTATTATTCACGGGATGCAATGCTGCCCCGTTACACTGCATGTAGGCAGCAAGCAACTGGGGGTTTCCCTGGCTGGAGAAAGTGCCGTCCGCGTTTCGCCTGAGAATATAGACGCTGGGGGAGTTTCCTACACCCGAGCTGGATGTATCCACCGACACGAGCATATATTTGCCGTCATTGGTAAAGGAGATGCTGCGCAAGCGGTGGTTGCCGAACGCGGAGCGACTGAGAGGTGTTGATACCATACGATTCTTAAGGTCCAACAGTTGAATATCCCCGTGGTCATACACCACGTACAGATGGTGCGGATACAACGGGTCAAACTCCAAGCACCCTTCGTTACGAAATCCCGCGGCAGTCTCGAAAGGTCCATCTTTCCAGCCCTGGTTATCATACTCGTTGCGGTAGCCTGTCAGCGTACCCACCACCATCTTCTTCTGGTAGTCGAAAACCTGTCCGGCGGTAACCGATTGAACGTTATCACCTGTACCCACGTTCACCACGATCTCTCCTGAGAAAGCGCCGGAGGGTACAAAGCAATAGAGGCAATTTCCCAAGACGTTCACCACGACCGCCTTTTTCCCGCCAATGGTAACCCTCACCAACGAGGTGTCGTTACCAAAGTTGTCACCATAAATCACCATTTTCTGGTGAGCACCTCCCTCTTTGGGGATAAAGTCAGAGACCAGCACTGGCTTCGATGGATCGAACGGCTGCTGGGATGGATCTGACTTTACTTGGTCATCTTTGCACGAAAGGCCAAAGACAAAAAACATCAACACGATCGGTATGATGTGCCGATGCTTTCCTTTTACTTTCAGTTTATCCATATAGCTAAAATAAATAATTATGATAATAATAATAAAATAAGTCGATATTTAAAACAGTTACTCAACAAAAGGCTGGCCGTTTTCCCAGAAAACCTCCTTTTGGGAGATATACCAACTTTTCCCTTTGTCGTTATTCCCCTGGAAAAAGAGGTAGGTCCTGCCATCGGAGTCGGTGAAAATGTGGGGATGACCCGATTCACTCTCGTTCCATTCACCCGGCTTCCCGTTTGGCAGGAAAGGCTCGCCAAATAGCCGCTTCCACGTGAGACCATCGTTGCTTACCGCCACTCCCACTTGCTGTGGCCAATTGTTGTACGCACCGGCGTAAAACATGTACATCATGTTATTTTGAATGGTTATGGAAGCCCCTTCAATGCACTCACCCTCCCAATGCAACTCGGGAAAAAGTATGGAGGCGTTCACTGGTTCCCTCCAATCCTCACGGCTAAAATCCGTATCAATGGGGGCGACAGCAACGCCCAGCATTTGTATCTTGTAATCGGGATCGCGGGTAGCGTAGTAGAGGTAATAGCGTCCGTTGAATTCGCACACCTCGGCATCTATAGCCCGTCCGCAATTCCAACTCCCCGTAGGTCTAAAGATCGGGTTGGTTGGGTTTCGCTCAAAGCGAACCCCATCTTCTGAAAAGGCATGACAGATAGCATCATCGCGCCCGTTGCCGTACGTCTGGTAAAACAGGTGCACTTTGCCGTCTCTCACTAATGCACCAGGAGCGCACAGGCCGTTCTTCTCGTACTCCGCATCGGTGTGCGGCACGATTTCTCCCACCTTTTCCCAGGTAATCAAATCGTGGCTTTCGGCAATCCCGATATTCCAGCCGGAACGCTCAACCCCCTTCATGGGAGGAATGGAGTAGTACATCAGGTAACGTCCTTGAAAATGCACCACGTGCGGATCTTTTGAAAAGGGGACGCCCACGCGGGATGTATCGCCGAACATCATCGTTTTTTCACGCGATAACAAGGGAATCTCATAATGGGGGTCAATATAGAGTTCATTCTCGCCATTCACGTTCCTAAAACCCACGCTACTGATAAACATGTTCCGGGGATGGATGTTCTTCTTGTCACGGTGCGCGTGGAACACGATCCTCCACTCACCCCCCTTGTCTTTGAACATCGAGCTATGCCCTACCCCAACCAGGTCACCCGGCTTTTGTAACAACGGGTTATGGGGGTACTTGGTCCACTCTCCCATCACATCGGTAGCCGTGGCGCACCCAATGCCGTAAAAGGGGCTTTCGTAGCTGTTGGCCGAGTAGGTCATGTAGTAAACGCCCTCGTGCTTAATCACGAAACATCCCTCGTTTACCCTCGGCCACACCTCCTCCCACGCCTGAGAAACGTGGATGCAGGGGTGCAGGGTCTCCTTTTTAAGGGTCATCAGGTCGTCCTCCAACTCTGCTACCCAGATATTTAACCCGTCGTTAAAGCGATCGAAGAAGAGGTATGGGGTTCCATCGTCATCAATAAAGAGGGAGTTGTCGATCGCTTTTTCTCCCTCCAACATCGGCTTTTTCTCTTTCTGCTTGAATGGCCCCAGCGGTGACCGGGAGGTGGCAACGCAGATATGCTCTTCGGCGGAATAATACATGTAAAACGTACCGTTCACGTGATACACCTCGGGGGCCCAAAACCATTTTTCACCGTACGAATCGTCCTTGTGTAACGCCAGGCCATTGCGACCGTTCTCCGCTCGTTTCCATCTCTTCAAGTCATGCGAGATCATCACCACGATCCCATCTGCCGCACTGGTGCCGTAGGCGTAATAGAGACCATCATGAAGCAAGATAAAGGGATCTGCCAACGGCACAAGCCGCTCTGGGGGAGCCGACCGTTCTGAAGAAACAGATTGTGACAAAGGGAGGTGAACATTCGATAAGACAATCTCTCCCGCGTGGACAGTATAGTCCCCTCCCGTTTCCCCTGTCGCATTCAAGCAAAAGAGAAGCGGAAGCACGGTTAATATGCTCACATAGAAGTTTTTGCGCATCAATTACCCTCTCATTTTTTCGTTACCACCATCATGCCATTGGCAACAGTACGTTCTGAGCCATCCGACGGTCTATTGGCGGTAACCCCATTCACGACCATCGCCGAGGATCCCCCTCCATCGAGGTTAACCCCCGTGTAGGCACCCAGTGATTTCAAAATATCCCCCAGATGTCCGGTAGTGGCACCAACAGAAAAATTGGTTTGGCGGCCATCCACCACCATCAGGTACACCCTCTTCCCATCCTTGGAGTACCCCACCGCCGTACGCGGGTGCGCCTCGTTCCAAGTGTTGATCACTACGCCCTTATTCAGCATGACCCCCCGGAACCCGATCGCGTTGAGCTTCTTATCGCTCACGGTTTTATTGTTAAACTTCACCTCGGTGGTAACCCCTACCTTGTCCCCCACCTTCAACTGAGAAAGGAACCGTTTGGCCCCGTTGTCCAGGCCGTCTGACGTTGGACTCCCAACGAGGATGGCTCCCTCGCCGTTAAAACTCTTCCCCCCATACGGCTTCTGTGCCGGAATGGTCGTCTCCACATCGTAGTCGATAGCAGTTACGGTGAACTCCATGCGGTCGTTCACCCTCCATCCCCCTTCGGGGTACGAGAGCGACACCATGGTGCTGCGGTAGGGCGACCATGCGAACGCGGAGTCAGATGCAAAGGAGTTGGCCTGGTTATTGAATAAAACCAGCTGCCCGCGATTAGCAAAACCGTTGACCTCCGAAAGGGTGAAGGAGTTGTTCCCAACCTCCACTTTGCCTGAAAAAGAGACCTGATCCGTGTACTCGGGAGTACCATCATCGCGAATAATCAACGCCGCAACGTTATTATTATCGTATGGCGTTTGCACCACCATGCCGTTGCTCACCTCCATACCCAAGGGGCGGCGTCTAATGTAGGCGTAGTTTTTCGGGGTGTTGTTATCGAGCAGGAAGAAATCGCCGTTAATCGCGGCCACCGGTTTTCGTCCCATGATCTCGTAAGCCTTCTCCGTTCTTTTGTACGCGGCAGAGGGCGTTTCGCGGTTATCACCGACCTTCAACGCGGCGGGCCACACTTCGACCCGGTTGTCAGTATAGTTGAGGTCAACCTCTACCACGTTAACCTCCAGCCCCTTACCCAATGTATTGAAGCCGTTGACGAATTCGGGTATACGGAATTTAAACCACTGTATCCCCTCTCCGAGCGCCTCGTATTTTAACGTATCTACCGTATAGCTAAAATGACCAATCTTGATTTTTGAGCTTCGTGTGACGGTAACCTTCACCCTCTTCTCGATGTTGCCCATAACCGTTACCGCCGTGACCGACACCATGGTACTTCCTTCCGCCTTGCCGGTCACTAACCCCTTACCATTTACCGCGGCCACGTTGGGGTCATCTGATAACCATGAGTAGGTCACATTCGTGGCATCCGCGGGTTCCGGGTTCACCTCCAACTGGGTAGATTGTCCCGCTTCCAGGGTAACCTGCTCAGGTGTTACCTTGAAACTCACCAGGGGAACATCGCGATTGACCACGGTAACCGGTACAGTCCGAACAACGTTGGTAGAAAGGCGTCCGCTCACCGTTATCAATGCCTTGCCGGGCAAAACACCCCTAACCAAACCCGAAGCTGCCACTACAGCCACGCTCGTGTTGTTCGATTCCCACAGGAAGGGCATCTCGCCGGGATCCGCATCCAGCGGTTCCGGTTCTGCCGTTAGATACTTCGACTCTTGCACCTCCAGTTGAAGGCTTCCAGGTGTCACATGGATTGCCTTCAAGGGGACCTTGGCTTCTTTACAACCCAATGCCAGGAGACACATCACGAAAAGCAGCGATAGACCCTTTATTTTCATTGCTTGGTTTTACATTTTTTTTATTTATAACATATATTTTAAGCTCAATATAAAAGTATATGTTGAAACAAGTGGACGAATATTGGTCGTCTCACCACCGGGTAGTTACAATGATTCATTGGGAAAACTCGACCCACACCAGATCACCGAAAAACCTACAACTCCTTGTCCAGGGTTTCCACCTTTCGGATGATAAGCTGAAGGTCTGCCTTTAGCTTCTCCACCTTCTTATTCATATCATCCAGCAGGTTGTTGCCCTTCTTCGAGGATACGGAGAGAAAGCCGATGTTATTCTCGTAGGTTTGCAGTTCACTTTTCAGGCGCTCGTATTGCCGCATCAGCTTCTCCCGTTCGCGGTAAAGCTGATGCTGTGCATTTCCGCCTTTTGCCATATCGGAGATATTGGTCTTAAAGGCCTCCAGCATTCTATCCTCTTTGTCGATGTTTAGCCGATCGAACTGTGCCTCGGCAGCATCGTGAAATTCTTGGTAGGCCCGATCTTTCATCTTATAGGGAACGTGGCCGATGGCATGCCACTGATTCATGAGTTCGCGCAATTTAGCGAGGGCATCCTCAGGAGTTAGAGCGTGGTCTAGCTGGCTGATGGAGTGCACGATTGCTTTCTTCGCCTCCATGTTTCGCGCCTCTTCGGCGTACCGCGATGAGGTTTGCAGTTTTTTCTGCTCGAAGAAATAGTCGCACGCGGTGATAAAACGTTTCCAAATACTATCCACGTGTTTCCTGGGGACGATACCGATGGTTTTCCACTCTTTCTGGATATCGATCATCACCTTAGTGGTATTCTTCCAGTCGGTACTATCTTTTAACTCTTCCGCCCGTTCGCAAAGGGCGATTTTCTTCTTTAGGTTCTCCTCCATTTCGCTACGGAGCGACCGGTAGAACTCGTTTTTCAACCGGAAAAAGAAATCACACGCAGCACGGTACCGCCTGTATATTTTGGTGTTGTGTTTACGTGGAACATACCCGATCTGCCGCCATTGCGACTGTATCTCGAGCACCTCCTTCACCTTTCTGTTCCAATCCCTTATTGTCTTGAGCTGGGTATAATCAATCGCTTCCAGCTTTTCGCACAAGGCGGTCTTGAGCTCAAGGTTTTTCTCCTCCTGCTCTTTTAACGTTTCAAAATGGGCCTGGTATTTCTTATTTATGAGGGTCGATGCCTCCTTAAACCTGTTCCAAATAGCCTCCCTATCCTTGCGCGAAACCGGCCCGATCTCCCTCCACTCTTGATGCAGATTTTGCAATTGATGGAATGCGGAAACGACATCCGGTTCACTATCGAGCCGCTCGGCCGCCTCGCAGAGCGCGGTTTTCATCTCCAGGTTCTTCTTGAAATCGTACTCCCTGAATTCGTTGTTGATGCGCACCAAATCGTAAAACTTCTCCACGTAGCGCTGGTACGATTTCCATAATTCGTTCACACGGGCCTGGGGGATGAGTTTAATCTCGTTCCACTCCTGTTGCAAGGCCCTAAACTCTTGATATGTCTTATTGAAATCCTCTTGTCCCTGCGATTCGGTCAACGCTTTCACCTGCTCAATAATGGCCAACTTACGGGCCACGTTTTTCTCTTTTTCGGCCTCCTCTTTCGCGACCAGTTCCGAACGTTTCTCTTTAATCTTCTGAAGCAGTTCCTTACCCTCAACGTATTCTTCTGACTCGCTAGCCACGAAGTCAATCTCCTCGCCCCCTTCCGACAAGAAGCGCTGTTTCTGCTTGTCAATTTCATTTCTCAGGGAACGATAAAATTGGCTTTTGCTCTCCTCTACATCCTTCCTTTTCAGTTTTTCAGAAGTGTACAGGTCCCGCAACCGTTGTACGATCTCTCCGATCGGGGGCAACGCCACAGCGGTATCATCATCGCTATCAGCCTCTTCTCCTTCTGCATCATCGTCATCGTCATCCTCCTCCTCTTCCTCTTCCGCCGCATCCTCAAGGTCGTACTCTATAAATTCTCCTGCATCTGTTTCTGTATCTACCTTAGCATCATTGCCAACAACCGGGGCTTCTTCCGATTGGGATTCAGCAGCGCTTTTTTCAGCAGGAGCAGCATTGTCAGTATCTGTATCTATAGGAGTCTGGGTGGCTTCGGGAGCCTCGGTGATCTCAGGAGCATCTATTGACTCTTGGGCCTCCTGGGGCTCAAACACTTTTGGATCTTCTGTAACGACTGGAATCTCAGGAGCCTTAGGAATCTCTACCTCTTCCGGGGTTGTCGGGCTATCCGGGGTTTCTGAGACTTCCAAATTCTCTACGGTCTCTGAAGTTTCAACAACTATCGAAGCTTCCGGTATTTCAGTAGATTCCAAAATTTCTTTGGCTTCCGTGGTTTCCGTGGCTTCCGTGCTTTCCGTGGTTTCCGCAGCTTCCGAAACCTTAGTATCTTCCGGGTCAGCTGAACCCTGTTCGTTAGCCCGCTCATCGGATGATGACTGCGGCATATTTTCAGCAACCCCCTCGTTAACAGGCAGATTTTCCTTTTCTGGATTGTACATAGTTTCCATCCGTTCTCCTCCTTTAGCTGGGCTTTGCGCCCAAAACAACGTGTTTCACATTACCTTTTATTGAGAGACGGTAGCAGATTTTATCATCCACTCTCTCACATATCCTACAAATTAACGCATTTTTTTTGTTAATTCATACGAATAGGCGGTTTTTTTTCAGCGTGTCGCTGCACGCGATGGCGTAACAGGGCGGTTTCTCATTATTTCTCCCTGAAAAACAGGTTAATGGGCGTTCCGGTCAGATCCCAATGTTCCCGCATCCGGTTTTCCAAGAAGCGGCGATAGGGCTCTTTCACCCATTTCGGCAAATTGCAGAAGAAGACAAATGAGGGGATGCTGGTATTATGCAGCTGCGTGATATATTTAATTTTCACATGTTTCCCCTTGAGGGCAGGAGGAGGCTTCCGCTCGATAATAGGCAGCATCACCTCGTTCAGTTCACTCGTGGGAATCCTCCGCTGTCTGTTTTGATACACCTCCTTGGCCATCTCCATCACTTTAAATATGCGCTGCTTCGTAAGTGCCGACCCAAAGATGATAGGGAAGTCGGTAAAGGGTGCGAATCGCTCCCGAATGGCGTTTTCAAACGTTTTAATGACTATTTGATCCTTCTCTTCCACCGTGTCCCACTTGTTGACGAAGACCACCAGCCCTTTTCTATTTTTCTGTATCAAAGAGAAGATATTCAGGTCCTGGCTCTCAATACCCCTCGTCGCATCGATCAGGAGGATGCAGACATCGGCGTTCTCGATCATGCGGATTGACCGTATGACCGAAAAGTACTCCAGGTCCTCCGTTACCTTGCCTTTCTTACGGATCCCGGCCGTGTCAATCAGGTAAAAGTCCATCCCGAACTTGTTGTAACGGGTGTGGATGGAATCACGGGTGGTACCCGCGATATCGGTAACGATGCTTCGCTCCTCCCCGATAAGCGCATTAACGATGGACGATTTTCCGGCATTTGGACGTCCCACGACGGCGTACTTGGGGATATCCTCCCATTCCGCTTCACCCCTCTCTTTCGTGAACAGGGTAAGCAGGTGGTCCAGCAGATCGCCCGTCCCGGAACCATTGATGGAAGAAACGCTATACGGCTCACCCAACCCGAGCGAGTAAAACTCGGCCGACTGGTAGCCCAATTCGAAGTTATCGGCCTTGTTGGCCACGATGATTACCGGCTTTCCCGATTCGCGAAGCATCTGTGCCACGCTCACGTCGAGATCGGTCACCCCAAGCAGCACATCCACCACGAACAGGATAACGTCCGCCTCCTCAATCGCGATTTCCACCTGCTTGTTGATCTCGTCCTCCAGCACATCGTCTGAGTCGACCACCCATCCCCCGGTATCCACCAGGGAGAACTCCTGTCCGTTCCACACCACCTTACCGTACTGCCGGTCACGCGTGGTACCGGCAGTCTCCGTCACGATGGCTTGACGGCTTTTCGTCAAGCGGTTAAAGAGGGTCGATTTACCCACGTTGGGGCGCCCCACTATAGCTACCAAATTTCGCATACCTTAATAAACCTTTTACTCACCGCACTTTATCGTCATCGTCCACCCAACCATCAACTCACCCAGCAAAAAGTCTTTGGTTAGCATGCGTGTTAACGTTTCCTCACACCGTTAATCAAGCTTGTAGCCGAATGCCTTCAGCATGTTATCCCGGTTACGCCAATCCTTCTCCACCTTCACGTGCAGTTGCAAGAACACCTTTTTCTCCAGGAAACGCTCGAGCTCTTTCCGGGCCAGCGTACCCAGTTTTTTCAACGCGGCCCCTTTGTGACCGATAACGATGCCCTTCTGTGACTCCCTTTCCACCAGTATGGTAGCCCTTACGCGAATAATATCACGCTCCTCCTTGTACTCCTCTACCACCGCCTCGATGGCATAGGGTACCTCCTTTTGGTAGATGAGCAGCGCTTTTTCACGGATGATCTCGGTCACGAAAAAGCGCATCGGCTTATCGGTCAGCGCATCCTTCTCAAAGTAGGGAGGCGATTCAGGCAGCAACTCCAGGATCCGCTCTTGCAGCCTGTCAACGTTAAAGTTATTCAATGCCGACATCGGGTAAATCTCCGCTTTAGGCAGCCGCTCCCTCCAACTCATAACCAACCCCTCCAGCCCCTCCTGGTCGGTTAGATCAATCTTATTAATTAGCAGCAGTACCGGCAGTTCCAGCTGTTTTACCTTTTCTAGGAACTCGTCATTTTTATCCACCTTCTCCACCACATCAGTAACGTAAAGCAGCACGTCAGCATCGCCCAGGGCGGAGAGGGAAAACTTAAGCATGGACTCCTGCAGCTTGTAGTTAGGGCGCAGCACGCCTGGGGTATCGGAATAGACCACCTGGTATTCCGGCCTGTTCACGATACCGATAATCCGATGGCGGGTAGTTTGCGCTTTCGCGGTGATGATGGAGATGCGCTCACCGACCAGCCGGTTCATCAACGTCGATTTACCCACGTTGGGGTTACCGACGATGTTCACGAAACCGGAACGATGCCCCTTCACTTGCATTACTTCATCTGGTTTTCACCATCATACCCCCACTTGAGGTAGACGCTACCCCACGAAAAACCAGCCCC
>DUPB01000160.1 GCA_012838585.1 Bacteroidales bacterium
CCACGTGCTTGCCGCACTGCATCGCGTAAACGGATATACGGGCGTGAAGTGGCCCCCGTGGTACGGCAATGCTGACCAAGTCGATATCGGGATGTTCGCACACCGCCTTCCAGGCATCACTGCCAAGGTATGCTTGCGCGGCCGGCAGTTTTTGGTTCGATAGTAGCCGTTGAATCTCATCAATCCTATCTTGGACGATATCGCATATGGCCACAATTTCCACCCCTTCCAGGAAGGTCATTTGACGCAAATTTGAATAGCCACGTTTTCCTACCCCGATAAAGCCGACCCTCACCTTGTCCAGTTTGGGCGCACGGTACCCGCACATGTTGAACGTTTGGTTTTTGCTTCTCCTCCTCGCCTTCCTATCCCGTTTACTTTGTTCTATCGAAGGATCAAAAGCGTGCATGGGGATAGCCTCCGTGGCCATACCCACGCCTATCCCCCCGATGGTTAGTTTCTTAATAAAATCGCGCCTGTTTTCTTTCATACGACTGTTTTATTTTTTTTTGTTTCGGTGTATGGAACCTTTGATGTTTAAAATAATCATTCACTAAAGTTAGACTATTTCTCGCCACGGCATAGTCCAAGTGAACTTGTCCTCTGCTCGTTTGGCTTAACGAAATAGTTTTCAAGGATGTTTAATGATTATTTTAAACATCAAAGGTTCCATACACCGAAATGTAAAAGATTGAAATAATCGTATGAAAAATCAGGTGTGCTTCAACGATCTTTCCGTTCAACCACTTTGTACTGACAATCAGAATATTGAAGACAGGGTGAGACAATATATTCGCACGTTAAAGTCCCTTTGGGATACTTTCGGAATTAGAAAAGTACGGTACCATGAAAACCTGGTCAATATACCTTTAACCCCAGTTTTATCGCTCCAAGATTACTGTTCTAAAAACAAGCAAGGGGTTTTTACCGGCATCATCCTGGCTACATTCACGATGCCCCAAGTAGACATGGATGATGATGAATCTATGGAAAAATATATAGATTGTAAAACCAACATCGAAAAAGAGAACAAGCTTGTTGAAGCAGAAGGATTTAACGCAGCCTACTGTCAAGGGGTTCCTTGCATAGGGTTTGAATCGGAACCATTTTGGAATAAGTCTTTATACAGTATTATTGTTAACATATCGGGTAAACAATCAAGGTGCGATTGGGGGTGCGTATCCAATCCGGAATCCGTCAAAAAATCTGACTTTGTAAATTGGGTAAAGTCTATAACACCCGTTTCCATCATTGCTTCCTCGCTACACCCCTATTCTAAAAAAATCAACTTAAGCGACGATCATGGTAAAGACGTGTTATATAAACATGCAAAATTGTTAACCGAGTGTCAGTATGTCGAGGGCATATTAACATCCTTGCCATTCCAACCCGCGACAAAAAAATACGTGTATAATATAAGAGACGCAGGAGAAATTGACATAGTTCTACACTGGGAAGATGCGGGGTACAGCATGAGAGTAAAGACGACCGGCAGAAATATCCGGGAAACAACAAAAATCGCAACTATACTGGAAAAACAATACGGCCGTAAGTGAAATAAATGGATATTCCGGCGACGGTTTTTTCATGCCAACCGGATTTCACAGGCCTGATAACTGATTTTACAAAAAAAATCGCTATTATTGTATTTGGTACGTGATGTTTAAAAACCAAAACGCTACTTTACACTTTACAAATGAAAAAAGCGAGGGCAGGTTTTTAAAATATTATAGGGAGGAGAATATATTGATGGTGGTAATGCAGGGAGTATAGGCACCCAGGAAATTCAGGAATCTATTGTCGATATTATGGAAAGCGGGAAAGAGGCTTTTTAGGGTAGAAAAGAGATCTACAATATTTGGGATATTGAAAAATCAAAATAACATGAACGCGTTAGAATTATTAGAAATAATCGGCTCCGGGGAAACTAGCAAAGTCCAATTTAAAAGGACTTTAGATAATCAGGATAGTTTTGCCGCGGAAATGATAG
>DUPB01000161.1 GCA_012838585.1 Bacteroidales bacterium
AAATATAATCAAATTTAGCCATTTCCTCCTACCCGGGATATTACAAAACGGTTAATTCGCCCGTTCTGGCATGAAGAGCTATCCTCATTTTTTGTCTTTTTCCGCCATAATTTTTCAGGTTTTATCCCCTGCACTTGTGAAAAGCCATTTTTTCACCTATTTTTGATGCTTGAATTAAAAGTACCCGACAAAATGAAAAAGCTAAGTTCCATTTTTTCCCTCCTTTTTATCAGTACGTTGATCTTCTCGCAGGAGGTTGCACCGGTTAAGAACGTGATCGTGATGATCCCCGACGGCACCTCTATCGGCGTCTACTCGGCAGCCCGGTGGTTTAAGCACTACAATGGCTTGGGCGACACCCTCCATATCGACCCCTACCTAACAGGGACCGTCACCACCTTCTCTTCCAACGCACCCATCGGTGACTCGGCACCCACCAGCTCTACCTACGCTACGGGCGTGCTTCAACAGACGGGCAACGTGGCCATCCACCCTGAACCGTCGCCCAACGACCTCTACCCGGTAGATGCATCCCGCACCTTTCAGCCGGCAGCGACCATCCTTGAGGCCTCGAAAATAGAGAAGGGGAAGGCAGTGGGTCTCGTGGTGACCTGCGAGTTCCCGCATGCGACCCCGGCCGACTTCTCGGCACACCACTACAGCCGCGGCAACTACAAGGCGATCGCCTCGCAGATGGCGCACCAGAACCTCGACGTGATGTTCGGCGGTGGCAACGACATACTAACCGACGAGATTAAAGAGCACTTCGCCCAAAATGGCACCCGCCTGATTCAAGACGATAGGGATGCACTGCTCAATTACCAAGGCGATGAAAAGGTATGGGCACTGTTCGGGAAAAAAGCCCTGCCCTACAATATCGACAGGAATCCCGAGAAGGTGCCCTCGCTCGCTGAGATGACTGCCAAGGCCTTAGAACTGCTCTCGAAAAAAGAGAACGGCTTCTTCCTTATGGTAGAGGGGAGCCAGGTGGACTGGGCAGCCCACGCCAACGACGCCGCCGCGATGATCGATGAGTTCCTCGCCTTTGATGAGGCGGTGCGGCTTGTGATGGAGTTTGCCGAAAGGGACGGGAACACCGCCGTGATCATCACCTCCGACCACGGCAACAGTGGCTTCTCTATCGGCAGACGGGACTGCCCGGGATACGACAAGTTATCGATCGAGCAGCTGTTCGGTGCTGTCTCCAACTACAAGCTGAGCGCCAACGGCTTGGAGGCGATCCTCAGCAAGACGGAGCCAGACGAGATGAAGGCGGTGTTTAAAGCGTACACCGGGATCGACATCACGGACGAAGAGTTAACAACATTGCTCTCATCCAAGAACTACAAGGAGGGCAACTACATGGAGGTGTCCAACAGCGATAACCTGGCGCACCACATCGTGAACATATTGAACGCGCGCACCTGCTTCGGGTTCACTACGGGTGGGCATACCGGTGAAGAGGTACTGCTTGCCTGCTACCACCCCGCCGGTCACCTGCTAAAGGGGAACGTGAAGAACCGTAAGGTAAACCAGTACCTGCAAAAGGTGACAGGACTTGAAACGTCGCTGCAAGAGCTAACCGACCAGATTTTCGTGAACCACGCGGAAGTCTTTTCCGGAATGAATTATATCATCGACAAGAGCGATGGTGACTTTCCGGTGTTGCATGTAACCAAGGGGAGAGACACCTTGGAGGTGAAAGCCTTCTCATCGGTAGCCAAGCGAAACGGGAAACCTTTCGATATTGGCTCGGTAGTGGTCTACATTGACAAGAACGACACCTTTTACCTGCCGGTCGACCTGCGTGATCGGCTGTAATCGCCACAACACTGCCATCCTAAGGTACCGAGCACCCGTGACAAAATGAGTCATGGGTGATATAGTCCTGTATTTCAACGAGATTGAATATCACGCACCCCCCGGGAAACCTAAAAGCCGTTGACGAAACTTGACCCGTAAAAGAGCAACATCAGCAGCAACCAACCGTACGCCATGTAGATATGCCTTTTGACTTGCGTCCTCGTGTAGAGGTAGGCGTTCAGGATGGATACCAGCGATATGGCAAAAAGAAGGAAGAAGCGAAGATGTTCCCAGTAGATTAGGGATAACAGTAGCATGGCTACCACGAGGAACACCACGAACCGCATGGTAACAAGCGTGAGCACCTTATCGCGCATGTAAATTTTAGCGGCAAGGGCAATGTTAAAAACGAAGAAAAGGAGACCCAGGAAAAAGACACCCCACTCCGCGGTTGAAAAACTTGAAAGGGAGGGGAAAGAGAAGGATGCAAAATGCAGGAACGGTCGGGCAAAACCGGCCAGGTCGTCCGTGAAAAAGTAAACGGAAAATAGCGTCACGTAGACCAGCGAGAGCCCGAAGAGCGAAGCGATAAATGACCGGGACTGCCCACCCCGCATCGACCGTTCTCCGCTCCACCACAAAGGCAGGAGCCACAACGCGAACACCTGAAAGAGCGAGGCCAGCCCAATCAATACGGCGGAACGAAAAGAGTAAAGGTAGCTATCCGGTTGCTGATACGACTCCAGTAACGGGAAAAAGGCAAACAAAATAAAAAGAATCGCCACGTAGTCACCACTCATCACCAGGAAGCAGGGGTGCAGGCTGAACAGGAACAACGGCGCCACGAAAGGGAGGTAAGAACGGGCACGCACCAGGTTGAATCGGCTATTCATCAGCGAGAGCACCCACGCGATGGCGAAGATGGATACGGTTGATGCCAGAAACGATATCAGTGGATCAGCAAACCATCCCGACAACGGGTTCCAAAGGTGGTTGTCAGTCAGCGGCAAGGAACTTCGAAAAGGATCGGCGTAAAGGAAAAGGAGAGTCCTCATTAACAGGAACCCCAATACGCCCAAGGAAGGAATAAAGCGCCCCTCGACAAAAGTTCTGCGAAAGAAATTTACCGTTCCCTTCATCCATTCAACCCCTTATTTGGTATGCTTCCCGCAATATCCCACACATTTTCTTTAATATCTCCCTCTTGGTTACCCATGATTCCCTTGAACCGCCCGTAAACGTGCCACTACCTCCTGTGAACCCCCTTTAAATTCCCCTTCTAAAAGGTACCGTAAGCCTTTCTTAGGTCTTTTCCAATATCCCTTCTAAAGTAGCGTTTTTCAAAGCGGATCTTTTCAATGCTCCGGTAGCTGGCTTCCAGTGCCTCCTCCATCGTATCCCCGAGCGATGTGACCGCCAACACGCGGCCCCCGGAGGTCACCACCCCATCATCGGCCTCTTTCGTACCCGCGTGGAAGACGAGACTTCCCGTCACCTCATCCAGGCCGCTAATGAGTTTCCCCGTCTCGTACGATCCGGGGTAGCCCCCCGATGCCATCACCACAGCCACGGCGTGACGGGAATCTATCAACAATGATCGTTCTCCGAGCG
>DUPB01000162.1 GCA_012838585.1 Bacteroidales bacterium
CCCTTTAGCACGGGAAGGATAATAGCATCCTCCTCCACGAGGGAGTATAACTTTGGCAGAAGGAGGCGTTGGAGTTCAGATTTCTCTTTCTCCGTGGTCATGATTACCTGTGTAAACCCTGGTCCTTTGGGCTGCTTGGTCAGGATGTCTATGAGCACGTTCTGCCCATTCAAGTCGAGACGATCTACCCCTTTGATGTGCAACAGGCCACCCTTGGCCAGCCGAAAGGCATCTATCATCCCCTCCTTGTCATCCTGCTTGTTAAGACCCAAGGTTACGGGGGCATCAAGGGAGTCCACTTCGTACACCTCAAGGGGTTTCAAGGGGTGTTTTCCCTTTTCGTATATATACTTCACTGCCGATGCCTTCCCTGTGCCACGATTCCCTATAATTAAGCCGTGGATATTCTCCTCCGCGACGCGGTCAAGGATCTTGAAAAGCCGCTTATAATCACCACCCGGCGGTTTCACGAACTCGTTTGACAAAGGCATGTTCTTTTTCATGTTCTCTTGCGTGATAAATGCCTCGTCGATTTTTTTAAAGAGCAGCTCCGGATCGATGGGTTTCGAAATGTAGTCCACCGCTCCCGATTTCATAGAGGCTACCGCCGTTTCGATATCCGCGAAACCGGTCATCATGATAACCAAGATGTCCGAATCGTACTTCTGCACCCAAGACAACAGGGCAAAACCATCAGACCCGGGCATTCGAATATCTGACAAGATAAGGTCGAAGGGGTGCTCCTTGACCAGCTGTTTTGCCTGATCGACGCTCGTGGCTATCTCCACATTGAAACCACGTTTCACCAACCATGACTTCAGCATCAAGCAAACCGTTATATTGTCATCTATTACAAGTATACTTTTGTTCATAACCTTTTTACTTCACCTCCTTTTCGCCTTCCAACACCTTGGGCATCAGAATGGCAGCATAGAGCAACAGAATGGCTCCAATCATCATGAAAAGTGGCCACTCGTTCCGTTGCTTGAACATCAAGTACGCGCTAACGATCATCAACAGGCAGGCGATGACTTGAAAGTTGAATAGTCTCCTCCCCCTCAAACTCTTGCCGGGATATGGCGTGGTAACGGTGACCACCGTGAAGACAACCACGGATACCGCCATAACCCATGATGCCACAACAGGCTCGAAGAGATACAGTAGTGCCGAAAACAGTATAAGTATTCCTGAAAGACGGTATACGATACCCTTAGCTTTGCGCATTTTCAATTTTAATAACAGATTCACCTACAAACTTACACAGAAAAAACGGGACATCCAACGATTTTCTCCCAACTTTCACATTTTGTTTTTTCACTTTCCTACATGACCAGCACTCATTTTGCACAGCATCAGCTGCATGTACTGTTAGGGCTTCGCCAAGAAAATAAAAAAAGAGAATAAAGCAATATAAAAACTACATTATTCAATGATGAAAATCTCCTCGTTCTCCTTCTTCATGAGGTAATTTTCCCGCGCGAATTTCTCAAGGTCTTCCGTGTTGGACTTAAGCTCGTCAAGCTTCTTCCTATCTACCTCCGTCTGTTTGTGATAGAACTCGATTTGGGACTCCAACTCCTTGATTTCCGCATCGTACTTTAACCGCTTGGGAATGCTGCTGTCACTGAACAAAAACAGCGCCACGACCAACACGATCAGGATGATGATCTGGTAAGCAGTTAGCCCCAGGAACCGGTTGGAACCAAATTTCTTGACGTTCTCTTTCATCTCAACGCTTGTACTTAACATCCGTTTAAGCAAGCAAAAATAGTCTATTTTCTTTATCACGGCAAGTCGTTTTAAGCAAACCCCCGAAAAAAACCTATTTTCTCGGGAATCTTTGAAGATTCAACAAAAAATAGGTATCTTTACGATGTAAAGGTTCCAAACACTGAAGTATAAAGATAAAAAAATCGAATGAAAAAAGTGCTTACGACCCTGATGGTAGCCCTGCTGGCTGCCATCCCTTCCTTTCCCTGTACCAACCTTCTGGTGGGAAAAAAAGCATCCACGGATGGATCTACCCTCATCTCTTACGCGGCCGACTCTTACGGATTGTATGGTGAACTATACCATTGGCCCGCGAAACAATACGCCCCGGGCGAAATGCTAAAAGTGTACGAGTGGGATAGCGGGAAATACTTGGGGGAGATACCGCAAGTATTGCAAACCTACAACGTGATTGGCAACATGAACGAGCACCAGTTGGCCATCGGTGAGACCACCTTTGGCGGACGAAGCGAGCTCTCCGACTCCACGGGAATCATGGACTACGGCAGCTTGATCTACATCACGCTGCAACGTGCCAAAAACGCCCGTGAAGCCATCCGGGTGATGACCGACCTGGTCAAAGAGCACGGGTACTACAGCTCCGGCGAGTCGTTCTCGATTGCCGACCCTGAAGAGGTATGGATCTTGGAGATGATCGGGAAAGGGCACGGGAACAAGGGTGCCGTGTGGGTCGCCGTGCGGATACCGGACGATTGCGTGTCGGCACACGCCAACCAGGCCCGCATTCAACAGTTCCCCCTGAATGACCCGGAGAATTGCCTCTACTCGCCCGACGTGATCTCTTTCGCGCGGGAACAGGGGTACTACGAAGGGGCAGACGCCGACTTCAGCTTCGCGAAAGCTTACGCCCCGCTCGACTTTGGGGCACTCCGGTTTTGCGAGGCACGCGTATGGTCTTTCTTTAACAGGGTGAATAGCGAGATGGGCCAGTACGTGACCTACGCGCAAGGAAAAACCACCGATCCCATGCCGCTGTACATTAAAGCAGATAGAAAACTAAGCGCCCGCGACATCCAAAACTACATGCGCGACCATTACGAGGATACGGAACTCGACTGGCGCTACGACCTGGGGGCCGGTCCCTTTAACTCCCCCTACCGCTTGTCGCCCCTCACCTACAAGCTAGACGACGAGAGCTATTGCAACGAACGACCCATCGCCACGCAGCAGACGGCGTTCTCTTTCGTGGCTCAGATGCGCTCGTGGCTACCCAACGAGATCGGTGGCATCTTCTGGTTCGGCATTGATGACGCCGCTCAAACGGTATACTACCCCTTTTACTGTGGCCATACCGAGGTGCCCCACGAGATGGAAAAGGGCAACGGTGACCTGCTCACCTTCTCCTGGACTTCGGCCTTCTGGATCCATAACTGGGTGTCAAACATGGTCTACTCCCGCTATAGCGATAAGATCAAGGAGGTACAAAAGGTGCAGGCTAAGCTTGAAGATCAATTTGAAGTATCAGGGCCAAAGGTGGAGGAAAAAGCCAAGGCCCTCTATGAACAATCGCGCCCCGAAGCCGTTCAATATTTGACCCAGTACAGCAACGATTTGGTCAAGGAGGGCCTCGAGGAGTGGAAGAAACTGGGCGAGTATCTCATGGTGAAGTATCTTGATGGCGTGATTAAACGGGAAGAAAACGGGCAGTTCCAGCGAAATCCACACGGGCTACCCGCCAACCCCATCCGCACTGGATATCCAGAGCCGTTCATCCGGAGGGTAATCGAAGAGACGGGCGATAAGTACAAGGTGTTACCCGTGGAATAGCCTGCCCATGAAACGACAAAACATGATTCATCAAGATAGATCAAGAACAAAAAAAGGAACAAAAAATAAACACATTTATTACTATGGAAGAAGGAACATTAATCGCGCGTGTAACCGAAAAGGCGCAATCCTGGTTAGGGGATAGTTACGATGCTGAAACGAGGGCAGAAGTGCAACGTGTGCTCGATAACGAAGACAAGCGAGAGCTAATTGATGCTTTCTACAAAGACCTGGAGTTTGGCACGGGCGGCCTGCGCGGCATCATGGGAGCAGGGAGCAACCGCATGAACCGCTACACGGTTGGTTCCGCGTCGCAAGGGTTAGCCAACTACCTGAGGAGCGAGTTCGCCGACCTGGAGCAGATCAAGGTGGTTATCGGCCACGACTGCCGGAACAACAGCCGCGAATTTGCCGAAATCACCGCGGATGTCTTCAGCGCCAACAACATCAAGGTGTACCTTTTCGAAGACTTACGCCCCACCCCGCTCGTTTCGTACGCTATCCGCAAGCTGGGGTGCCAAAGTGGCATCATGATTACCGCCTCCCATAACCCCAAAGAGTACAACGGGTACAAGGCGTACTGGAGCGACGGTGCTCAGGTACTCGCCCCGCATGATAGAAACATCATCGCCGAGGTGAACCGGGTGAAATCGGTCTCCGATATACGGTTTGATGGCAATGACAAGCTCATCGAGATTGTCGGCAAGGATATGGACAAGGCCTTTATCGAGGAGATTAAGAAGCTGGTCCTCACGCCCGAGGCCATCGCGCGCCACAACGACATCAAGATCGTCTACACCCCCATACACGGGACCGGTATCACGCTCATCCCCGACGCGCTAAAGGCGATCGGCTTTACCAACGTCATTGGCGTACCTGAACAAGACGTGATTAGCGGGGACTTCCCGACCGTGATTTCACCCAACCCGGAGGATCCCGCGGCGATGGACCTGGCCATCAAGAGGGCGATCGAGACCGATGCCGACCTGGTTTTGGCTACCGACCCCGATACCGATCGACTGGGGGCGGCCGTAAGAGACAACGAGGGCAACTTTATCCTGCTCAACGGCAACCAGATCATGCTCCTCTGCCTCTACTACCTGATGACACGACGCGAAGAGCTGGGACTGCTCACAGGGAAGGAGTTCACGGTAAAGACCATCGTCACCACCGAGCTGGTGAAAGAGATTGCCGACCAAAAAGGGATCGAGATGTACGACAGCTACACCGGCTTTAAGTGGATCGCCGATATTATCCGCAAAAACGAAGGCGTGAAGAAATACATCGGCGGTGGTGAAGAGAGTTACGGATTCCTGGCAGGCGACTACGTAAGGGATAAGGATGCGGTGTCTGCCTGCACCCTGGTAGCGGAAATCGCCGCGTTTGCAAAGGACAACAGCAAAAGCGTCTACCAACTGCTGGAAGATATTTACCTGAAGTACGGCTATTCAAAAGAGGAGGGCGTCTCGCTCGTGCGCGAAGGAAAAGAGGGGGCCGATGAGATCGAGGCGATGATGAAAAATTACCGCACCAATCCCCCCATGTCACTAGGCGGTTCACCCGTGACCTATATCAAGGATTTCGTCAAGCTGGAAGCCACCGACCGCGTCCGCAAGGAGCAGGTAGCCTTGGAGATGCCCACCACCTCGAACGTGCTTCAATACTTCACCGAGGATGGTACCAAGCTGTCGATCCGCCCATCAGGGACGGAGCCCAAGATCAAGTTTTACATCGAAGTGAAGGGGGGACAAGTCAAAACGCGTGAAGAGCTCGAGCAAGCGGAAAAGATCGCGAGCGATAAGGTCAGCAAGATTCGTGAAGAGCTGGGTATATAACGAAAAACGAAAGGAGTTTACATGAAACGAAAATTAACCATCGCCTTGGTGGCACACGACCACCGCAAGGCGGATATGGTGGAATGGGTCACCTTTAACGCCGGTTTCCTGTCGCACCACCACCTCGTTTGTACCGGGACAACCGGTGCACTCGTCCGCGAAGCGCTTAAAAACGAGGGGGTAAACCCCGAGTTCACCATCATGAACTCGGGCCCCATGGGGGGGTGACGCGGAGATCGCCGCCATGGTAGTTCGCAAGGAGATCAACCTCGCTATTTTCCTGATTGACGACCTGAACGCGCAACCGCACGAGGCAGACATCATGATGTTGTTGCGGCAATGCAGGGTGCATAATATCCCTATCGCCTGTAACCGATACAGTGCCGACCTAATGATTACCAGCACGTTGTGGGACGACATGGACTACAAACCCTCGCCACCCCGGTACGAGAAATTCGACCGGAGCGAGTATGGTTTTTAATTGCCCATTGATCATTAGGGTCGCGTAACAAATGGAACTGAAATACTTACAACTACTCTCCAACGAGTTCCCAAGTATAACGAAGGCCTCCACGGAGATTATCAACCTTTCGGCCATTACCCATCTCCCGAAAGGAACCGAGCATTTTCTTGCCGATATACATGGCGAAGCGGAAGCTTTCACGCACGTGCTGCGTAACGGCTCCGGTACGATTAAAAAGAAGGTGGAGGAGATTTTCGGACAGACGTTGAGGGATAGCGACAAGAGAGAGTTGTGTACATTGATCTACTATCCCAAAGAGAAGCTTCAGCTGATCAAGAAATCCGAGGAGAACATCAAGGAGTGGTACATCGTAACCTTGAATCAGCTGATCAAGGTGCTGCAGACCGTAACGATGAAATATACACGCTCGAAAGTGCGTAAATCGTTGCCGCCCGATTTTGAATACATCATCCAGGAGCTTTTACACGAATCCACGGTCAACCCCCATAAATCGGCCTATATCAATGTCATCTTTGAATCCATTATCTCCACGGGTGTGGCCGACGACTTCATTATTGCCATCTGCGAAGCTATCCCGCGGCTGGTGATTGATCGGCTACATATCGTGGGTGACGTGTATGACAGGGGCGATGGGGCGCATATAGTTATGGACACCCTGATGGGGTATCACGATGTGGACTTCCAATGGGGCAATCACGATATCCTATGGATGGGAGCGGCGGTAGGCAATCGGGCTTGCATGGCCAACGTGATACGCATTGCCCTCCGCTACGCCAACCTCTCCACGCTTGAAGATGGGTATGGCATTAACCTGCTTCCCTTGGCAAGCCTGGCCATGGAGGTGTACGGCAATGACCCCTGCGAACTTTTCAAGCCGAGGATTGTACAGGAGGATAAACCCTACGACGACCGTTCTCTTGACCTTCTGGGCAGGATGCAAAAAGCCATCGCGGTAATCCAGTTTAAGCTGGAACAGGAGATCATTGCCAGACGCCCCGAGTTCGAGATGGCCGACCGCCTGCTGTTGCACCGTATTGATTTCGACGAGGGAACGGTTACGCTCCATAACGGCAAGAAATATGCGCTGCTGGATAAAAACCTTCCCACCGTCGACCCGGGAGACCCGTACAAGCTCACCCCCCTGGAACAGGATGTGGTGAATAAAATAGCCCACTCCTTTACACAGAGCGAGAAACTGATCAGGCACCTGGAATACTTATACGCGCAGGGTAGCATCTACCTGGTTGCCAACAAGAACCTGCTCTACCACGCGTCCATTCCGTTAGATAAAAAAGGCAAATTCAAGAAAATAAAGTTAAGGGGTAAAACCTATTCCGGTCGCTCCTTCATGGATAAGGTAGATCAGCTGGTGAGGACGGCCTACTTTAACAAGGAGGATGTGGAGCTGAACCGCTACGCCAAAGATTACATGTGGTACCTGTGGTGCGGGAAAGATTCTCCCCTGTTCGACAAAAGTGTCATGACCACTTTTGAACGTTACTTTATTGCCGATAAGGAGACCCATCTCGAGGAGAAGGGATACTACTTCGAGTATCGCGAGAAACGGGAGACCTGTGAAATGATCCTGCAAGAGTTTGGCTTGGATGACCCCGATGCCCACATTATTAATGGTCATGTCCCGGTAAAAGCCATCAAAGGTGAGGAGCCTATGCGTGCCGACGGCAAGCTGCTCGTGATTGACGGGGGCTTCTCGAAAGCGTTTCACCCAACCACCGGCATCGCGGGCTACACGCTGATCTTTAATTCTCAGGGTCTACAACTCGTACAGCATGAACCATTTACCTCTGCAAAGGAGATGATCGAGAAGGAGGATGATATTCACTCGGTCACCGTGATAAAGGAGTTTATCTCGCACCGTATGCTGGTAAAAGAGACCGATGACGGCAAGAAGATGGCAGACAAAATCGCGGACTTGCAGCAACTGTTGTCAGCATTCAGAACGGGACTGATCAAGTCGCAAGATTAATACCTAATAGCCTATTCGTGGCCACATATACGGGGCTGTATTGGAGATTAATCAAGTCGCAAGATTAATACCCAACAACCACGTTACGTCTTGCTCGTGGCCAGTTGTAGGCCAATAATGGAAATAATCAGCGTTGTAATGAAGAACATGCGCCAGAAGGTGACCGGTTCTTTAAAGAGCGCGATGCCCAGAATCACCGTCCCCACGGCACCGATACCTGCCCATACGGCGTAGGCCGTACCGGTAGGTATGGGATGGGGAGCGCCCATCGATCTGTATAAAAGGTACATGCTCAACGAGACGCAGACGATGAAGGAGAGGAACCAGAGCCAGAACTCCCTCCCCGAGCCTTGCTGCATTTTGCCCAGGCTGATGGCAAAAAGGGATTCAAAGATACCCCCTACGATTAATAATACCCAATTGATATTCATATCGTTATCGGATTAGTTTCGCGAAGCCGCACTATTTTCTGCTGAAAATCTGCGCGATGCTTCCATTATCCAACATCAAAGATACAGCAATAAAAAAGTACCATCAAAAGAAACATGCATATAGGGTGTAGTTATTTATTAAAAACACCGTATTCTCAACTACGTTTACATTTACGATACGTGAATCTTCCTTGTTATTGGTTTTATATTTACAAATATGGTATATTTGTTTCGTAAATTTAGTGGAGACCGGTACCCACTATAAAAAACGGGGCGTATTCCGAAAAGCCTTATGAGTAGGAACAAGTTTAAAATTTTAATGGTTATGAATAGCGGGAATCCAAAAGAAAAATCAGGAAAAATCATCATTGATGACGAGAAGGACATCAAAGGTTTAGAAGAAGAAAATCGGGCCGAAATTAATGATCCGGAGATAAATCAGGAGGACAAGCGTATAAGTAAGGAGGATCTTTTTAATGATCACGGTGGTTGAAGTATTTCCGAAACTCAAAAGCGCTGATGCCAATAAAATGAAAGGAAGCCAGGTGGTAATACGGGCTTAACATCAGACGATCTTCTCAATGCTCAGCCTTGCGCTATCCTCAATATCTAGCATCGAATTGATAAAGTACACTTTATCGAAACAGTGCAGATTCTCTACCGTTACACGTGTTGCACGGATTTTTCCCTCCCGGAGGAGTTGCTGCCGCTTGGTTCCGTTTAAAAGGTAACTATCGGGGGTAAAAAACTGGTTGTCTTTGCCGAAGACCACATTGCTGAACGAGGTATCGGTAATACAACCGTTCTTCACGATCAATATTTCATCGCAATCTCCCTTTTCTTGTAGCAACGTGCTGAGCGACGACCGATCAGAAAACTTAAAGGAGTAGTCCACGTCTGCCTCTACCAGCTTGAGCGAATCTATCTTTTTCTGCCGGTAAGCGGCAAACGTGATGCTGAGGATCTGTTCGTGGTACACCACGCTGCACTTTACCTTTTGGCTGTCTCTTAACTCGGTCGGAATCTTTGCCGATAAATCGGGCAATTCAGGGGCATGGAAGCCGAAACGAAGGGCGGTATCGCGCATTCGCTCCCGGTGGGCCTCAACTCTCAACACCGTGCCGTTTTTAATGCAAATGGTTTCGAGAAACATGTTGATCGCTTAAAAAGGTAGGTATACTTTTTGGATGGCTTCATGGTATTCGCTTTCGCACTGGCTGTCAATGGTGATGCCACCGCCACTGCGGAAGTACATCTTGCCGTTTTCCTTCTCGATAAAGCGGATTAAAACGCCCGAATCGAGATTCTCACCATCAAAATAGCCCACTACCCCACTATAGAAGCCGCGGGGTTGTTGTTCGCATGCCCGTATAACGCGTAGGGTGGCCTCCCGGGGTGTACCCGCGATAGAACCTGCCGGAAGCAGTTTGAAAAACAGGGTTCCCAAGTTTTGCAGGTAATCGGCAGGGAGGGTGCCTTCAACTTCAGAGCTGGTTTGCAGAATGGTGCCGTTGCTCGTTTTTAATCGGTCGATGTACCGATAACGGTTGACCTTGACCCCTGTCGCCACCCGCCCTAAATCATCGCGGGTAAGCTTCGTAATCGCCTCATGCTCAACGGCCTCCTTCGGGTCGTTCAGCAACCTCTCGGCTGCATTAGGCAGGTCGGCGTCAATGGTACCCTTCATGGGGTGCGAGAAGATTTTCCCGTCCCTTGTTTTCACGAATCGCTCGGGCGAGAAGCAGACAAACTTTTCAGGCAGGTAGAGGCGGTATTTTGCTTTACTGCGCTCGAAAATATCGCGCAACGACAACGATGTCACGATAGGCGTTTTAATGGTGAGGTTGAGCAGCGACGTTTCACCAGCGCGTAAAGCGTCCATCGCGCAACGGAAACGTTTCTCGTACGTTTCAAAGCTTTCGGGATAACGTGTAAAAACGAACTCTACCGGCGCGTTAGAAACCTGTTCAACGTTAGACTCCTGTTCGGCGTTAAACGCCTGGCCTGCATTGGATACCTGTCCCACGCTTGACACCAACCCGGAGCTTAACACCTTCCTCACGCCAGACACCCGACCGGAGTTAGACATCTGGTTAGCATTTGACACTTGCTCGGCATTAGTAATACCGTTCACATGGAACAGAACACCGGTTTGTCGCAACGGGTTTTCAATAAAAAAGCCCTCGCTCATCTCGAAATTTACAGCGAACAGAAACGGGGTTTTCGCTCTCCCCGCCTCGTTCATCTTGGCCGCGATGTGATGGCAATGAAAAAACATGCGGCAAAGTTACAACAAAAGATCCACCCTACCACAGGTTATTCCCAGATTCCATGCCCCCTCCATCGCGCAGTTTGGCGTTGACCACGCGCTTCCCACTCTTCAAGATTGTTCACTAGCGCAATATTTATTATCTTTGTGCCTTGAATTTAAAATAAGCGTCAATACAAAATGGCAAAAGAATTAAAGGAACTTACCTCACGGGCGAAAGATTACTCGCAATGGTATCAAGATTTGGTGATCAAGGCCGATTTGGCAGAGAACTCCGCCGTACGGGGTTGCATGGTGATCAAGCCCTACGGGTTCGCGATATGGGAGAAGATGCAGCGTCAGCTGGATGACATGTTCAAGGAGACGGGGCACGTGAACGCGTACTTCCCCCTGTTCATCCCAAAATCGTACCTCAGCCGTGAGGCCGACCACGTGGAAGGGTTCGCGAAAGAGTGCGCCGTGGTCACGCACTACCGGCTAAAGAACGATCCCGAAGGCAACGGCCTAATCGTGGATCCTGAGGCGAAGCTGGAGGAGGAGTTGGTAGTACGCCCTACCTCGGAAACCATCATATGGAGCACCTACAAGAACTGGATTCAGTCCTACCGCGACCTTCCCATCCTGGTCAACCAGTGGGCCAACGTGGTGCGTTGGGAGATGCGTACCCGCCTCTTTTTGCGTACCACCGAGTTCCTGTGGCAGGAAGGTCATACCGCCCACGCCACCCGTGAGGAGGCCATCGCGGAGACCGAACAGATGATCAACGTCTACGCCGAGTTCGCCGAGAAGTACATGGCCATGCCTGTAGTGACAGGGTTTAAATCAGAATCGGAGCGGTTCGCCGGTGCGGAAGAGACCTACACCATCGAAGCGCTGATGCAAGATGGCAAGGCATTGCAGTCGGGTACCTCTCACTTCCTGGGACAGAACTTCGCGAAGGCGTTCGACGTGCAGTTCACCGACCAGAACGGGAAGCTGGAGTATGTATGGGCCACCTCGTGGGGTGTCTCCACCCGTTTGATGGGGGCGCTAATCATGTCGCACTCCGACGATAACGGGCTGGTGCTCCCGCCCAAACTGGCGCCTTACCAAGTGGTCATCGTACCGATATATCGAAACGAAGAGCAACTGCAAAAGGTTAACGAGAAGGTGAAAGGGATTACCGAGCGGCTGAAAGCACTTGGTATCAGCGTCAAGTATGACAACGCCGATAACAAGAAGCCGGGCTGGAAGTTCTCGGAATATGAACTCAAGGGGGTGCCGGTGCGCCTGGCCATAGGGGCCCGTGACCTGGAGAACAACACCGTTGAGGTAGCCCGCCGCGATACCCTCACCAAAGAGACCTTACCGATGGATGGCATTGAGAACCATATCAAGCAGCTGCTGGACGAGATACAAGAGAATATCTACAAAAAGGCGGTCGACTTCCGGGAGTCACAAACCCGGGAGGTGAACTCCTATGACGAGTTCAAGGAGGAGATCGAGAAAGGGGGATTCCTCCTGTGCCATTGGGACGGGACGCCTGAAACGGAAGCACTAATCAAGGAGGAGACGAAAGCCACCATCCGCTGCATACCCTTAGAGGGCGACAAAACGCCGGGCAAATGCATGGTCACCGGTAAACCCTCGGCGCAACGGGTACTATTCGCACGAGCCTACTAACCATATCATAATCATCACCACCATGTTCGACAACAACCATCGTGCTTTTATAGCCATTAACGAAGAAAAGGAGGTATGCCTGGTTCCCCGTATGGCAAACCGCCACGGCCTTATTACCGGTGCTACCGGAACGGGAAAAACAGTCACGCTGCAAACCCTCTCCGAAACGTTTAGCGATATGGGCGTCCCCGTGTTCGCCGCAGATATGAAGGGCGACCTTTCCGGGGTGGCCAAGATAGGGGGCAACAAGGAGAGCGTCAACAAACGGGTGGAGCAGTACAACCTCCAGGAGAAGGGGTTCGGGTACAAGCCCTTCCCGGTGCGCTTTTGGGACGTGTTTGGCGAACAGGGACACCCGGTGCGGACAACCGTCACCTCCATGGGGCCCCTGCTGCTGGAGCGGTTGCTCAACCTGAACGAAACACAGGGCGCCATCCTCACGATGGCCTTCCGGATCGCGGACGATAACGACCTGTTGCTGATCGACCTGAAAGACCTGCAGAAGATGCTCCAGTTCATCGGCGACAACCGGAAAGAGTTCATCACCCAGTACGGGAATATCTCCCCCGCGAGCATCGGTGCCATACAACGGGGGTTGATGCGACTGGAGAGCGAGGGAGCCGACAAGTTCTTCGGGGAGCCGGATCTGGAGATAACCGATTTCATCCAGACGGAACAAGGCAAAGGGGTGATCAATATCTTGGCCGCCGATAAGCTGATGAACTCCCCGCGGGTGTATACTACCTTTCTCTTGTGGTTGCTTGACGAGCTATACGAAACCCTGCCCGAAGTGGGCGACCTCGAAAAACCGAAACTGATCTTCTTCTTCGACGAGGCTCACTTGCTGTTCAACGATATGCCCTCCTCGCTACTGGAAAAGGTGGAGCAAATCGTGCGGCTCATCCGCTCAAAGGGGGTAGGCGTTTACTTCTGCACGCAAAACCCGGCGGATATTCCACCAACCATCCTCGGGCAACTGGGTAACCGGGTACAGCACGCCCTGCATGCCTACACGCCCAACGACCAGAAGGCGGTCCGCGTGGCGGCCAACACGTTCCGCACTAACCCCGCGTTCGATACCGTTGAAGCGATTACCCAACTCAACACCGGTGAGGCGCTGGTCTCGTTCCTCGACGAGAAAGGGGCACCACAAATGGTGGAGCGTGCCAATATCCTGCCCCCACAGGGACAGATTGGTCCCATTACCGTGGGCGAACGGGATCAACTGATCCGAAGCTCGCTCATCTACGGGGTATACGAGAACTACATCGACCGGGAGTCGGCCTATGAAATCCTCTCCAAAAAGCAGGAGTTGCTGGAAGAGGAGAGAAAGCGCGCGGAAGAAGAGAAAGAGCGCATCCGTCAACAGAAAGAGGCCCAAAAAGCGGCACTTGAAACGGAGAGGGCGAAACGGGCCGAGGCACGGCAAAGGAAAGCCGATCGAGGCATCTTGGGCGACTTTATCGATCAGGTGGGTAAAAGCACCAAACGTCAGATCAGCTACCAGATAGGGAGAAGCATCACCCGCGGCATCTTTGGCGCGTTATCTAAGAAATAACACGATGAATAGCCTCGTTTTTGATACTCCTTTTAACCGGGAGACGTTCGTTGAATCCAACCAGGTTTTTTGGGAATACAGTTGGCGTAAACGGAAAAAAGCGATTGTACAATGGGCCTTGGTGGCCATCGTTTTTATTGCTTTGGGCCTATGGGTCGGGGTAAAAGAGGGCAATATGAACAACCCGTACATTGATATAGGGATCGTGTTGTTTTGCATTGCCGTGGTAATGGGTTTAAACATGTTCTTTTCCCGAAGAAGACACAAATCCAAAGTGGAAGAGACGGCAACCTCCTATGAAAAGGAAAAATCGGAACAGGTAATCACCCTATCGGAAGAGGGTGTAGGGTTTAGGGATTTTCAAACCCGGTTTTCCTTGAAATGGTCCTGCTTCAAGAACTTCGTGCGCTACAGGGAGCATATCCTGTTGATTCCCAACAATCCTATCGTTGGCGGTGGATTGGTGATTAACAAGCAGGAGGACCCGGAAAAATACGAGCAAGCGATTGCCCTGTTGGAAGAGAAGCTTATGGAGGCGTAAAACTTGGAAATCGCACCCAGTCCGGTATGTTTCCTCTACTCGGAAGAGAAACTCATGGGGGCGTAAACCGGCAGGAGCAATTCCACCCGTTACCGCTATAAAATTCAAAACCTTAGCTCGTCACCATGAGCGAACAGCACGTAACAACAGCATAATGAGCCGTGCATGGAACGGCACACTGAAAGGAATATAACACAGCGCATGGAAAAGGAAGTAGAGCGGAACACGAACTCCGTAACACCCCGAAAGATCCGACCGGTCGTCGACTGGTTTATCCGTCTCGTTAAAGGCGCCCTGGTAGGTATCGGATTTATCCTTCCCGGGCTGTCGGGCGGGGTGCTGGCCGTTATCTTCGGGATTTACGACCCGCTGATTCGTTTCCTGGCCAACATCCGCTATAAGTTCCTTAAAAACGTGCTCTATTTTCTCCCCGTGGGCATCGGCGCTGCTATCGGCATCGTCCTCTTTGCGGTCGTGGTAGAAAAAGCGTTCGGTAAGTACGCCGCCCAATTCGTCTGCCTCTTCGTCGGCTTCGTGGCCGGTACCTTCCCCTCGCTCTACAAAACGGCCGGCATGCAGGGGCGTGGGCGATCGAGCATCCTTATCCTAATACTCTCCACCCTGGCCATCTTCACGCTGATGCTGCTCGGGGGACGGCAACTCACCGAGGTAACACCCAACCTGATGGTGTGGCTCGGCTCAGGTCTCCTAATGGGGTTGGGATTGATAGTCCCCGGCATGAGCCCCTCCAACTTCTTAATCTATTTTGGGTTATATGACAAGATGGCGATCGGCATCAAGGATTTCGACTTCGGGGTCATTATTCCCCTTGCCATCGGCTTCATCGTCTGCGTGTTGCTCTTTGCGAAAGCAGCGGCCTGGCTCTTCAGGCATCACTACCCTGGTACCTACCACTTCATCCTGGGGATGGTAGTAGGCTCTTCCCTGGCCATCTTCCCCACAGTGGTCTTCCCCGCGTTCACCACGGAAGGCCTCGCGGCAGCAGAACTCAGTTTCGCCGGCTCACTCCTTTTTTGCGCGGCCCTGTTTATCGTGGGCACCGTGGCCTCCTACCTCTTCAGCAAGGTCGAAGAGAGGTACCCCCGCGAGCCGTTCTTTTAGACGAACCGCTACTTTTTGACGAACCGCTACTTTTTGACGAACTGTTACTTTTTAAACGAACTGTTACTTTTAGACGAACCGTTATTTTTAATCGACCAAGGGGTGATTTGCATCGACGAAACGGCCTTCTTAATCTATAAACATTTGTATTTGTGGCACTTAAGTCGAAAATAGATTTGTTTTTCATTAAACTTTAAGCGATCTTTGGAGTCCTATATATCGATGTTGAAACAGATTTATTCACCCTATTAAAACGAAACAACATGAAGAAAATGACATTCGTGGTCTTGATTGCCATGCTCGCCATGAGCTGCACAATAGGGGCCCAGGATAACACGAGAAGTAGAAGGGATCGACGTATGGCCCCCCAAACGGAAAACAGGTGGACGGCCAAAGACCGCGCGGAAGCCATGGGTAAAGAGCTGAATTTGACTGCCGAACAGGTGACTAAAGTGCAGGCGTTGTTCGAAAAACAAGATGCGGAACGACGCGAACAGGTGGCCGCGCAACGCGCAAGAAGGGATCAGGCCGCGGGAGATCGGGAAGCGCGCCGTAAAGAGATGGAAGAGGCCCGTGAAAAAGTAGTAGCCAAACAGGATGCCGATTTAGAGAAAATCATCGGGAAAGAGAAAACCGAACAGTGGAAAAAGTTACGTGAAGAGCGTCAAAAAGCATTCCGTGACGCCAACCGCCAGGGGCGGCGAGAAGCGCCCCAGCGCCGTTAGCGATGGAACGGCTTAGCAAAGTAAAGCGCTAACCCAAGGAGAGCGCTAATTAATGTGAGGTGTTGACAACTGAAAGCGTTAACCAACGGCACCGTAATATTTTTCATGGAGCCGTTGGAACGCTTTCGTCTCTTTAAAGCGGGTAAGCCAGCTGTTCAAGCTATCTAACAACACGGGTGATCCTGCCCGCACCGCCCACGACTCCAATTGCGTGAAACTGATATCGGTTTCGGTATCGATCTCGGGGAGGGTATGGATTAACCGCAACGCCACCTTCTCATCGCAGATGGTGAAATCAATATCTCCAGCCGCCACCATCATCACCAACTGCTCCACTTCGTAGGTGGGATCTTCCACGATGAAGATGGTATCCCCAATCTCGTGCGACAGGTTATCGAGCCGAAGAATAGCCGGCGAGTTGCTGGCCACGTGTATCACCTTTTTCGCCAGGTTCAAGTGTTGACGAATCGGCTCAACCCCATCATTAAACTCGGCCTTCCGCTGCACCAGTACCTGCTTGTTGAGGGTGATGGGGATGGTGAAGGCGACCTGCTCCCGCAACTCCATGTTCACCGGGATGCTCCGTGCGATCAGGTCATACCGCTGCTCGTGAAGCCCCTTCACGTTATCCTCAAGGCTATTTTCTAAGAACAGGTTCACCCCTATCCCCCACTCGCTCTCCAGCGCTTGCATCATCTCCAGTTGAAACCCTTGAACCGTATCACCCGACACGAAGTAACCAATGCTGTTATAATCGGTAACCACGTTGAGCTCCCCCGAAGCCAAAATCTCCTCCCAATCCCTTTCATATAGGGGCTTCCCCCCGGAACGAATCATGTAATTCCTGAGCAACACCATGGCGGCAATGGCTATCAACAAAAGCACGCTATACGTAATCAGCCTTCTGGAGACCTTCATGGCTTACGGTTTAGTTATTCAGGTTCACGGAAACCCCCATTTTGAAGAGGAAGGGGTTGACCGGGTAATTGGGTAACGAGAAATATTCCGTGGGCTTCAAAAGCTGAGATGCCACGTTGTAAAACATCACGAAGAAACGGGTCTGTTGCAGGTGAAAATTCGCGTAGAGGGTGGAGATCGGGTAATTGCCGATCTCTTTCTCGTCCTGGTTGTAGAATTGCAGCAACGCCGGCTCGTAGCCCGGAACGTGGTACTTGGTATGCCAATGCGCGTCAATACCGACTTGCATCGTCAGCACCTTCACGATGAGGGCCTGTAGGTAGATATTCGAGTAAACGCTCAGGGTAGGAACAGGAATCACCTCCTGGTTGCTCGACGCTTGATACACCACCCGGTTATCCCAGTTGAAGACGCCCAGCCGAATATCCTGATCCAGCCGCGCCGTCAATAGCTGCACGTTATCCCCCTCCTGCGAAAGCATCCTGTCTCGATTGAAGTAGATGAAGTTCTGCAGGTTCTCCACACCCGCGCTCACGGTACTGTTGGTGAACGGGATATGCAATTTACCTCCAAGGTAGACCCGACGTGTATCGCCCAGCTCTTTGTTCCACTTGAAGTACTTTGAAAAGTAGTTCTCCTGCAAGTACTTTGGCCTTAAGTTCTTGACGTACGCCTCGGCAGAAAGCGTAGTGCGTCGGCCAGCGATATCGAAGCCTGCCTGCAAGTCGCCCATCGCCCTGAACTCACCCAGGTTGACCCCCAAAACACCCAGATCGGCACGAATATTGAACAACAGGTTTTCTCCCTGCTGCTTGTTCAGCACCCCACCGAGGGTAACGGCGCTCTCCCGATGTCGCACGTACCCCGTACCCACCGTATCCCGCATGGAGTAATTGCGCAAGTCATACTCGAGGAAAGCGGTCAAGCCGAACTTAACCCACTTTTTAAATCCCTCCCTGAGGCTTAACGCCACGCAGTTCTTGAAAGAGGAGAAGTGCACGCTATCGTCAACCGCCTCCTTGTAGTATCGATGCGGGTAAAACCGATCGACTCGCTGCATGGGAATGCCCTCCACCTCCACCAGGAGGGTATCGTGTGACAAAAAACGGCGAAATTGATCGGTGTAGGACGATGAGAAGCTTAGACTGGCCACCGGCACGAAGTCGCCACGCTGTACCATGAGCGAATCGCTCCCTTCAACCTCATAATACCCCAAATTATACCTCCCGGACAAGAAAAAACGGTTGTTACCCAGCGTGTTCCAGGTATTCGTGAATTTTACCGGGATATCTCTCGGGTTAAACTGCTGCCGAATCGCATCGGGGTCAGTAATAAACTGGTCGTTGGTAATCCCCCCGTTCTCGAAATGACTTATCTTACCCAGGTTCATATACATGTGGGCCTCGATGCGTTCAGACAGGTAGTTGCCAAACAGCGAGAAGTTATTGTGGCGAGTCGCCTGCGAATTGTAGTGTCCCCGGGCATTGATGAGGTCCACATCAAGCCCCACGTTCAAACTTTTCCCGAAGTTAGAGGTGAGCCTCGCGTTAAAGCGATCCTCCCGCGTTTGGTTATTGCCGGAGCGGTAATAGTTAAGCCTGGAATAGGGCACACGGGTATTCAAGAAAAGCAGCTCATCCGGCTTCCTCAAGAAGGGGAAATACGCGTTGTTAAAGATGAACGTCTCGGTTTCATCCCGATCCGAAAATATTTTCGAAATCACCGGTGAACCCATCGTCCCTAAATGGCCCATCGCCACGGAATAGCCATCGGCCAACGTGGAGTGCTGAAAGTTGTGAATCACGGTATCCGACTCCGTGGGAATCCGGTCGCCCGTCCTCGGGTTTAGCTTCCAATGGAACATCCTGGGCGCTTCTTGAAGCGAATCCATCCCGTGATCGTCCTTCAAGTGGTCAAGCCGTGACAACTGTCCGCCAAGGCTATCCGGTAACGAATCAACACCAAGCCTTTCAGGCACCTGCCGGGGAAGCAGGTTCAACGAATCGGGGTTCGTCGTTATCTTCGACGAATCGGGCAGAATAACCCGGGCCTGCGGCCAAACTGTGGCCACCTGCAGCAAGCAAACCAGCAAGGAGATAAACAGCTTCTCTTTCATCGGGGTTTTAGATGTACATAAAGCCGTAAGGCTGCTCTTACACCGTGCAAATGTACATAAAAAAATTAAAAGAAATAGCCGACCGAGAGAGAGGCGATCCACATCCGTGTTTCAGGCTGTATGATTGTGCCCATGTAGCGAATGGCAGACATATTGTTGAGCACATGCTTAAAGCCAACGCCCACGGTCATACGGTCATTAACCTCTACCCCGGCTTCGGCCGCGAGCCCCACGTTCCACCGCTGTATCATGTAAACGTTGCTCGACTCTTCATCCAGGATACGGATTTTGGGTTCATACAAGCTCCACTTCGTCTTCAGGTACTCTCCCTCGTACGTCTGCTTGATATGCTGGTGGGCAGTAGGAGAGAAGGAAGCCACCCCACCGCCCATCACGTAGAGCTTGCTGTTTTCAGAGAGCCTGAATTTCGTTTTCAGGTAGAGGGGCAAATGAAACACGTGCCGGCTGACATACCCTTCCAGGGAAAGCCCCTCCGGAACATCCAGCCCCTGCGTGTACCTTGCAGCGTTGATGTTCGCCCCGCAGAACACGTAATTCAACTCGGCCTGCAGCCCAAAGATGGACGAAAACATGTACTCCCCCATCAATCCCCCGTGCACCCCGAACCAGGGGTCGTGAATATCGAGCTCCACGTTACCCATGGTCATGTTCATGTTGGAGAGGTTACCCCCACCCTTCACGCCCGCGCGAAACTGTGCGAACGAAGGCACTGTCGTTAGCAGTAGCAGTAGCATGGACCATACAGCTTTTTTTCCCATAACAGATAGTATTATAGTATTAAAGTCAAGTTTTACGATACAGGGTTACCACGATCGGAAACTGATGAATGCCGTGAGCATCACGTTAGAGAGGTTAAACGCCTCATCCAGCTCCACCTTTTGCCCTTCCACCTTCAGGGAGTTCACGCTTCCCACGGTAGAAGATAGCTTAAGGCCGACTCCCGTATTCGCACTCACCTTGTACTCCCCGGAAAATCCCAGGTTAAGCCCCGCGGTCACAGCGTTACTGTTCACGACCACACCATCAAACGTAGCCGGATTAAAGTAAAACAACGGGCCAACGGCGACAGACGTGACCAAAAGCCATTTCTCCGACTGACTCCGTGTCGCGTACGAGGGACCCACGAACAGGATGTTCTGCGACTCCTTGTAGCTGTTGGCCGTACGATCTAAGTCGGCAAAGTAGAGGTCGTCACCCGAAATGGTGGTGGTGCAGTAATTCACGTTCACACCAAGCCCCCAATCTGGGCGGAAAAAGTATTGGGCGTCAGCATCCAGTGTTAAGCCATGACGCAACTTTTTGCTTACTTTATCCCAATTATCGTCACCCGTCTTCGCGATCTTACCCAAGCGAAGCGCGTACCCTCCACCTATAGCAAAACGAAAATCCTTGTAACTTGGCACCACGGGTTGTCCCTCTTCATAAGAAGCACCCCGCTGTGCGGTCGCAGATGTTAAGGCCAACACGCAAAATATGGCAGCCAAAAGCACAATCGAACAAAAACGTTTCATAACAGAACTTTTAATAGTATTTGTAAATGATTGAATGGTTAGCGTTTCTACCTTTCAGGCTTTCGACTTGACGCGTTGTGGTTTCCACAGATACCCTCTGCACTTTACGCTCGTAGCCCTGCAGGCTTAAAGTAAAACGACGCAAAGGTAACAATAATATTAAAAAAAAAGGCATTCCTCGCTTGGTTTTAAATAATTCCATTATCTTTGTGGGGCAAAACAAGAACGATGAAAGCAAACGGGTTACATCACCACCATTTTCACACTTGCAATCAGGCGAGGTGAGGTTGACGTGTACAAACCCGCGAGACACAAGCATACCAGCCCGTCTGATTCCTGTCAGGCGGGTTTTTTTGGTTGCTTGTTCAACTTTCATATTTACATTTTGTTGCTTTCAAGGCGAAGACCTTGGCTCGTTTTGTGGGAACACATCCTGCGCAGATCGCGTTAAAAAAGAAAAGCTGTTTGAGCGACGTGAGTGTGAACTTTTGCGTTAAGCAAGACGAGCAGAGATGAACGTGTTCATATATGCCGTTGCGAGAAAAAGTAGAACTAACTTCAAAAGTGCAGCGAAGCTGAGTTCTTTTCTTTTAGCGAACAAGCAGCTGATGGGTCGGAAATATTTGCGATGAGTGAGAGCAAATGCAAAGCTTGCTTTGACTTTGCCGAACGTAGCAAATATCTATCGCATGAAAACGAGCGTCAGTCGAGCTTGAAAGCAACAAATAACACTTACTACAACACGCGAGAGTTAAGTTAAAAGATAGCAAGGAGCGAAAAAGTTAAAGACGATGGAAAAACTGAAAATAGCCATTCAAAAGAGCGGACGGTTGAGCGAAAAATCGATCGAGCTGCTAAAAGAGTGCGGGATCAAGGTGTCAAACAGCGACCGTAAGCTGAAAAGCAGCGCAAGCAACTTCCCCATGGAAGTCCTTTTCCTGCGGGACGACGACATCCCCCAGTACGTGGAGCAAGGGGTGGCCGACATTGGTATCCTTGGCGAGAACGAGGTATGGGAGAAAGAGAAGGATGTGAAGGTGGTGGAGAAGCTGGGTTTCGCCCACTGTCGCCTCTCGCTCGCGATACCCAGAGACGAGGAATACACGGGGTTGTCGTACTTCAACGGCAAGCGCGTGGCCACCAGCTATCCCAGGATTCTGGGCAAGTTTTTCAAGAAAAAGGGGATAAACGTGAGGATCGAGGAGCTGGGCGGAAGCGTGGAGATCGCTACCGGCATCGGGCTGGCCGATGGTATCTTCGACATCGTGAGCACGGGTAGCACCCTCATCATGAACGGGTTGAAGGAGGCGGAGACGATTGTGCAAAGCGAAGCGGTGATGATAAGCCACCAACACCTGTCGCCCCGAAAAACCGAACTCCTCGAACAGCTGCTCTTCCGCGTAAAGGCGTACAAAAATGGTCAGGGCAGAAAATACGTGTTGCTGAACGCGCCAAATGAAGCCATCCCCCGTATCGTGAAACTGTTACCCGGGATGCGCTCCCCCAGCATCCTTCCCCTGGCTGACGAGGGATGGAGCAGCGTCCACTCGGTCATCAACGACGATGACTTCTGGGAGATTATCGATGAACTGAAAAACCTGGGGGCAGAAGGAATATTGGTGGTTCCCATCGAGAAGATGATCCTTTAAAACGTCCCTTTATAAAGACGATACGCCTACTCGGATAATAGGAAACAATCGTGTAACTCCTCTTAAAACAACAGATAATGAAGACGATATCCAACCCCACGCGAAACAAATGGGAAAAACTCGCGCAGCGACCTTTGATCAAGCAACAACGGCTAATGAAGCTGGTGGAGAAGATGTTCTACAACATCCACCGGAAGGGCGACAAGGCGGTGCTGGAATATAGCCGCAAGCATGATTTCGCCGGGCAAACGTCGCTCGAAGTGGAGCAGGGAACCATCTCCCAAGCTATTGACCAAGTGCCACAACAACTGAAGCAGGCCATCGAGCTTGCGGTGAAGAACGTCACCACGTTTCACCTCTCACAACAGGAAGAGGTGCGGAAGGTGGAGACCTCACCGGGAGTGACCTGCTGGAGGGAATCCCGCCCCATCGAGCGGGTGGGTATCTACATACCGGGCGGAACCGCCCCCCTCTTCTCTACCGTGGTGATGCTGGGGGTACCGGCCAAACTAGCCGGATGTCAAGAGATTATCCTCTGCACGCCCCCAGACAAAGAGGGAGTGATTCATCCCGCCATCCTTTACGCGGCCAACCTGGTGGGTGTAACCCGCGTATTCGCCGTGGGAGGCATCCAGGCCATCGGGGCTATGACCTTCGGCACGGAGAGCATCCCCAAGGTGAACAAGATCTTCGGCCCGGGCAACCAGTACGTGATGGCAGCCAAGCGATCGGCACACTATTACGGCGTGGCCATCGATATGCCGGCCGGGCCCAGCGAGTTGCTGGTAATTGCCGATTGGTCGTGCAACCCCTCGTTCGTGGCGGCCGACCTGCTATCACAAGCGGAACATGGACCCGACAGCCAGGTTATCCTCCTGTCGGATGACAAACGGGTGGTCAAGGAGGTAATCAAGGAGGTGAACCTGCAAATCGAACAACTACCGCGAAAGGAGATAGCCAGGCAGGCGATAAAAAACAGCAAGGCCATCCTGTTCAAAACCATAGAAGAGTGCATGAGCTTCAGCAACTTCTACGCGCCGGAGCACCTCATCTTGGCCACCGAGTTCCCCACCCTGCTGGGACGGGATGTGGTCAGCGCGGGATCGGTCTTCCTCGGGAACTATAGTACCGAAAGCGCGGGCGACTACGCGAGCGGAACCAACCACACACTGCCTACCAGTGGACATGCAAAAGCCTACAGCGGGGTATCGCTGGACAGTTTCGTGAAAAAGATCACGTTCCAGTACCTCACCGAAGAGGGAATCAAGAGCATAGGAACGGCCGTGGAGACGATGGCCGAAGCGGAGGAGCTACACGGGCATAAGAACGCAATGACACTGCGACTCGCCTCCGTTACGAAAGCGAGCTTGACAACCGCCAGCACCGACTCTTTACTGGAAGAGGGGGCATCACCCAATAGCACCAGTCCCTCACTAGAAGAGGGTACGGTACTTGAAAGGGAAGCTGGTGGAGAAACGGGAGAAGAAACGACCGAGCAGGCGATAGCAAAGGCAACAGATAGAACGGCGGAAGAAAAAGTGGAAGAAAGGAGACCCGAAAACGATCAAAACGAAACCGAATGAACAAACCCAACAATCGAATGAAACCTTCTGACTTTGATATAACTTCGCTTGTGAGGCCCAACATCCTTGCACTAAAACCCTACTCAAGCGCGAGGGATGAGTTCACCGGTAAGGAGGGTATCTTTCTTGATGCGAACGAGAATCCATACGGGAGGTGGAACCGGTACCCCGATCCCCACCAGCGGGAGCTGAAAAAAGCGCTATCGGAACGGAACAACATCCCCGTGGAGCATATATTTATCGGAAACGGAAGCGACGAGGTGATCGATACGATCTACCGGGTCTTCTGCGAGCCGTCGCACGACCGGGCGATCATCTGTCCCCCCACCTATGGCATGTACGAGGTATCGGCACATATTCACGATGTGGGGCTGGTGGAGGTGCCGCTCACCGAACAGTTCGAGTTAGACGTGGATAAGATTCTCTCCTGCCCTGCCAAGCTCCTGTTTGTCTGCTCACCCAACAACCCCACCGGTAACCGACTGCAGAACGTGGAGCGACTGCTCCAAGAGTTCCGGGGTATCGTAGTGGTGGATGAGGCGTACATCGACTTTTGCGACCACCCGGGCTTTGCCGGGATGGTGCGGGAGTACCCCAACCTGATCGTATCTCGGACCTTCAGCAAGGCGTGGGGACTGGCCGCCGCACGAGTGGGCATCGCCTACGCGAGCCGGGAGATTATCGCGCTAATGGATAAGACCAAGCCACCCTACAACGTGAGCGCGCTTAACCAAATGGCCGCGCTGGAAGCCCTTTCCAAACCGCGCCAGTTTGAACAGCGACTCGCCGTTATCCTCAAACAGCGCACGCTGCTGAGGGAGGAGCTGATGAAGCTATCCATCGTGAAAAAGATCTACCCCTCCCATGCCAACTTCCTGCTGGTGGAGGTGGACGATGCCAACAGCGTGTACCACCACCTGGTGGAGGAGAAGGTGATCGTGCGCAACCGCCACTCGGTTGTTCCCAACTGCATCCGCATCACGGTAGGAATGCCCGAGGAGAACCGTGCGCTATTGCAGGCACTGAACCAATACTGTTCCAAATTATAGGGAGGAGGCGTTGCGTGTTACTTAAGGAAGTTACAAGTAGAAACAAATGATTGCCCCAAGTTATGAAGAAAGTACTATTTATCGACAGGGATGGGACCCTGATTATCGAGCCGGAAGACGAGCAGATTGACTCGTTCGAGAAACTGGAGTTTTATCCAGGCGTATTTCAACACCTCGCACGGATAGCGAAGGAGCTGGAGTACGAACTGGTGATGGTGACCAACCAAGATGGGTTGGGAACCTCCTCCTTCCCGGAAGAGACCTTTTGGCCGGTGCACAACATGATTTTGAAGGCGTTCGAGAACGAAGGGGTGCGGTTCAGCGAGGTGCTGATAGACCGGTCGTTCCCACACGAAAACCTGCCGACACGGAAACCGGGGACGGGAATGGTGACCCACTACATGCAGGGGAACTACGACCTGGAGAACTCGTTCGTGATAGGTGACAGGATGACCGACGTGCAATTAGCAAATAATATGGGGTGCCGATCAATCCTCTTGAGCGACCCACAACAAACGAAAGCGGTGGAAGCAACAAACGAAACAGGGGCGACAGAGGTAGTAGAAACGACAAATGCATTGGGAACAACGGAGTCTCCCAAGCAGACAAAGACACCCGAAACGAAAGAGGGGCAAGAAGCCACGCTAACAACGACCGACTGGGGTGAAATCTACCGCTTCCTGAAAGCAGAGCCCAGAAAGGGCAAGGTTAGCCGTGCAACTAACGAAACCCGCGTCACGGTAGAGGTGAACCTCGACGGCAGCGGGAAAAGCACCATCTCCACAGGGCTGGGCTTCTTTGATCATATGCTGGAACAGATTGCCCGCCACGGGAATATCGACCTGACCGTTCTGGCCGAGGGCGACCTGCACGTGGATGAACACCACACCATCGAAGACGTAGGCATTGCACTGGGAGAGGCGTTTAACAAAGCCCTAGGCAACAAGAAAGGGTTGGAGCGTTACGGTTTCCTGCTCCCCATGGACGACTGTCTGGCACAGGTGGCCATCGATTTCGGCGGTCGCCCCTGGCTGGTGTGGAACGCAACATTCCTGCGGGAATTCATTGGGGATATGCCCACCGAGATGTGCATGCACTTCTTCAAGTCGTTCAGCGACAACGCCCGCTGCAACCTCAATATTGAAGCCCAGGGCGAGAACGAACACCACAAGATGGAAGCGATCTTCAAGGCCTTCGCCCGGGCCATCCGGATGGCGGTCAAACGAAGCCACCCGGGAGAGATCCCTAGCACGAAGGGGATACTATAACGGATTGCTAATTGTAAATGACATGCGAATCATACCCGCCATAGACCTCATCAACGGCCAGTGCGTGCGCCTCACAAAGGGCGATTACAGCACCCGGAAAACATACAGCGACAACCCGCTAGAGGTAGCCAAGGAGTTCGAGGAGCACGGGATCAAGTACCTGCACCTGGTAGACCTCGATGGGGCCAAATCGAACCACGTGGTCAACCACCGCGTGCTACGAGAGATTGCCACCCGCACTTCGTTGAAGGTAGATTTCGGCGGCGGGATCAAATCTGACAACGATGTCCGCATCGCCTTCGAGAACGGGGCACACCAGGTTACCGGGGGGAGCATCGCGGCGAAGCAGCCGGAGCTGTTCCTCAAGTGGCTGAACCACTACGGGAGCGATAAGATTATCCTTGGAGCAGATAGCCACCAACGAAAGATAGCCACCAACGGCTGGCAGCAGCAGCTGGAGCTAGACGTGGTGGAGTTTATCGAGGAGTACGCGCGAAAAGGGGTACGGTACGTGATTTGCACCGATATCGCGAAGGATGGCATGCTCCAAGGCCCTTCGGTCGACCTCTATAAAGAGATCCTTAAGAGTACAGATGTTTATCTGATTGCCAGCGGTGGAGTCACTTCGGTAGACGACCTGCATCTGCTCAAGGAGATAGGGTGCGAGGGTGCCATCATCGGTAAAGCGATTTACGAGGGGCAATTATCCCTAAAGGAACTAATGCAGTTCAATAGTTGAATGCTCATTGCTAATTTAGCTTCGCTACATTTTCTGTCGTCGCTCGGCAAAGCTCAAGCAAGCTTGGCTCTGCTCTCGCTCCTAAGAAAATTGCCCATTACTCATTACTCATTGCTAATTGCTAATTGCACATTGCTAATTGAAATATAACATGCAAACGAAACGAATTATTCCCTGCCTCGACATCAAGGAGGGACGGACGGTAAAAGGGGTCAACTTCGTGGGCCTCCGTGACGCGGGCGATGCCATGGAGCTCGCCAAGCGGTACGAGGAGAAGGGAGCCGACGAGCTGGTCTTCCTCGATATCGCCGCGACGGTGGAGAATCGGGGTACGCTGACCGACCTGCTGAAAAAGGTATCCCAAGCCATCACTATCCCCCTTACCGTGGGAGGCGGCATTCGCTCGGTGAGCGACGCGGAAACGATTCTCCGGGCGGGAGCTGACAAGGTAAGTATCAACAGCGCGGCAGTAGACCGTCCGGCGCTAATCAGCGAACTGGCCGACCGTCTGGGGAGCCATCGCGTGGTGGTGGCCATCGACACCAAGCGTGTCGGTGACGACTGGCGGGTACTCGTACGCGGGGGTCAGACGGTCACCGACCGACACACGGTGGCATGGGCAAGGGAGGTGGAACAACTTGGCGCGGGCGAAATACTGCTCACCTCCTTGAGCCACGATGGCACCAAGAAAGGCTTCGCCATCGATATCACTGGGGAAGTGTGCGAAGCGGTCAACATCCCTGTCATCGCGTCGGGCGGTGCGGGTACCCCCTCCCACTTCCTGGAGCTATTCCAACAGACCAAAGCAAGCGCCGCGCTGGGCGCATCGGTGTTCCACTTCGGGGAGATTCCCATCCCCGCGCTCAAAGAGTTCTTAAACGACCAAAACATACCTGTACGATGAGTGTAGATTTTAACAAGTCCGGGGGATTGGTCCCGGCAATCATTCAACATGCCAGCACCCTGCAAGTATTGATGCTAGGGTACATGAACGCAAAGGCACTCGAAAAGACCAAGGCCGAGGGGAAGGTCACCTTTTTCAGCCGTTCCAAGAATCGACTGTGGACCAAGGGAGAAGAGTCGAAGCACTACCTGTTGGTAGACGAGATCCTTGTGGACTGCGACAACGACACGTTACTGATCAAAGCCTTTCCACAGGGCCCCACCTGCCACACGGGCAGCACCTCCTGCTTCCAGGAGGAGACCGCCAAAGGGTTCCTCTACGAGCTGGAGAAGGTCATCGAAGAGCGTATCGCGGGAGGCTCCGAAAACTCCTACACTTCCCGGCTATTCAAGCAAGGGGTTAACAAGGTCGCCCAGAAGGTGGGGGAAGAGGCGGTAGAGCTGGTGATTGAATCGAAAGACGACAACCTGGAGCTATTCGCGAACGAGGCGGCCGACCTACTGTACCATTTCCTCATACTGCTAAAGACGAAGAAGCTAAAGCTGCAGGATATCGAGGAAGTTTTGAAAGGAAGGCATAAGTAAACAGGTGTTTCCAACAGGTTACAGGATGATATGCCGACTGACCTCGTTAGGAAGCGTCAAGCTGTTAAAAGTTTACAAAAACATGCCAATAGTTCGTGTAAATGCAGCGTTTCACGTTTAATTTTCATCAAATAAGTAAAGATAAAAAAGATGAATTATGCCACGATCAATTAAATGTGTAACACTGTTGTTGCTTCTAACAGCATCCTGTTTTGTTTCGGCCAACCTGAATGCCCAATCAACTTTCCTTCGCTCAAGGGGAGCCATCGGTATCACCTATTCAGGACTGGGGGAAAATGATGCTTTCCATTTTGAACCTATTTGTGGTGCGGGCATGTATGAAGGGAAAGGGTACTATTCCCTAGGTATTGCCTACCTATACCCCCTAACGAAACAGCTGGATCTTGAAACTGGAATTTCCTACGGTCAATACAAATACCGGTTTAGCAACGCGTCGCTCGGCCCAGATGCGCCGACACCCTACAAGGTGACGAATGGGGTGTTTGATATACCGGTAACGGTGAGATGGACATTTCTCAATTATTTCTTTTTGAACGGGGGTATCTCCCTGGGGATAGATACGGGAAAAGAGAATCATTTGGACAGCCAAACGGGTATAGGTGCCATGCTTGGCCTGGGGGTAAAGTACGACTTTAAAAAAGTCCCCGTGGGCCTGTTTGCCAATCCCTACCTGAAAATTCACAGCCTAATCCCGCTACCAATGGAGAAGTATCATCTACGTACGTCAGAAAGCGGATTTCGCTTCGGCATTGTTTATAATATGCCTTGAACCCATCTTCTACCTTCTCTGAAATCGAGTAGATCGGGAAACGAGGGGTTTTCTAACCTACTCGTTTCCTTTCCTCTCACACCACCGTACGTGCCGTTCGGCATACGGCGGTTTAATTTACTTTCAAAGAGTGTCTAATCTCGTAGTAGTCTAAACAACTGACTAGGCCTCTGCGTGTAAGAACATCTTTGGATATGGCTCTTACGACGCGGGTGCGCCTGACAACCCACTCGTAGCGGTTGCCACAGTAGGAGGTTAGCTTGGCCAAGTCATCGTTAATCCCCAACTTCCGAAGTCCCCACGCTCTCTTCCCGGGAGTCTTCCACTGCTTCCATATCACTTTCCTAAGCATCGTGCG
>DUPB01000163.1 GCA_012838585.1 Bacteroidales bacterium
GGGATCGGTGCAACGCGACCTCGTGCGCCACGGTGTCTTACCCGACCCGTTTTACGGCACCAACGAGGAGAAGGTGCAGTGGGTGGAAGACGAGAACTGGGACTTCCGGAAGAGCTTCACGGTCACGGCCGAGCAATTGCAACGGGATGATGCGCTCCTTTTCTTCGAGGGGCTCGACACCCATGCCGACGTCTTCCTGAACGGCTCGCGCATCCTCCGGTCGGAGAACATGTTCGTCGGTCACCAGGTGTCGGTAAAACATCTGCTGCAAGAGGGGGAAAACAAGCTCTACATCCGCTTCTACTCGCCCGTGCAGATGATGATGCCGGCACGTGCCACCTTCGGGCACAACTACCCGGCGGGGAACGACCACCGGGAAGAGAAGCTCAGCGTCTACAACCGGAAGGCGCCCTACCACTTCGGGTGGGACTGGGGCATCCGCATCGTGCAGATGGGTATCTGGAAGCCGGTATCGCTTACCTTTTACGACAAGGCCCGCATCGATGATTTTCACGTGAAGCAGCAGAGCGTCACCCAAGAGAGGGCATCTATCGAGAACCAGATCGAGGTCTACTCGCTCATCGACACCCCCGCCACCCTCACCGTGGGCTACTCGTTCGACACTAAGGTGGCCAAATCATTCAACAAAGAGTCCCGAAACCAGCTCGAGACCGTCGGTAAGGATGTCATGCTGAAAAAAGGCAAAAACGTGATTCCCATCGAGATGGTCATCGACAATCCCAACCTCTGGATGCCCACCGGCTGGGGAGCGCAGCACCTGTATGACTTTTTCGTCACACTACAGGTGGGAAATCAAGTGGTGGACCAGAAAGAGGAGAAAATTGGCTTGCGCTCGGTACGGCTGGTGCAGGAAAAGGATTTACATGGTCGCACCTTCTACTTCGAGGTGAACGGCATCCCCCTCTTTGCAAAGGGCGCCAACTACATACCCGGCGAGATATTCACTACCCAACAGTCGGGGGCGTACTACGACCGGCTGTTCGACAACATCCTATCGGCCAACATGAACTTTGTACGCGTCTGGGGTGGCGGCATCTACGAGAACGAGGAGTTTTACCACCACGCCGACGAGAAGGGCATTCTGGTGTGGCAGGACTTTATCTTTGGCTGCGTCCCCTACCCTTCGGACGATGCCTTCCTGGCCAACGTGCGAGAAGAGGTCATCTACAACATCAAGCGGCTCCGCAACCACGCATCGTTAGCCTTCTGGTGCGGCAACAACGAGGTGGAAGAGGGTCTACGCCACTGGGGCTGGCAAAGTCAGTATCCCGAGGAGGTGATGAAGGGCTGGTTCGAGGGGTACGACAAAACCTTCCGAAATCTGATACCCGGGTTAGTGGAGGAGTATGACGGCACGAGGAGCTATATCCACGGGTCGCCCTACGACTCCAACTGGGGCAACCCCGAAAAGTTCGCGGCGAGCGATGCGCACGACTGGGCCCTGTGGTACGGTCATTTGCCTTTCGAAGGGATGGCCGACCGGCTGCCCCGCTTCGCCAGCGAGTTCGGCTTCCAATCGTTCCCCGAGATGAAAACCATCCGCTCGTTCGCTCCCGAAGAGCAGTGGAGCCTCGAGAGCGAGGTGATGAAGGTGCACCAGAAAGCCTCTACCGGCAACTCGCTCATCAAGAAATACATGGATATGTATTACCACGAACCGAAGAACTTCGAGGACTTCGTCTACATCGGCCTGGTGATGCAGGGCAACGGCATGGAGGAGTCGGTGGAGGCGATGCGCCGTGGCCGCCCCTACTGCATGGGGGCGCTCTACTGGCAGATCAACGACGACTGGCCCGTGGTCTCCTGGTCGAGCATCGATTACTACGACAACTGGAAGGCGCAGCACTACCGGATGAGGGACGTGCTGGCCCCGCTCGCGCTGGGCGTGGAGTATAAAGACGACAAGCTGCGCTACTACACCATGTCGGACTACCTGAAAGATCACGACAACCTACGGCTCACCGTGCAGGTAGTCGACTTCACGACCGGGAAGCGGAAGGAGTTCAAGGAGTGGGTGAAAGCCAATGCCAACGACAGCCGGGTCGTGAAGACATTTCACGTGGCCGACCTGGTGACCGAGGAAGAAAAGGCACACACCATGATCCGTGCTTTCCTGACCGACCGCCGGGGGAACGTGATCTCCACCAAGGATCACTTCTTCTACTGGCCCAACAAGCTGGACTTGCCGAAGACGGAAGTGAAAACCAGGATAAAATACAAGGACGGCGAGTACCAGGTCACCCTATCGAGCAAAAATCTCGCGAAAGACCTGTTCCTGGAGATCCCCATACAAGGAGCCCGTTTTAGCGACAACTTCATCGATCTCCTGCCGGGCGAGAAGCGCACTATCGTGATCACTTCGCCCCAGTTAAAGGCGGCCGACAGAACGCCCATCACGCTCAAGCACGTCCGGGAAACCTATTAATTCTCCGACCTGTTAAGTTTCACTTGCATCACCATGGTACTCTTCGCCTTTGCCCTCACCCTCTTTGCCGGGCTATCCACCGGCATAGGCAGCGCCATCGCCCTCTTCGCGCGGCGCACCAACACCACCTTTCTGACGGTGGCACTGGGGTTCTCTACCGGCGTGATGCTCTACGTTTCGTTCGTGGAGCTGCTGGCCGGTGCCTTCGACACGTTAGGTGAGCTTCACGGCGAGAAGCTGGGTGGCCTCTACGCCATACTGGCTTTCTTCGGGGGCGTAATGCTGATACTGATTATCGACCGCTTGATACCGCACGATGAGAACCCGCACGAGATGAAAAGCGTGGAAGAGATTGCCGAGCTGGGGAAGACAAAACGGAATACCCAACGGAAGACCAAGGAGCAAGACTCCAAGCTGCTTCGCACGGGACTGATGACCGCCCTGGTGCTGGCCATCCACAACTTCCCCGAGGGGATGGCCACCTTCCTGGCCGCGCTCAAGGATGTACACATCGCCATTCCCATCGCCGTGGCCATCGCCATCCACAACATTCCCGAGGGCATTGCGGTGTCGGTACCCATCTATTACGCCACCGGGGATCGCAAGCGCGCCTTTTGGCTCTCCTTCCTTTCGGGACTGGCAGAGCCCCTTGGCGCGCTGGTGGGCTACCTCATTTTAGCCCCTTTCCTCAACGACACCCTCTTCGGGATAATGTTCGCCGCGATCGCCGGCATCATGGTCTTTATCTCGCTGGACGAGCTACTCCCCGCTGCCAGGGAGTACGGCAAACACCACCACGCTATTTACGGCCTGATAGCCGGTATGGCGGTGATGGCGTTCAGCCTGCTGCTGCTCGGGTGATAGATTTGGCATAAGCCATATCACCCTGCAAATCAAGTATAAAGGCTGCGTAGATAACGACGAGCTGATATTTCGTCGAGATAAGACAAGATAGAAGGGAAATTCCAAATCACTTATATCATTGATATACTGATGTATACATGACACACAATTGAATTTACATTGAAATAATATGCAAATGTTGTGAATTTATATTTATGAATGTTGTATATTTGTTTTGAAAATGAAATGTTGACAGTATTTATTAAATATGACAATCATTATTGGATTGATTACAAAATCATCAGCGCTAGTAGCAAGTGATGGAAGAATTTTAAGTGGTGCTTATTATGAAGGAGATATTCAGAAAAGAAAATCTACTGTAGAATCAGATGAATTTGACAAGACTTTTTCTCTCAAAAATGGGAAAATAATTGGAGCAATCTCGGGTTTAATGAGGTTTCAAGACAAAACTACAATTGAGCATATAAAATCAATAGCACAAGAAAATTATATTGTTCCATACTCATTGGATAAACTTGCAAATTGCATATGTAAAGAACTCAAATCTGGTTTAGTAGTAGTATCAGATGAAGAAATTCTTTTTCAATTTAGATCACTTGATTTGATTCTTATAGGACATAAGTCAGATTTAGATTTAACATATCAAATAAAAAGTTGTAGAATAAAAGCAAACGCGAAAAATCGAAATATTGATTATACGATTGATACCATAGACCCCGTAATTAATAACCATGTTTATTGGCAATTATTTGGTGATGAAAGTTCACAATCGAAGGTTCATATTTTTTTAAACAGAGAAATTGGCTTGCTCAACAAGCAGAATATAAATACACTTAGGCCAATAGCTTATAAGGCAATTAGGCTTGGTATTAAGCATTCTATGGTTAGTATATTTGGAGATCATCAAACCTGTGGAGGAAAAGTCTATGTTAAAAATGCCATTTAAGCTATGCCTGACAGGCATTTACCTCAATAGCTGGCGAAGCGGTAAATAGAAGGTCATTTGTTATAAAAAACTTTGCGCTAAACTGACAGGATTTTATTTCTTTCCGCCAGTGCACAAACCGTTATGGGCAAGCATAAAGCAATATCAAATCAAAATAAACAATTCATTAAAATGACACATTACTGTCCACTAAAAATCGCCAAGTGCTCTTTGAAATTACTGAAATATAGTAAGTTAGAATGATTTTAAGGGTGTGACGATTTGATTTATATCTTTGCGGTCAAAAAATGGCTGCATATGAACAAAACCAAATATGTCTTCACCCAACTGATTTCATTTTTAGATGATAACAAGTTTCGCCACATTGTTGACAAGTATGCTGGCTATCGCTACGTGAAGCACTTCACATGCTGAAATCAACTCCTTACATTGATGTTTGGCCAGTTGAGCAACCGTGAGAGTCTTCGCAACTTGATTATCGCCGTTGAAGCGCATCGGCAGAAGTGTTACCATCTTGGATTGGGAAGGCACGTGACCAGGAGTAACTTGGCTAAGGCAAACACGAATCGTGATTATCACATTTTCAAGGAATATGCCTATTACCTCGTCAGTGAGGCCAGACGTAAGCGGGCCACGGAAATCTTCAAACTCGACGATAACGTGTACGCTTTTTGGATAATCCGGAGCATTCCCACCCACTTTCCGGTAAAAAAGCCAGGATTCAAAAAGAAATTAATTCTTTAAAAAATCCATCATTTCGTCATGCATCTATGATAAAAAGGGAACAAATTGTAAAAATGGCAAGCTAAAAACAGGGTAAAAAAGGGTACGTACACCCTTTTTCCGGAGCATATGCACCCAGGGAGCTCCAGGGGTGCAAAAACGCGTGGTGTTCCGGAGCATACCCACCCACTTGTTAATTATTTTTCTTATCATCACGTGATGTTTCAATCCAATCACGTGATCATATGGCAGGAACGATAATTAACATGAGTAAAGTAAAACAAGTGTTGCGCATGCACGCGCAAGGGATTTCCAACCGTCGGATAGCCGGTGAACTGGGGCTGTACAAGGGGACGGTGAACAACTACGTGAACAAGGTCAAGGACCACGGGTACGATATCGAGGAGCTGTTGGCCCTGGATGACCCGGTGCTGGAGGGCAAGCTTTTCGCCGGGAACCCGGCCTACAAGGAAGAGCGTTTCGAGGCCTTCA
>DUPB01000018.1 GCA_012838585.1 Bacteroidales bacterium
AACTCTATCCGGTTAATTTCCAGCAGTTGATTAACCAGTTGAAGCAGGCTTTTACCGTGATACAGGATACGGGACATCTTTTTTCTATCCTTGGGTACCAAGGACGACTCCTCCAGCATCTCTTCCACCGGATTCAAGATGAGCATAAGCGGTGTCCGAATCTCGTGGCTGATATCGGTGAAGTATTTCACTTTCAGGTTGTGCATTTGCTCGATTTGCGCCCTTTCCAACTCCTTCAATTGAAAATCATGCCGCATTTCGGCTTTTTTCAGGGCATTATTTCTTATCAACAAGGCAATACCAAACAGCAAGAGCAGGTACACCAATCCCGCTTGCCACGTTAGCCATATAGGAGGCTTCACGGTAATGGGTACGGTCAACTGGTCACTCCACACCCCGTCATTGTTGCCCGCTTCTGCCTTAAACAGATACCTCCCCGGGGGTATTTTGCTGTATTCGGCACGACCATCGTGGGTAGAATAGCGCCAATTTTCTTCAAAACCTTCCAACATGTATCGATAGGTGTTGTTTTCGGGCATGATGTAGTTGGTTCCTGCAAAATGGAAGGTCAATGTTGTTTCATCATGTTTCAAAACGATTTTTTCGGGATGAAGGATATCGATATCGTTAAACCGGGGAATCGTGCTTATCGGTGCATTGTTTACTTTGATATCGGAAATAAAAATCGAAGATTTATACCTGTTTTTATATACATTTTCGGGTGCGAACGACACCCACGCGTTTTTACCCCCGAACAGAAGTCCGTTTTCCGTTTGCAGGTAAGCCCCTTCATTTATTTCCGACAGCGGGAATCCGTTAAACACCTGGTAGCTAACAAACCCCTCTTCCGGGGAATGAGAGGTGATTCCGTTTATCGAGTTTATCCACAACCGACCTTTTACCGACATCGTGTTGAAAACCGTGTTGTTCAGTAATCCATCCCAGGTGGTATAACTTCCGATAGGCTCCAGGTTTTTGTTTAACAGGATAATCCCGTTACCCGCGGTGCTTACATAGAGGGTGTCATGTTGGATAAGCGTGTGGTTTACATCGGTTATTTCAGGCAAAACGCGCTTCACCTTCCCGTTCGGCTTGTTCTCGAAGCAAATTAACCCCGACCCTACCGTGGAGAGAAGATAGGTATCGGTGTCAACCCTTAGAAGATGCTTGGCCCTGCTTTTCTTGACGACTTCATGTACCGCGTCAGACGTGTGAAAAGCCTCGATGCTCCTTGTGGCTATATTGTACAAGTTTATCCCGTTTCCGCGGTCAGAGAGCAGCCACAGTTTATTCTCCGACTCCCTGACGATGGCATTTATCACGCTTACATCGGCATGCCCCAACGCGTGAACTTGCCCGTTGCGCAACATGTAAAGTCCGTTTCGGAGCGTGCCTATCCATAGAACATCGTTCGTGGAATCATAATAAAGCGACTTGATAACCACGTTTTCATTGCTCTTGCCGTGCAAGGAGTATTGCTCTGTTACACGAAAATCTTTGTCATACACGATCACGTTTCCATTTTCGGAACCCACGATGAATCGGTCGTTCTTCTTGGTGAACGCGCTGACGATATTGTGTGAACCGAAACTCTCTTTTGAAGGAAGATAATGGATATTGAAACGAGAAAAATAGTCATCGTATAGCAGCAACCCATCATGATATGTGCCAATCCAGATCGATCCGTTATTGTCGCGCATCAGTGAACGAATAGAGGCGTTATCGATGCTGACGGAGCCATGCAGGATGTTCACATCGGTTATCACGCCTGTTTCGGGGTTTAAGATGCCCACGCCCTGAAAGCTGCCAATCCAAATATGCCCGTTGTTATCAATGGTAAGGGAGCGGATATTGTTGTAGATTGACCGATAGCTACCGGTACGTGAAGAAGACCATTGTCGCAGCGGTTTCCCCGACAAGTCACACTCGTATAGCCCATTGTTGTACGTTGCCACGTACATACAACCGTTGGGATGAAACAAAATGTCTTCAACCCGTTCTTTGGCTTCGAGCGTGATTCCACCAGAGTCAGAAGAGAGCTCTTTAATCACTTTTTCCTGTACGTTGCAGTATATTAGGCCTCTTGTGCTGCTCGCGATCCAATACTCGTGCTTGTTGGGCGACGGGACGATTTTAGCGACTGACGCATCGAGCAAATAGGCTTTTTTCACGTCAAATTCAGGTTTCACGAAAGCATCCTTTTCATGGTCATAGATGTAAACACCTTTCCAACCACTCGCGCAAACCTGTCCGTCGATAATTGAAATGGAACGTATCTCGTTGTTGGGAATCTGACCTACCTCGTAGTTTTTAAATGCACCTTTTTTTCGTTCATACAAGCTAATTCCCCTGTTATGGGCAATCCAAAGGTTATGATCACTACTGTTCTCAATGTCGTTAATCTGGTTCCCACCTAAACTCAGCGAATCGCCCAACACGTGCTTATATACCTTTACGGTATTCCCGCTATACTCATTGAGCCCATCACGCGTGCCAATCCAAATAAATCCCAGGCTATCCTGATGAATGGTCAATACCGAGCTCTGGCTCAATCCCTGCTCCGGCCCTAACGGTTGAACATGGATATTTTTTTGGGCGAATAGTCTTGTGCACCAAAGAGAAATCAGCAGTGCAGAAAAAAGAACGACGTACGGTTGTATTTGACGTAGCATAGATTTTCCCCCCATTTACAGGAAATTATTCCGAAACAGGATTTGAAGAGTATAGCGGAAAGGGGGTTTTACCTTGGGGATATATCTCGATTGGCTACGCTTTTTAACTACTCAATCGGGAAAATTTTCCGCATGGTATCGGCAAAGATGGCCCCCATCCGGCGTTGGATATATTGATCTTGTCCTTTATCGGCATGCCAACCGAAGGTTTCCCCGTCAATCTCTTGCTTGTCTCTCGAGAAAAGGCGACTCACCTGCTCCCCCGTGACCGGATGAAGGGTGTTCTTTGAAAACCCGATTAGCTTGTCGAACTCAACCAGCGGGAACCCCCACTTTTCGGCCAGTTGCCGCACCGTGGTGTTGTAGGTGACCCTCCCGTCGTGCCAGTCCGTGCAAAGGACTATCACAGCCGGCTTACCCCCCCGGGTGTTGTAGTACTTGGAGCTCTCGTTGAACTTCAGGTTATAACACTCCGTTAAGTAGCGTTTGATCACGTAGTCAAACGCGGCGGCATAATCCTCGCGGGGAATAGGTGTCTCGTAATCGCTGTACTTCTCTTTTAGGTTGGGCGAGTTAAAGACGTCCCTATCATGCACCTGCATGATTACCAGGGCATCCATCTCCTCCAGCTCCTCTTTGGAGTAGAGCGTTCCCTCTATCATCCGGTTGGCGGTGTTGGCAATCGCCTCACCCCCGATAGCGCGATTAATCGGTTTCGCGCCCACCAGCTCACACCCTACCTCGAACCACCCGTTGCTGGGTACGGCAAACGAGGCTCCCGTTAACAAAAAGGTGTACTCCTGATCACTTTGTTCGGGAACATCCACGGCTCCCTCCTGGGCATATAACATCGCCGCGAGGAGTAGCCAAGCCATCCATATCATATTTAATCGTCTCATAATCTTCAAATTAAACCACTCTATCTTCAAATTAAACCACTCTCTCTTAATTTCATCGCGATATATTCACGCATCTCTTCTTTTGAAACGTTGTATTTGGGTTCAAGCTGCCCCATCTTTTCATCGACTGAAAACCTTGCAGACATAAGCATTATTACCGCATTTTTTGTCTTTAACTTGTGTCGTGAATACTTTAACGCACTTTCAATCCCCGTGGATATATTATATCCCTCCTTCAAAATGGAATAAATATCATAATAGTCTCGCATTTGTATCCGGCGAAGCATCACTTCTATTTTCATCGCCAAGATAGCGGGTACATCAGCTAGACGAATATTACCCAAAAAAGAGACTGGCTCTGAAACGGGTGAATAGCTGTTACTCACGTAAAAAGAGAGGTTAACACCTGCGACCTTAAATTCAACTTGATCAAAACCGAGCATGTTAAAGTTCTCTATGGAACCAACTTTCTCTTTTAACTCCTTCTCGATTACCGGCCAATTAACTTCCGGTTTCTCACTTTTTGATTTGCGCCACATCATGAAGTCCAGATCTTCACTTTTCCTGTGGCCAAGCTGTATGGCAAGGGCAGTTCCTCCACTAAGGATATAGGGTTTGATGCTTTCCATGTCAGCCACTTTATCTATTATGGCGCTTATATTATCCGTCAATCCCTTACGCATAATCCGTTATTGTTTTAACATGCTTGCGTTCAAGCTGCTTAAGGTATTTTTCGGGCTGTTTTATACCAAAGTAGCAAATGGCAATCATCACGTTCAAGTCGAAAAGATAATCCCCCTGAATAACCATTTTTTCTTCCCAGACTCTACGAAGATAGCTTTTGGGATAAATCTCGAAAAGTGTGGCTATCTCCTTTAAATCTAAATAAATAAATGCTTTTTCTATTAACTCCTCGTCCGGAACAGTAGCTTCAGTAACATCAGCATAGGACCAAAAGGCGTTAAGTTCCAATAACGTCTTGATTAACTTTTTTTTAAGTTCCCTTTTATCTCCTCTTGATTGCATGGTACGACAAAAATAAAGGAAAAAGTGATTTTTCCCAAGCGGTACGTAAAATAAATTGCGAAAAGGTTTCTCCAAGAGGCAGGTAACGAGCCACGGGGTAACAAAAACGCCGCGAGTAGGTCGCGGCGCTTATGGTGAGAAGTTACTCCTCTTTTTTCTTAGGTTCCTCCTTGGCTGTTGCCTCGGGAGCGGTCTCCTCCGGCTTGGCAGGTTCTTCCACGGGAGGTTCGGCCGGTGCCTCATCAGCAGGCTCTTCAGCCGGAGCATCTGCAACCTCGGTGGTTTCCGGGGTCTCTGCTACCGGGGTAGCCTGGGCTTCCGCCACAGTGGTCTCCGGGGCCTTAACAGCCTCTTCTACTGCCGGAGCCTCTGCTACAGGGGTAGGGGTTTCCGTTGCCTGGGCCTCGCTCGCGGCATCGGCCTCCTTAGCCTTCGCTTCCGCGGCTTTTGCCTTGGGAGTTTCCGCGCCCGCGGCTACTGGAGCCGCCGCTGCAGCGGAAGACTTCCTGCGTGAACGGCGGGTTCTGGTCCTCTTGGCCTTGCCCTCGCTCAGCATGTTCTCGTTGAAGTCGACCAGCTCGATAAAACACATGGCCGCGTTATCCCCCAAACGGTAACCAGTCTTCAGGATACGGGTGTACCCGCCCGGACGGTCGCCCACCTTTGGCGAGACGTTCAGGAACAGCTCCTGCACGGCATACTTGTTCTGCAGCTTTTTAAACACCAGGCGCCTAGAATGGGTAGTATCTTCCTTGCTCTTGGTAATCAGGGGTTCCACGAACTTCCTTAGCTCTTTGGCTTTGGGTACGGTGGTAAAGATGCGCTTGTGCATGATCAGCGATGTGGCCATGTTGGACAACATCGCCTTGCGGTGCGCGGTCTTGCGGCCTAAATGATTGTTTTTTCTCTTATGTCTCATTGCGGTTGTTACTCTTTGTCTAATTTGTATTTCGTTATATCCATGCCAAACGTCAGGTTCAGCCCGCCCAGCAACTCCTCAAGCTCGGCCAGCGATTTCTTACCGAAGTTGCGGAACTTGAGCAGGTCGTTCCGGTTGTATACGACCAGTTGACCCAACGTCTCCACGTCGGCCGCCTTGAGACAGTTCAACGCGCGCACGGAGAGGTTCAGGTCGGACAACTTGCGTTTCAGCAGCTGACGCATGTGAAGTACCTCCTCATCGAACTCCTCGATGCTTTCTGAGTCGGAGGTATCCAGCATGATCTTGTTGTCGTCCGAGAACAACGCGAAGTGCTGGATCAAGATTTTCGCGGCCTCCTTGAGCGCCTCCTTGGGCTGGATAGAGCCATCGGTAGATATCTCGATAACCAGTTTCTCGTAGTCGGTTTTCTGCTCGATACGGTAGTCTTCAACGGCGTACTTCACGTTACGGATGGGGGTGTAGATGGAGTCGATGGCCAACACTTGCACATCGTCCGTCGCGAGCTCCTCCCGATTCTCATCGGCGGAGACATACCCGCGTCCCTTGTTGATAGTCAGCTCAAGGCGCAACTCTGCCTTCTTATTCATCCGGCAGATCTCCAGTTCAGGATTTAGCACTTCAAAACCGGTAAGCAACTTACCGATGTCCCCGGCTTTAAACAGTTCCGTTCCCGAAATAGCGACGCTCACCTTTTCTGTATCAAACTCCTCCACGATCCTTTTGAAACGAACTTTCTTCAGATTCAAAATGATCCCCGTTACATCTTCAATAACACCTGGTATGGAGGCGAACTCATGCTCCACGCCCTCTATTTTTACCGATGTAATCGCGAATCCTTCCAGCGAAGAGAGCAAGATACGGCGCAAGGCATTGCCTATCGTGATGCCATATCCAGGCTCAAGGGGACGGAACTCGAACGTGCCGTGGAACGCGTCCTCCTGCAACATGATTACCTTATCGGGTTTTTGGAATGCTAAAATTGCCATGAAACTATTATTTGGAATATAATTCTACGATGAGTTGTTCTTTAATGTTTTCAGGGATGTCGGCTCGTTCCGGCACGTGCAGGTACTTCCCGCTCATGCTGGCTTTATCCCATTCCAACCAGGGGTACTTGCCGTGGTTGAACCCGGTGAGGGAGTCCACGATCACTTCCATCGATTTCGCTTTTTCACGCACGCCCACCACGTCACCGGGTTTCACCGTGAAGGAGGGAATATTCACCACCTTCCCGTTCACCACGATGTGACGGTGCGATACCAATTGGCGGGCACCGGCGCGGGTGGGAGAGATACCCAAGCGGTAAACGATATTGTCAAGGCGTGATTCGAGCAGTTGCAACAGCACCTCACCCGTGATACCGCGGCTCCGTTCGGCTCTCTCGAATGTCAAGCGGAACTGCTTCTCGAGCACCCCGTAGGTGTACTTCGCACGCTGTTTCTCACGCAACTGGATACCGTACTCCGATGTTTTCCTCCGGCGTGAATTGCCATGTTGCCCCGGGGGATAATTCTTTTTGGTAAGCACTTTGTCGGGACCGAATATGGGCTCACCGAACTTACGGGCGATCTTTGATTTTGGACCAATATACCTTGCCATTTTCTACAATTTTCTACTGATTATACTTTCCTTGCTTTAGGTGGGCGGCAGCCGTTGTGCGGCAGCGGGGTAACATCCACGATCTCCATCACCTCGATTCCGGCGCCGTGGATGGTACGAATAGCCGATTCGCGCCCGTTACCGGGTCCTTTCACGAACACCTTCACTTTACGCAATCCCATATCGTACGCTACCTTAGCACAATCTTGCGCAACCATTTGAGCCGCGTACGGGGTATTTTTCTTGGAACTTCTAAAGCCCATTTTCCCGGCAGAGGACCAACTGATTACCTCACCGTTCTCGTTGGTCAACGAGACGATAATATTGTTAAACGATGAAGAGATATGGGCTTGCCCGATGGCACCCACCTTCACGTTTTTCTTCTTTACTGCAACTTTTCTTTTTGCCATGTTACCTGCCTATTATTTAGATGCTTTCTTCTTGTTAGCCACAGTCTTCCTTCTTCCCTTACGGGTACGGGCGTTGTTCTTGGTGCTTTGTCCGCGTACAGGTAAACCAATGCGGTGACGAATACCGCGATAACAACCAATGTCCATCAATCGCTTGATGTTCAACTGTACTTCGGTGCGAAGATCCCCCTCTACCTTGTACTCAGTAGAGATAATCTCACGAATCCGGGCCGCTTGATCGTCGGTCCAATCTTTCACTTTGATGTCTCGGTCAACTTCCGCCTTCTTCAGTATGGCGTTGGCAGAGCTTCGGCCAATACCGTAGATATAGGTAAGGGCTACCTCGCCTCTTTTGTTCTGGGGGATGTCGACTCCTACAATTCTTATAGCCATATATTTCTATTAATTATTTGATGTCAATGTACGCGATACGCTATCCCTGCCGTTGCTTGAACTTGGGGTTCTTCTTGTTAATGACGTATAATCGCCCTTTCCTCCTGACGATCTTGCAATCGGGCGTCCGCTTTTTCAATGATGCTCTTACTTTCATACTACTTGCTTACTTTTATATTTCTGTGTATGGAACCTTTGATGTTTAAAATAATCACTCCTAAATAATTAAATGATTATTTTCATCATGTCGCTTTCATACGATTACGATTTATCTTTTTTGTAACGTGGTTGACGAGACCTCTCACCTCTCGCACGTTAGCGCTGTTTTATTTTCTATCCATGCACGGTCTCTCATCGATCACTTGTACCTGAACGATATGCGTCCCTTCGTGAGGTCGTAGGGCGACATCTCCACCCTCACCCTATCACCCGGCAGGATACGGATGTAGTGCATCCTCATCTTCCCGGAGATGTGGGCGGTGATTTCGTGCCCGTTCTCGAGCTCTACGCGGAACATAGCGTTCGATAAAGCTTCAATAATCGTGCCGTCTTGTTCTATTGCTGGTTGTTTAGCCATAAATCAAAGTCTCCTTTTTTTAGTTAATGATCTCTTGAATAAATTCAAAAGTAGATAAAATATCGGCCTTCCCGTTACGGATGGCAATCGTGTGCTCGAAGTGAGCCGATGGCTTACGGTCTTTCGTCCGTACCGTCCATCCGTCATCCTCGAAAACCACCCTTTTGCCTCCCATATTGATCATCGGCTCGATGGCGAGGCACATCCCATTTTGAATCAGGGGCCCAGTACCGCGCCGACCGTAGTTGGGCACTTCAGGGGGTTCGTGCATATTTCGCCCGATACCGTGTCCCACCAGTTCGCGTACTACCGAGTAGCCCCTCGACTCACAGTAAGATTGCACCGCGAAACCGATATCTCCCACCCGGTTGCCTTCCCTGGCCTGTTCGATGCCCTTGTAGAGCGACTCCTTGGTGGTTTGAAGCAGTTGCTTCACCTTTTCATCCACCTCCCCCACTTGGAAGGTGTAAGCCGAGTCACCACAAAAGCCATGCAGGCTGGTGCCACAATCGATGGAAACCACATCCCCATCTTGAAGCGGCCTGTCATTGGGAATGCCATGTACCACGTTCTCGTTCACGGAAGCACAAATGGAATTGGGAAAACCACCGTATCCTAAAAAGGTGGGAATAGCCCCGTGATCCCTGATAAACTCCTCGGCGATCTTATCCAGCTGCAGCGTGGTAACACCTGGCTTCACGTGGCGAGACAGCTCACCGAGCGTCTTGCCCACCAGGCGATTTGCCATGCGCATGAATTCAATCTCCTCGTCGGTTTTCAGTATGATCACGTTCCGTTTCATCAACTCATTAACTCCTTCAACTTATTAACGCCTTAATAAGCTGCCATGGAACCCGTACGCCCCTTTATCTTGGCCCCCGACTTCAGGAAGCCATCGTAGTGGCGCATGAGCAGGTGACTCTCTATCTGCTGCAACGTGTCAAGTACCACCCCCACGAGGATGAGCAACGAGGTACCTCCAAAGAACTGGGCGAACTGGGAGTTGATACCCATCAGCCCGGCAAAGGCCGGAAAGATGGCCACCAGAGCCAGGAAGAAAGAGCCGGGGAGCGTGATCCTCGACATGATGGTGTCGATATACTCCGCCGTCCTCTTACCCGGTTTCACACCCGGGATAAACCCATTGTTACGCTTTAAGTCTTCTGCCATCTGTACCGGGTTCACCGTCACTGCCGTGTAGAAGTAGGTGAACGCGATGATCAGCAGGGCGAAGATGAGGTTATACCAGAAGCTGGTGAAATCCATGAGCGAAGCCCAAAAACCACCTCCCTCCTTCACGGAAAACCGTGCGACGGTAACGGGAATAAACATGATGGCCTGGGCAAAGATAATGGGCATCACGTTGGCCGCGTTCACCTTTAACGGGATATACTGACGTACACCACCGTACTGGCGGTTACCCACGACACGCTTCGCGTATTGCACCGGAACCTTGCGCACTCCCTGAACCAACATGATCGCCGCGGAGATAACCAACATCAGGAAGAGCAGTTCAAGCAACAAGAGGATAAGTCCCCCCGGTGCATTTACCAGTCGATCCCACTCGGCCACCAACGCGTGCGGCAGACGGGCGATAATACCAATGAGGATGATAAACGATATCCCGTTCCCCACGCCCTTATCGGTAATGCGCTCACCAAGCCACAGCACGAACATGCTACCACCCGCTAAGATGATGGTGGAAGGCAAAACCCAATCCCAAAAACCACCCGGAATGGCACTGCCGACGGCCCCGTAGAGGTAAGCCGGCCCTTGTAGAATAAGGATAAAGACGGTGAGATACCGGGTATACTGGTTAATCTTGGTACGACCGCTTTCCCCCTCACGCTGCATCTTCTGGAACGCCGGCACGGCGATTCCCAGCAGCTGCATCACGATAGATGCCGAGATATAGGGCATGATCCCGAGGGCGAAAATGGAAGCATTCGCGAACGCACCCCCGGAGAACATGTCCAGCAAGCTCAATAAGCCGGTGCTGGCACTAGTCTGCAGGGCCACCAAGTGTTCCGGGTTAATGCCTGGCAATACCACGAACGAACCGAAGCGATAAATCGCCACGAAACCTATCGTGGTCAGGATCCTCGTCCGAAGGTCTTCAATCTTCCAAATATTCTTTACTGTCTGTACAAATCCCATCTCCCTAGAGTTTTACGATTGTCCCACCCGCGGAGGTGATGGCGGCTTCAGCCGATTTCGAGAAAGCATGTGCCTCGACCTCCAACTTCGCCGTCAACGTACCTCTGCCTAATATTTTCACCAGGTGCTTGCGTGCCACCAAGCCCGCTTCCTGCAGTACCTCCGGTGTAATCTTGTCGATCTCACGCGTGGTGGCTAGCTCTTGCAGCGTATCCAGGTTAATCGCTTTATACTCGACCCGGTTCAACGGTTTAAAACCAAATTTCGGCACACGACGTTGCAACGGCATCTGTCCTCCTTCGAACCCGACTTTCCGTGCGTAGCCCGACCGCGATTTCTGCCCTTTGTGCCCTCTCGTGGAAGTACCTCCCCTTCCCGATCCTTCACCACGCCCGATTCTTTTGCGGGAGTGGGTAGAGCCTTTGGCCGGTTTTAAGTTCGATAAACTTGTCATTATAGTAATATTTTATCGTTTTACATGAATTTACTCGATCACCGTTACCAAATGATGCACCTTGCGGATAAGCCCCCGGATGGAGGGGGTGTCCTCGTGTTCAACCACGCGGTTCATCTTGGTAAGCCCCAAGGTGTCCAACGCCCTCTTCTGATCTTTTGGTGATCCGATTCTACTTTTCGTCTGTTTGATTTTTATCGTAGCCATATCAGCATCTTTTACCCGTTAAACACTTTGTCTATGCTCACCCCGCGAGCACGGGCCACCATGATGGGGTCCCTTAGCTCGCTCAGCGCGGTGATGGTGGCTTTCACCAGGTTATGGGGGTTAGAAGACCCCTTGGACTTGGCCAGGATGTCTGTCACGCCCACGCTCTCCAGCACAGCACGCATGGCACCCCCGGCTTTTACCCCGGTTCCAGTTACGGCCGGCTTGAGGAAAACCTCGGCACCACCGAAGCGAGCGGTCTGCTCGTGCGGTATGGTACCCTTGTACACGGGCACCTCGATGAGGTTCTTCTTGGCCGCCTCCACGCCTTTCGCGATGGCCGTGGTTACTTCACCGGCCTTGCCTAAACCCCAACCCACGATGCCGTCCTCGTTTCCTACCACTACCATCGCCGAGAAGGTAAAGGTACGTCCCCCCTTCGTGACTTTCGTGGTACGGTTGATAGCCACCAAACGATCTTTTAACTCGATATCGTTCGTTGTTTTTACTTTATTGCTTCTCACCATGATCGTTAAAATTTAAGCCCTCCCTTACGAGCGGCATCCGCCAATTCTTTCACTCTCCCGTGATAGAGGTAACCGTTCCGATCGAAGCGAACCGCCTCTATCCCAGCCTCTATCGCGTTTTTCGCGATCAGCTCACCTACTTTGGCGGCCATCTCCTTCTTGGGCAACTTCTCCTCCATTTTCAGGGAAGAGGCCGAAGCCAGGGTGGTGCCAGTCGTATCGTCGATTACTTGCGCGTATATCTGTTTATTGCTCCTGAACACGGACAAGCGGGGCCTATCGGGCGTACCGTGAATTTTTCCGCGAACACGGGCTTTAATCCTTAACCTTCTTTGTTGTTTTGTTACCATTGCCATATCAGTTTACGTAAGTTACTTGCCTGCTGTCTTACCCGACTTGCGACGCACCTGCTCGCCCACGAAGCGTACCCCTTTTCCTTTGTAGGGTTCCGGCTTACGGAACGAACGAATCTTGGCACATACTTGTCCCAGTAGCTGCTTGTCGCATGACTCCAGCATGATGAGTGGGTTCTTGTTCCTCTCCATCTTGGTTTCCACCTTGATCTCGGATGGTAATTCCAAGAGAATGCTGTGGGTGAACCCAAGCGACAATTCTAACACTTGGCCGCTGTTGGATACGCGGTAACCTACCCCTACCAACTCCAGCTCTTTACGAAACCCTTCGGTAACACCTACTACCATGTTGTTCAACAAGGAGCGGTAGAGGCCGTGCATCGCGCGGTTCTCCTTCTCATCATTGGGCCGTGCAACGGTCAACTCACCGTCCTTCAGTTCCACCTTCATGGATGGAGCAACCTGCTGATGCAACTCTCCCTTGGGTCCCTTAACGGTTACCAGGTTATCATCCCCAATGGTTACGGTAACCCCCGCGGGAACCGTGATGGGTGTTTTTCCTATTCTTGACATACTATATCCCCTTCAAATTAATACACGTAACACAATACTTCGCCACCCACCTTCAGTTGACGGGCTTCCTTATCGGTCATTACTCCACTTGAAGTAGAGAGTATGGCAATGCCCAAGCCATTGAGCACACGGGGCAAATCTTTATGCCCCACGTACTTACGCAACCCGGGCGTGGAAACGCGCTGCAACTTCTTGATCGCGTTGACCTTGGTTTCCGGGTGGTACTTCAAGGCGATCATGATAGTGCCTTGGGGTCCATCGTCTACAAACTTGTAATTCAGTATGTAGCCCTTGTCAAAAAGAATCTTCGTGATGTCTTTTTTCAAATTCGACGCGGGAATCTCCACCACGCGATGGTTCGCCATGATGCCGTTCCGAATGCGCGTCAAATAGTCTGCTATTGGATCTGTCATATTATAAATGTTAAATTGATCCCGACTCCCGGGACAATATTTAAAAACTGCTACTTTCTACCAGCTCGCCTTCTTCACCCCCGGGATCAACCCTTGTGACGCCATCTCGCGGAACACGATACGGGAAACGCCAAACTGACGCATGTACCCTTTCGGTCGCCCGGAAATTTTGCAGCGGTTGTGCAAACGCACCGGTGAGGCGTTCTTCGGGATGGTTTGAAGTGCTTCGTAGTTACCCTCTGCCAGGTACTTCGCCCTTTTCTCGGCGTAGCGGGCAACCATCTTGGCCCTTTTAACCTCGCGGGCTTTCATCGATTCTTTTGCCATATTCTATTCGTTTTCTTGTTTCGTCCTAAACGGTATTCCAAATTCCCTCAAAAGAGCGTATCCCTCCTCATCGGTCTTGGCCGAGGTGACGAACGTGATGTTCATCCCCTGTATCCGGGTAACGTTATCAAGGTTAATCTCAGGAAAGATAATCTGTTCCTCGATCCCCATCGTGTAGTTCCCGCGGCCATCCAACTTGGCACCAACACCCCTGAAGTCGCGAATACGGGGCAATGCCACCCGTATCAACCGCTCCAGAAACTCGTACATCTTATCGTGACGTAACGTAACGCGTACACCAACCGGCATCTTCTTACGCAACTTGAAGTTCGAGATATCCTTACGGGAAACCGTTTGAACCGCCTTCTGCCCAGTAATGGCAGTCAGCTCGTTAATGCCCATTTCGATAATCTTCTTATCGGCCACGGCTGCTCCCAAACCTTGGTTTATCACGATCTTCTCGAGCCTGGGGGCCTGCATCACCGAGGTGTAGTTAAACTCCTTCATCAGCGCAGGCACGATACGCTCTTTATACTCTTTCTTTAAATTCACTTGGTACGTGGTACTCATACGATCTCCTCCCCAGATTTTTTAGCGTAACGAACTAATTTCCCTTTACTATTTAATCTCCTTCCAATGCGTGTAGGCTTGCCCGTTTTGGGATCCACCGGGTTCAACTTCGAGATATGAATGGGTGCCTCCTTCTTCTCGATCCCGCCATTCGGGAACTGCGCGTTGGGCTTGGTATGCTTGGAAACGATGTTCACGCCCTCGACCACCGCGCGGTTCTTCTTGACCATCACCGTCAGCACGCGGCCGGTCTTCCCCTTGTCTTCACCGGAGTTAACGTAAACCGTATCGCCTTTCTTTATGTGTAATTTACTCATTGCCTATGATTGCTTAATAGATTATAATACTTCCGGGGCCAACGATACGATCTTCATGTTCGTCGCGCGAAGCTCGCGGGCAACGGGCCCGAAAATACGGCTCCCCCTCAATTCACCCGCGTTGTTAAGCAGCACGCACGCGTTATCATCGAAGCGAATGTATGAGCCGTCGGCACGCCGTATCTCCTTTTTCGTGCGAACGATAATGGCCCGTGTGATGGTGCCTTTCTTTATCTCGCTCGCGGGGATGGTACTCTTCACGGATACCACGATGATATCGCCCACCGACGCGTAACGCCTCCTGGTTCCCCCCAACACGCGGATGCAAAGAACCTCCCTGGCACCGCTGTTGTCCGTTACTTTTAACCTTGATTCTTGTTGTATCATCTTACTTGGCCCTTTCCATTACTTCAACCACCCTCCATCTCTTCGTCTTGCTCAAAGGACGGGTCTCCATTATACGTACTGTATCGCCTATGTTACAGTCGTTCTTCTCATCATGGGCGTGAAATTTCCTCGTTTTGTTAACGAATTTCCCATAAATAGGGTGTTTCTCTTTCCATCTCACAGCAACGGTAACGGTCTTATCCATCTTGTTGCTTGAAACGACCCCGATTCTTTCTTTCCTTAAATTTCTCGTTTCCATATCTAACGTTGTTGTGCAATATTCAACTCCCTCGCCCTAATCTCGGTACGGATGCGGGCGATGTGCCTCCGCTTCTCTTTAATCGAACTCGAGTTATCCAGGGGCGTGATAGCGTGGTTGATACGCAACTGGTTTAATTGCATCACCTCGGCTTCCAATCTCTCTTGTAAATCTTTATCGGTAAGCTCTTTTAATTCTTCTTGCTTCTTATTCATCACGATTTGTTCGCTAATGGTTTATTACTCGTTGGGTCGTGGGAGATTACTATTATTTACTGAAATCGTAATCCCTTCTAACGACGAACTTGGTGGTCACGGGCAACTTCTGTGCCGCCAGACGCAATGCCTCTTTGGCCACCTCGTATGAGACCCCCTCGATTTCAAAAAGGATGCGCCCGGGAGTAACGGGAGCCACGAACCCTTCTGGGTTACCCTTCCCCTTACCCATACGCACCTCCGCGGGTTTCTTGGTGATTGGCTTATCCGGGAAAATACGCACCCAGACCTGCCCTTGACGCTGCATGTAGCGGGTCACGGCCACACGGGCCGCCTCGATTTGGTTGCCGGTAATCCATTTAGATTGCAATGACTTGATACCGAACGAACCAAACGCCAGATCGTTACCCCGACCGGCAACACCTTTCATCCGGCCCTTCTGCTGTCTCCTAAACTTTGTCTTCTTTGGCTGTAACATATTCTCTTATCGATTAAGCGTTTCTACTCCTTCTGCGTCGACCACCCCTGCCGCCTTCCGGACGTCCACCGCGACCACCGCCGTGCGGGCGGCTGTCCTTGGCCGAAGCGAACGAGGGAGCCAAGTCTACCTTGCCGTAAATCTCTCCGCGACAGATCCACACCTTCACGCCAATCAGCCCCACCTTGGTGAGCGCTTCCGCTCGGGCGTAGTCGATGTCTGCCCGGAACGTGTGCAAAGGGGTACGCCCCTCTTTATACATCTCGGAACGTGCCATCTCGGCACCGTTGAGTCGACCCGAAACCTGAATCTTGATCCCTTCGGCCCCCATCCGCATGGTAGAGGCAATGGCCATCTTCACCGCGCGGCGGTAAGCGATCTTGCCTTCAATCTGGCGGGCCACGTTGTTGGCCACGATCACGGCATCCAGTTCAGGCTTCTTGATTTCAAAAATATTGATCTGTATATCTTTATCGGTGAGTTTCATCAACTCCTCCTTCAGCTTATCCACTTCCTGCCCACCTTTACCGATGATGATTCCCGGACGGGCGGTACATATGGTAATCGTTACCAACTTCAGGGTCCGCTCGATAATAATACGGGAGACGCTAGCCTTGGCAAGACGGGCGTTGAGGTAGTTACGAATCTTGCTGTCTTCCAGCAGCGTGTCGCCGTAATCGTTTCCGCCATACCAGTTAGAGTCCCATCCTTTGACGATCCCCAAACGATTTGCTATCGGATTTACTTTTTGTCCCATCTTATTTAGTTTTGTTCTTGTTCTTCGTTATCTATTCTGTCCAGCACGATGGTCACGTGATTGGAACGCTTGCGAATGCGGTGCCCGCGACCTTGCGGTGCCGGTCGAAGCCTCTTGAGCATGGTTCCCTCGTCAACGGTGATCGTCTTGATAAACAACTCGCCCGCTTCGGCTTTGCGCTCGTTCTTCTGCTCCCAGTTGGAGATGGCAGACAGCAACAACTTCTCTACCCTAGATGCGGCTTCCTTGTTGGCAAACTTCAAAACGCCCAACGCCTTGAACACCTCCATCCCGCGCACCATATCGGCTACGTAACGCATTTTCCGGGGAGATGTTGGCACGTCCCTTAGCATGGCGAAAGAGACCTTTTTTCTCGCTTCCTTTCTTTTTTCAGCTGATATTCTTTTTCTAGCACTCATGTCTTTTTCCTATTATTGTTTATCTCTTACGGTTGCCGGCGTGACCCCGGAATGTACGGGTAACGGCAAACTCGCCCAACTTGTGTCCCACCATATTCTCGGTAATATACACCGGGATAAACTTGTTGCCGTTATGAACGGCTATGGTATGCCCCACGAAATCGGGCGATATCATCGAGCCGCGCGCCCACGTCTTGATCACGGATTTCTTGCCGCTCTCGTTCATGGCGAGAATCTTTTTCTCTAACTTCAGGTTGATATACGGACCTTTTTTTAATGATCTGCTCATAGTCGTTACTTAATTAATCGGGTTACTTCCTCTTCCTCTTTTCCACGATGTACTTCGAAGAGTGCTTCTTGGGCGCCCTTGTCTTCATCCCCTTGGAGTAAAGACCCTTGGCTGACCTGGGGTGACCACCCGAGGCCTTACCTTCACCACCACCCATCGGGTGATCCACCGGGTTTTTAACAACACCACGGGTACGAGGGCGACGCCCTAACCAACGTGAGCGACCTGCTTTACCTGACTGTTCCAGGGCATGGTCCGAATTACCTACGCTACCGATGGTAGCCTTGCATGCAGAGAGTACCTTGCGGACTTCGCCAGAGGGCATCTTGATGATCGCGTACTTATCTTCGCGCGATACCAACTGGGCGAACGTTCCGGCAGAACGTGCCATCTTGGCGCCTTGACCGGGACGTAACTCGATGTTATGAATCACCGTCCCGATAGGGATTACCGCCAAAGGCAGTGCATTTCCAATTTCGGGAACTGCCTGTGCACCCGACATCACCGTGTCTCCTACCTTTAACCCGTTCGGGGCCAAGATGTAGGTCTTGGCTCCATCGGCGTAAAAGAGCAACGCGATGCGCGCCGAGCGATTGGGATCGTACTCGATACTCTTTACAACGGCGGGTATCCCGTCTTTCGTTCTCTTGAAGTCAATGAAGCGGTAGCGTCTCTTGTGTCCGCCCCCAACGTTCGGAACGGTCATCCGTCCCTGGTGATTGCGGCCACCCCTCGCTGACTTACCAACTACGAGAGATTTTTCCGGCACGGTTGAGGTGATGTTGTCAAACGTGCCGATAATCTTGTGTCTTTGCCCCGGCGTGGTGGGCTTTAGTTTACGTATTGCCATTATACTGTTTTAGATATTGCTAAATAGATCAATTGTCTCCCCTTTTCTCAAGGTCACGATTGCTTTCTTGTACGAAGGTGTACGACCTTCCACCACGCCCGACTTGGTGTAGCGGCGGGTCTTCTTGCCATCGTACCTCATCGTGTTCACGCTCTCGACGTGCACGTTGTACAAGGCCTCCACGGCCTCCTTAACCTGCAACTTATTCGCGGAAGGAACCACGATGAAACCGTACCGGTTCTCATACTTCTCCGATATCTCGGTCTGCTTTTCAGTGATGATGGGTTTAACGATTACACTCATTTTGTACCTCCTTGCGCGTTAAAAAAGTTATTGATTACAGCCACGGACGACTCGGTAATCACCAGGTTGTTGCAATCCATGATCTTGTATGTATTTATGTCCGAAGCCGTTATGATATTCACTTCCCGTAAATTTCGGGCCGACAAATATACGTTTTTATTTTGATTCGGCAAAACGAAAAGTAGCTTTTTATCAGCCAGTTGCAAATTCTCCGTCAGCTTCACCATGCTCTTCGTGCTGGGCGCATCAAACTCGAAATCCTCGACCACCACGATCGCGTTGTTCTTGGCTTTGAGGGAGAGGGCCGACTTGCGGGCCAACACCTTTGTCTTCTTGTTCACCTTGAAGCCATAATCCCTGGGCTTGGGACCAAACGTACGGCCTCCACCTACCAACAGGGGCGATTTGATGTTACCGCGGCGAGCGCCACCGCTCCCCTTCTGACGAATGATCTTGCGGGAACTGCCCGTGACCTCACCCCTCTCTTTGGTCTTGTGCGTACCTTGACGCTGGTTGGCGAGGTACTGCTTCACGTCTAACCAGATAACGTGCTCGTTGGGTTCAATCCCGAAAATGGAATCATCGAGCGTCACCTTTTTATCCGTAGCCTCACCGTTGATATTGTAAATAGTTAATTCCATTTCACTTCTTAATTATAACGATTGAACCATTCGCCCCGGGAACTGATCCTTTCAGAAGGAGCAGGTTATGCTCCGGGATTACCTTCATTACCTGTAGGTTCTGAACGGTTACCCGTTCATTCCCCATCTGGCCAGCCATCTTCTTTCCCTTGAGAACCCTCGAGGGAGTAGACGACATACCAATGGACCCGGGAGAACGGGTTACCCCACCCTGCCCGTGCGATGTCTCGGCCGCGCCCGAAAAGCCGTGGCGCTTGACCACCCCCTGGAATCCCTTCCCTTTAGAGGTGCCCACCACGTCCACGTACACCGTATCGCTGAAAATGTCGACGCCGATCTCAGCCCCAGCCTCGTACTCTTTCGTGAAACCTTTGAACTCGGCCAAGTGTCTCTTTGGCGTTACCCCGGCTTTCTTAAAGTGCCCCTTCTCAGCGTTGGTGGTATGCTTCTCTTTCTTATCCACAAACCCCAGCTGAATGGCTTCGTAACCATCTTTCTCGATGGTCTTAACCTGAGTAACCACGCAAGGACCAGCTTCGATGACAGTGCATGGAATATTTTTTCCCTCGGCACTGAAAACGGATGTCATTCCGATTTTTTTCCCCAATAATCCTGGCATTTCTCTGTTGTTTAATT
>DUPB01000164.1 GCA_012838585.1 Bacteroidales bacterium
ATATGTTCGGGATTCCATTTGTCAGCGACTATTTGGCTTACCTGACAAATTTGCCGGGTGGCCTCGGACATGTTTTTACTAGAGATGAAATGATATAAATCGTGTCCTGCCAAAAGGCAGGTATCAATGGCGTTTTTACAGGCGGTTGCCGCCCTCTTCCATTTTCCCGGATCCTCCACCGGGTTGAACAGTTGCACCCCCCGTTTATCGACCAAGGACTGGTAATCTTTGTTCCCGTTGAAAAGGGGGCTGGCCGCGGTAACCAGCACCTTCGCCTTGATGGCAAGGGCTATCGGTTGCGTGATGCGACCCATCTCCGAGATTTCATTATCAATGGTCAGGGGCAGATCCGGAACCGCTTCATCAATCAACTGCACGATATAGTCGAAAACATCCTCCACCGGTTCTCGGAAAACAGCCACCTCCTCCGGCCCGGCGCTGATGGGTAAATTCTCCTTGACAATGGGAATGGGGCCGTACATCTGCAAGAGAAGGAAATGGTAATACGCTTTTAGAAATTTCACCTCGGCGCCCCACCTGTTTTTCTCATACCTTTCAAGATCGATCGGTTCATCGATTCTTTCCAAAAAGATATTGCAGTCGCGTATCCCCTGGAATAAGTTTACACCGCCACGTCTCCCTTGCCAGAAATTCATCAGTGGGTCGTCTGCCTTGTTCCCGTCTTTAAATATTCGATATCCAAAAAATTTGTAACTCACACTATACTCCTGATAGAGGTAATGTTCGGCACCAATACATGTAAAATCGTCGAAGAACCCCGGGTTATGCTGTCTTCCGCTTTTCGGCAGGTAGCTATAACAGGTAGCAAGATACTGTTCTGCCCGCGTTTTGTCTCTAAAAGCATGATCGAGGGTAGCCACGTTATCGGGTACAACATCAATCCAGTCGTCTAAACAGGATGAATTCGCGGTTAGGAACAACAACGGCAGCAAAAAATAGCCGATCTTTTTCAGATACCCCCTCGTTACCCGTGGGGTTGTAAAAAGTGTATATGCTCGTTTCATAATATATTTTAAAATGAGATTTGCAAACCAAAATTTAAAACTTTCTGAACGGGATATCCCAGCCCGTTCCCGCCCATCTCGGGGTCCCACAACTTGAATTTACTCAAGGTGAGCAGGTTGATACCGTTGAAATAGAACCGGAGATTATCCATCAACAAAGCCTGCGACCACCTCTTGGGAACACTGTATCCCAGCTCCACCGACTTCAGCCTCAGGAAAGAGCCGTCGCGCAGGAACCAGGTACTGGCAACCATGTTGTTCGTGTTATAGGTGTAAGATAGCCTTGGCCATAACGCGTATAGATTCCGATTGTATTCCGACCAGTGGTCGTCGGCGTACGCCTTCAACAGTTGCTGCTGTCCTACGAACGGGGAGGTGCTCCATTGGTCAATCCAGAAAGACTCATTGGCAAGCCCTTGGAAAAAGAACGAGAAGTCGATGTTTTTGAATCCCGTTGAAAGGCCGAAACCGTAAATGATTTCCGGGTACCCGGGGTACCCGATGGGAACCCGGTCGTAACTGTCCACCACGAAATCGTCGTTGATATCCTTGTACTTGATATCTCCTCCCATGGCATCATGCCATTGAGCCGGTGAGTTTTTTACCTCTTTGTCATCCACGAACAGCCGCTCGGCCACGTACCCCCACTGTTGCCCGATTTTTTGCCCGACGGCGGAGAGCCACGGTGTGTCTGAATAATCGGGTTCATCCACCACCGTGTACTTGTTGGATGCATAGGTAAAGTTGAATCGCCCGGTCATCCAGAAATCGGGGGTGAAACTTTTATTGTAATCGACCGAGAAATCGATGCCCTGCCCTTTGGCCTCCCCGATATTGGCCCTTGAAGCAGCATGCAACCCCATGGTTGAAGGGATATAACTTCGGTTGGTCAGGATATTCGTCCGGTGCTCCCGGTAGAGATCGATGTTGATGGTGAACATGCTTAACAGGTCGACTTCCAGGCCGACGTTTGTTTTCCGCGAGATTTCCCAGGTGATGTTGGGGTTCTCGTACCGTGAAATGGAAATGCCCGGTATCGGATTGTTAAATTCGCTCCCGAAATAATATCTTCTCCCCCAATCGGATAAATTCACTTGAGAGAGGTAGAAAAAGCGGTCATCGGCCCCACCGATCGCGTCGTTCCCGACCAACCCGTGCGTTGCCTTAAGTTTGAACAGGGGGATTGCCTTTTTCATGCCATCCGACCAGAACGCTTCGTTGGAAAGAATCCAACCCAACCCTACCGAAGGGAAAAAACCGAAACGATGCGCTTTGGAAAATCTTTCGGAACCGTTATACCCGAAGTTGGCCTCGAGGAAATAACGGGTGTCGTACGCGTAGGTGGCCCGCCCGGAAATACCGATATTCCTGTACGGGAGGGACCTCTGTAGGTTGCCCGCGTTCCCTTCAAGGTAGTTGCGCATGTAACATACCGTCATGGCACCCACTTCATGTTGCCCCCCGAACTTGCCATTGTAGTTGGCCGCGAACTCCATGTAGGTGTTGGCCGTAACGTTCTTACCCGATTCACTGTAATTCAGGTGTTCCGTTCCTTCCTTCGGGTTGATGTTGTAAAGGGTATGTTCCCCGGTTTTCTTATCAAAGCGGGTAAGAACATAATAAAAGGGGTTGTAATAACGGTTGACGGTAAACGCGGCATTACGGGTTGTTACGAATAATCCCCTGACATTTAATCCTTTCAGTAAAAAATCCAGTTTTTGATCTGCCTCGAACTGGGCAATCATGGTAGAGCTGGTACTTTCCCGGTATCCCCTGAGCATATCGGCATACGGGTTCAAATACCCCCCGGTTTCGTAATTCCCGAATAGTATGTGCTGGGTCTTCTGGTGCTTTTCATCCGGCGGGTAGTAAGGATGGAAAAAGACCTGACTGGTTCGCATCACTTTGTGGTAGAGATCCGCCCCACCATCGAGCGGCCCGCTCAAATCGTCGAAGGTGCCGTATAACCGTACCGCGACCTCGGTGGTAGGCGTGATGTTGATATTGATGTTCGAGCGCAACAGGTACCTGTTTAACCGGATGTTGTTGTTGAAGTTGTTCCTTTTATCCACGTTCAATATCCCGTTGTCATTGTTATAGGTTGCCGCCAGGTAGTACCGGGCGGTTTTCCCGCCTCCACTCACGTTTAAATTGAACCGGTTGTTCACGGTATAATCCTTAAATAGAGCGGAGTACCAATCGACTGCCGGGTATTTCAATGGAAATAGTCCCTTTTCCGTGTTCTCGATTTTCTCTTTGCTGTAGGGGGTTATTCCCAATGGGTTCCGGGTAAGCACCGCCTCGTTTCCCAGTTTCATGTAGGTGATGGGATCGGCCAGCTCTATATTTCGCGTAGGGGCTGAAATGGAGGATTCGTACCGGAAAGAGGCCTTGGCTTTCCCCTCTTTCCCCTCTTTGGTGGTTACCAGGATAACGCCGTTGGCCCCCCTTGCCCCGTAGAGGGAGGTGGCGGTCGCGTCTTTCATGATGGAAAAACTGGCGATATCATCCGGCTGAATTCTTGACAGATCGGAAGAACTTACCTCTACCCCGTCAAGTAAGATCAGCGGTCTTGCCGTGTAACCGAAGCTTGCCACGCCGCGGATAAAGAAATCGGCATCGTCTTGCCCCGGTTCGCCGCTCCTTTGGTAGGAAATCACGCCGGCAATGCGCCCTGCCAACGTCGTGGTAAGGTTGGTGACAGGTTGTCTTAACTCGGTCGGCCGTATCGTCGCGATGGATGAAATTACGCTCTCTTTCTTCTGTTTACCGAAAGCCACCACCTGCACCTCGTCCAACAACTCGGCTTTTTCTTGCATGACCACATCGATCACCTTCTTGTCTTCCACGGGAATGATCTGGTCCTGCATCCCGATAAAAGAAAAGGTCAGCTTATCGGTAGGATTCACCTCAATGCTATAAAAACCGTCCTGATCCGTGATAACCCCCTTGGTGGTTCCCTCGATGACAATGGTCGCACCGGGCAGGGGCTCCCCTTTCTCGTCCACCACGCGGCCGCTCACCGTCTTTTTGTTCTGTTGAGCGATGTTTCCTTCCCTGCTTTTTTCCACGTTTTTTTTATTCACGAAAATGTACTTATCGGAAATTTTATATGTGAGTGACGTGTTTTTGACCAGCAGATCCAATGTTTCGGGCACGTTTTTGTTTTTCACGTTCAGTGTAAATTGCAGGGTATTGTCCACGTCTTCACTCTTGTAGAAGAACACGTAATCGGTTTGTTGCTCAATCAGGGAAAGCACTTCACTAAAAGAGGCATTGTGAACGTTAACGGTAACTTTTTCATTTTGCCCATAGCTGGCAGCAAATGCGTTGCAAACAGAGAGTAATAGAAAAATAATTACAAATTTCATGGTCAAAAGTAGTTTCCGGGACAGCAACCCGTGCGTTATATCTGTTTTATTCATATCTTTGCATGTTTTTGATTAAGTTATACCCAACCGTTCCTGTAGTTTGCGAGACGTGAGGAACAGTGGTGAATTGATTAAAAACGTTTTGAGTTGAATCGGGTAATCTATCGTATTGCCCGATTCTTTTTGGTTCGTGAGTTATCTGTTTTTCATTTTTTATATTTTTAAAGGGTTAGACAATGTCTTATTTCTGTTGAAGGATGATGGTGTCATCGCGTGTAATACAGTTGAATTGCCCGTTGAAGTTGATAATTCGCATGATCTCCTCTATATCCTGTTCTAATGAAAATTTACCGGTATATTTTTCAGCACGGCATTTTTCGTTTTCAATGATGATGGTTACACCATATATTTTATTCAGTCGATCGGTTATTTGCTGCAAAGGAACATCCTGAAACGAGTATATCCCGTTAATCCAAGATGTGGTTTCACGAATATCCACTTGATTTAACGTTATTTCCCCGGTATACGCGTTAAAACGAAGTTGTTGCTCGGGATTCATCACGACACGGTCTCTTAAGTTTTTCTCTTCGTTAAAAGTTTCCAGTTGTACTTTCCCACTGATCAGGGTAGTGACGGAATAGGCGTCAGAGGAATAATCCATAACGTTGAACTTCGTACCCAGTACTTTGATCTTATGCTTGTTACTATGCACGATAAAATTGTTCCCGTTTTGCTTTACCACGTCGAATAACGCCTCGCCATCGAGGTATATCTCACGCCCTCTCCTTTTAAATTTCTTCGGGTATTTTAAGTAGGAAGACGCGTTTAATTGAACGGTAGAACCGTCGGGAAGTGCTATTGACAAAGGATTGCCCCGGGCCGGGTTTTGAACTTCAACCCATGCAACGGGTAATTCCCGTTGGGTGTAAAATAGGGTGGCACCTAAGATTAAAAGCCCTGTAATAGTAGCGGCTACTCTCCAGCGAGTGGCAGAAAGCTTTTTTCTTCTTCTTAAAGGAGTGTTTTTTTTCTTAAAGGAGTGTTTTTTCCCCTGGATCTTTTTCCACAAGCGCTCCCAGCTGGCCTCCATCTCGGAATCATCGGGATAACTACCCTCTTTCCGATAGTCATAAACACGTTTCAATTCGAAAAACAAATTTTTGTTCTCATCGGATGAATCAAGCCATTCGGAAAAGAATCGCATATCTTCTTCCAACACATCGTTTTTCAATACGCGGACAATGATTTCCTGTATATTATTCTTCATGTGATTATTTTATCTTTACGTTCCGGTGTACGGAACTATTCAAATTACAAATTACCTACGCCCCGCGGCGTACCGTTACATAGTATATATACGGTTGAGAAAGGAAAACTACTTACGCTTTTTTGAATTTTTTTGAAAATAGGGTTTGCAGAGGGGGCTCAAATAATAAAGGGAAGTAAAAAAAGGATTAACTTATCGCGGATTATTTTCAACGCTTTGTAAACTTGTGCTTCTACAGTTCTCACGGAGATGTTGAGTTCTTCCGCTATATCCGCGTGTTTTTGTTCTTCAAGGTAAGATTTAATAAAAATCCTCTTACATTGTGGAGGAAGTTTCTCTATTTCATTATAGATGGCATTTAGCTTCTCGTTAGATACGATATTCTCGTTTGAATCATACCATCTTAACTCTTCAATTTTTAGTTGAGCCTGAGCTTTCGCCACGTAGGTCTTTTCAACTTTCAAATGCTGCAAGTAATCGAGGCAGCCATTTTTCACCATGCTAAAAAGGTAAGCCCTGATGCCGTTTTCATTCAATTTGCCCGGATCTTGGTGATAAAGCTTAAGAAATACATCATGCACGATATCTTCTGCCGTGAAGCTATCAACAAACTTCCTGGCAAAAAAAATCAGCCCCGGGGCATGTTGCAGGTAAATCTCTTTTACCTGCTTTTCATTGCCACAAGGCGCTATGTTTTTTAATCGTACGTTTTGCAATTCGGGTATGTTTGTGGTGTATTCTCCCTCTGAAACGGACGCAAGTTAGTAAAATTTTTTGAAGATAATATAAATAGAGATATTCGTTTAATAATTCCAATTTAAGGGCAGGACAAGTAAAGATGCCGATTGCATTTGTTCATAGTCTGTTGAACATTAAGCCCAAAGACACTAAAACCTAAATAAAACACTGCATCGCACGGCTAACCATTACGTGGTTGGTAGCCATGATAAACGGGAAGCATGTTCCCGGGAACAGATGGGTAATCCCGCTCAGCTAAAGCGCGTTTTGCAGTGCAAGAAACAAAGCCCGGTAATTCTGCAGGTACCTGATTGGCTCGCAACTGGCCGGCGAAACCTCAATATCGCAATAGCCTTTGTAGCCGGAAGCACTGAGAAGGGAAAACAGTCTCCTCCAAGGGTAATTGGTGGAAAGCTCACGCAGGTGAACACAACCGATCTTGTCTTTTACAAGATCAAACTGTGCTTCCAGCCCCATTCCCTCGTATCCTTTCGGGAGACCTTCCCCGGTGTAATCACTATTCGAGCAATTCCAGATGATATATAGATGGGGATTATCCGCGTAATCCAATATTTGTCGAATAACGGGAATGTTGGCTGTACCGGTTCCATGTTCTTCCAATCGAAGCTGTACCCCGAGGTTATAACCAACGGTAGCGCATTCGGAAGCTGATTTCGCGATCTGCCGCAGTATCCGCTCCCTATCTTTATTCCCCTCTTCAGGCACCGCGTTGGGAAAGACCCTGATACCTTCGGCACCCAAATCGGCCGCGAGTTGTAAATACTCTTTCGTTCCCTCGATGTTTTTTCTTAATTCGTTTTGATCGTCGTAGTGATAAGAAAACCCGCTGGCCAGGCTTATGGCAATGCCGGCGTCTTCGAACCGCTTCTTAACGTCATCGCGTTGCTGTTTGCTCAAGCTTACCTCTACCCCATGTTTATGGGTAGTACGCAACTCCACGTGTTCAATCTTGGTCGCTTGTAAATTCTCGATGATGGTTTCGATATCCCAAGCGGCACCGATCATATAGGTCATCAATCCCAATTTCAACGGGTTGGCGTTTAATTGAAAATCCTGCTCCTTGGATGGAGTAGATGGTGCCGACATGAGGGTGGATGCCGGGATGGCCCACGCGGCTGCTGAAATGGTTGCCGCGTTACGGATAAAATGTCTTCTCGATGTTTTTCGTGTCATGCTGTCTTTGCTTATTATGATTATGATGGTTGGGCAGATTCCAATGACAAGTGGCAACTTTTACCTGGTTATCCCCTCGTACAGTTCCGGAACATCGATTAACGTGCGGGTGTACATCAACCGGGAACCTTTGACGTTGGGGTGGTGGTATATTTGCCCCCAGCTTCCCGTGTAGTCCTCGTGGTACATGGTGGACTTATCGACCTCCTCCCCATCGTGGTTCAACGAGGTGGCGATATCGAACATGCATCCTTTCAGGTTGTATTTTTGCCTGACGGTCTCGATTAACCGGTTTGCCTCTCGTTGTGTTCCGCTCTCGTTGCAGGGGATGTTGTTGAGGATGGGTATTGAGCCTTGCGAGAGGATATATTCCACGAGCTCGCTTAAGTTCTCTTCTGTATTTCCACCGTTTGTCCCAATCGTGACCATCACGTACTTCGCTTTGATGTAGGGCAGTTCGTTCTTAATTCGCTCCAGCACGTGGTGAATGGTACAGCCACCCCGTCCACTGCTCATCGATTTTCCACGCGCGTGCTTCATGATCAATTGGGTCCAGGCCAAGGGGAAGTCGTTTGTAGGGAAATACCCTTCCGGTTCCGTGATGGAGTCACCGTAAATGAGGAGGAACAGGTCGGCCGCACCGGCGACAACGCTCACCTGCTTCACCAGCATGAAGTCACCTTCCTGCAAGCCAAAACAGTAGTAGTCGTGTTGACTGCCCACGTAAAAGCCACTGTTTTCAACGCCTACGCCATACCCACCCGGTCCATCGTTGGTTATTTCAAGGCGATCAGACACTCCCGTATGGATGTCGATGATCTGCACGGTATTTTTTTGGTATGCATGGTAGATCTCCACCAGGTAATCGTGATCGGGGTGGAGGAACTCCATCCTCTTCCACGTTTCCGGCTGAGTGGCTATATGCACCGTTTTCCGCGTCATGTCCATCGATACCTTGAAATCCCCCGTATCGCTGGAGAACAGGGCCACCGCGTTGCTGCTGAGCTTAACCCGGTACCGGATCATCCGTTCTCCCAAAGAGTAGTATTTGTTGAGGCGTACCACCCCCTCGTTTCCGGTTATGTTCAAGCCCTCCGCGGTATAGGAGACTTTTACCCCTTCATCCATGATAAGTTCGGGGTGGCTCTCTTGGTCGTTCATGACCTTGTGGTACAGGAGCGTGGTGGGTGCGTTGGGTGCGTTGGGTGTGGCGGTTGTAGTGGCCGTGGTGGCCGTATTGGCCGCAACGAGTGTGGCGGTTGTAGTGGCCGTGGTGGCCGTGTGTGACGTGTTGGACACATTGGGGTACGATTCCGCGATGCTCTTGCACAATGGCATAGCCACCAAGAGCATGGATAAAACTGCCTTATTGATTCGCATACCGGTGTTCGTTTAGTTTAGCACCCGCAAGTTACGGATTTTTTTGAAAACCGTATGCTTATTTCAATAGGTTGTTTCGAACAGGTGTTTCCCGGAACCGATGGAAGAGCGGGAATAACCACTGGACGAAGGGATATATACTTCGGCGACGTTGATATCCAGCAACGATTTGTAGAACCATTCACTTATGGAGCCAAACATCGGGTGATTTTAGCGAACAGGACATCATAAGCGTTACGGACAAGCAGGCAAAAACAGCACGTAGCAACTTATTCATAGAGCAACTTCCTCGAATGACTCCATTAACTCTTCCGGTATTCGGGATTTTTCTACCCACGACTCACTCCCGTAAACCCCCGCTTTGGTGTAATCGAACGGCTTAAAACCTATTTTACGTGCGCTGGAACTGTTTCTAAACCGGAAATCGTATTTGGAGGGATCGACAAATTGGGGGTCGGCAACGATGGAGTGTTTATCCTTGCCCGACTGTTTCCACTCCTTAAACGACAATCCATAAAACTTGGGGGAGGGTTCCCCAACCTTCCAATAACAGTTGCGGTCGTAATCTACGATTATCTTTGTCCCGTTATCTCCTTCCCACACGTCGGAAATAATTTCTCCATCTTCTTGATAAATGATGTTGTTGGTAAACGTGTATGAGAGGTGCTCCTCAACCCGTGACACTTGGATGGCTGATATCTTGATGAAGGCGAAAATGTTGTTCCTGATGATATTGTTCTTGCCGTAATGTTGATGGAACCCCGCGCTTTTACAGGCGTACACCAGGTTGTTTTCCATTAAAATATTTTGCGTGCCCTCATCGGTGTAGAGTCCCCATCCTCCATAATCACGGGAATAGATATGGTGGATAACGTTGTTGCTTACCGTGGTGCCCTCTGAGTTACCAAGCGTGTACACACCCCCCATATCGCTCAGCTCTCCCCAGCCAAGGTAATGGATGTGGTTGTATTCAATTTTGTTTCGTACCGTTGGACTGTAACTATATCCCCAAACCCAGCCACACGAAATACCGGTGTAGCGGAAATTGGCAATGTCATTGTGGGTAATTTCATTATCGCTTCCGTTGAAGATAATGACACCTACAGCCGATGGGAAAACGTACCCGCCATGTTGTATGATGTTATTATGCAATACAATATGATGTGTCACCGGCTTGCCCCGCGGAATGTGCATGGTCCCAATTTTTACGCCACCACCCCCTAAGTCGTGCAAATGACAATGTTCAACCCTTGAAAACGAGCAGTTTTCCCGGAACCAAATGGCATGAGTTCCCGTGTGGGCAATATCGCAATGTGAAAACTCGATATTCTCCACGTGATCCAACATGACGGTCGCTTCGATGTTGCACGCGGCTTGTGGGGATTCATACCCATTCACGGGGGTGCGATAGCCGGCTACTTCAAAGCGGAGGTTTTGAAAACGCAGGTGACAGATGGGATCCTGCTCTGTTCCTTTTAAGACCAGGAATTGTTCCGTTACGGGCAGGGTACAACGTGCGTTTTCGGGGGTCTCGCCCTCTTTGGGTATATAATAGAGCCACCCCTCTTGGTCTAGAAACCATTCTCCAGGCTCATCCAATGCTTTTCGGTAATTCGACACGAAATATTTGCTGTTTCCCGAAGCGTGATACATGTTTTTTCCGGAAACGAAAAAGGTGGTATCCGTGTGGTCAATATACTCAATAGGTTTGGTGACCGTTTCCCATTTGTGATAAAAGGTTACCACTGCACGCTCTTCCTCTCCCGGTTCGAAATCGGTAAGAAAAGAGGCATCTTTCGCCTCCGGGGCAAATTTATGCACCGAAAAGTTGGTTCTTTCACCGGAACCGATCTGAAATACCTTCTCCATTTTCCCGACCTGAAAGAAACTGCCCCTATTGGGTGTTTGAGCCCGAAACCTGCGTTCGCCATTGATGTACACCTGTTCAAATGAAAATCCCAGCCTTGTTTCGGGGATGAAAACTTTCCACAACGTGGGACTTTCTACTTCAAAACTCCCTGTCTCGATGCCCCCGAGAAAAAGCGGTCGCTCCCCTGTGGCCGAGGTATAGACGGTGGGCGACTGCTCAGTTCCCGAGTCCTCGCTCGTGAAGGTAATCGCCTCGGTTAAAAGATAGGTTCCAGGGAATACCTTAACATGAATCGTATCGGTCAACAGTTGTTGTTTACGCAATTCACGTATCCTGTCACGGGCCTCCGTTATTGTGGCCAACGGATTTTCGCGGCTACCGGAAGCGTTGTCATCACCCGTTGTGGAGACAAAAAAAGTCTGGGCATTCAAGGATAGGCAACATAGGCTAAAAAAACAAGCCATCGTTATTCGATGTAAAATAGTGAATCTAAGCATAATGCTATATCGTTAATAAGTGAGTTGTTTTATTCATGAGAACGAAAGATTTGTTACACGGACGCAAGTTACGGATTTTTTTAAAAATCGGTGTGATAACATACCTCACTCCCATATTGATTTTAAAACAAACACCTCAAGGCTGTCAACATGAATATTATTCCCCCAGAAATGGAACCCTTGATTGGGATCCGTGCCCCTCTTTTCAAATGAACAAGAGTAGGCTCCACCATCAATAAATACCTCCACGGATGTCGTATCGATAAAGATGTCGGCGCTAATTTGCATGCTTGTCATTTCATTTGGAGAATAGAACACCCCATTGACCAGGTTATGGTTCATGTCGTAGTTTAGCAACGACTGGCCATTTAAGTTTAAGCCGGCACTGGTAGCGTGGGAAAGTTTCAAGGTGAACTTGATCCTAAGCAATGGTTCATCATTGAACTCCTGCAAGTGCTGGTTGGCTGAATCCGCGCTTAGGTTTTGCCAACTATAGCCCGCCTTGTTTAATAGGTTTACTTCCTCCACGGGAAAGCTAAACAGCCTTACACCATCTTTCGTGTTACGGAGGGTCAACTCGGTGGGCAATAACATCAACATGTTAAACGGCATATGGTGAGAAGGGATTCGTCCCCAGCATATCTGAATGCGCCTCCCGTCGGATGAGGGTATGTTGGTGAAAGTTTGCCCCGCATAGGCTGAACCGGTAGTGTAATAATGCTTGCCACTTTCGGGAGTGAACTTTTTCCCGTCGAACTTGCCAATCATGTAAGTGCCCGAAGCCCCGTACATGACCCATCTCTTGTCATTTTGATTGCCGTCCACGGGTAACTCGAACAACTCGGGGCACTCCCAGAAACCCGTGACATGGCTTTCATACGTCCAGTCTTTCAAGTTGGTTGAATTGTAAATGGAATTCCCGTCTCTTTCATTTAAAACCATGACCCACTTTTTGCCGGGTTCGTACCAGAAAACTTTCGGGTCCCGGGTGTCTTTGCTATCCCACTTCTCTTTCGAGTCGATAACTGGATTGTGCTCATGTTTTTTCCAAGTGCGTCCTTTATCCAGGCTGTAGGCGATACACTGCACTTGCCTCTCAGGGTTGTCAGCCGTGTAGATGGCTACCATGGCCGGTTGATTGCCTTTGTTGAATCCCGCTGTATTGTGGTAGTCAATTACAGCCGAACCTGAAAACATGGTGCCATGTTGATCGGGGTACAAGGCAACCGGGAGCTCTTTCCAGTGAATCAAATCTTTACTTACGGCGTGTCCCCAGTGCATGTTTCCCCACTCTCGTTCATAAGGGTTGTGCTGATAAAAAAGGTGATATTCCCCCTCGTGATAAACGAGGCCATTCGGGTCGTTGTTCCATCCCCGTCGGCTGGAGAAGTGAAATCGCGGTCTATTGGGCTCATTATACAGGCTGTCTTGGCCCGCGATCGTCTTGGCTTGATAAATAAGGCTGAGTCCTTTTTCATTTCCCGGGTAAGATATCGTTATATCCCTACCCATGAATTCCGTCATGTCAGAAAATACCCAGTAATCTGGTTCCCCGGTAGCCAAACGAATCTCGAACACCCTCTTGTCTTGACCTGAAGCGATCGTCATGACTTGTCTCTGGGCTGAGTTTGATACCGGGATGTTTAAATATTTATCGGTTATTTGCATCAATCGCTCTTGTGCTTGTAAGAAACACACTCCTGTTGAGAAGATGAGCGTTAATAACATCAACCATGTTTTTTGTGTAGTTAAAATGGAACGGTTCATAATATTTTGTCTTTAGATGATAACTTTCTGTTTTTATACCGTTCAGATATGTTAGGACATCACTTTTAAACACTAAGCCGATTTTCAAGAAAGATTCAACTTAAGTGAAAATTGACAAGGGTTGACGTGTTGACAGATCGAAAACGGTTAGTCGCCCGGGAACTTTAGTGTGCTTTTACCCAAATCCTTTGAAGTAGCCACCGCGATTGATCTTTCTCCCTCTTGGTTTACGGCACAATAGAAGTGGTAGACAACGTCGTTATGCTTTATCACGCAAGGCTTATGCGCGTACAGGTTATCGTAAGGTTCGGAAGGGGCAATTAAATCATTCCCCTCCCATGTAGTCCAGTTCACCAGATCGTACGAACATGCGAACCGGTCGAAAGCATTAGGTTTCCAGAATGCCCCGAAGTAAAACATGACCCATAGCTCTTCCATTTTCGTGATAAAAGCGTCCCCAGAGATACCGGCTTGATGGTCGATAACCGGCTCTTGCTTCCATCGCTTCCAGTGGACCATATCATTGGAGACCGCCATGGCAATGCGTTCCGGTTTCTCTCCTCCTTCAATCGCCTCTCCCTTAGCATTGTAAAACATCACAAAGGGATAACCGATCGTAAGCTCCCGATCATGGATAACGGTGCTTTTGTAGATGGTGGTGTTATCGTACCACCGGGCATCGGCATCTTTTGCCGATAACACGGGGCCATCCAAGCGTTCCCACTCTTTCGCTCGGGTTAGGCTGTCGGTATAGGCGATGCCTACCCCTAAGGTACCGGCCTCGTACCCTTCGGTTTCACCCCCTAAGTAGGACATCCAATACTTGTCGTTAAAGGCCTCAACCTCGTAGCTTCCTCCCCATTCGTAGTCTTGCAAAGCGATATACCCAGCTTTCTGACGAGCGTCCCACCTGTTTTCGGTGAATGACATCAACTTCCCGGAAGTTTCCCACGTGAGCAGATCATCGCTGTGAGCTAACCAGGTTTCGTACCCGGTGCCATCGAAAACGATATAGATCATGTACCACGAGCTATCGTGCCGGAAAACACTGGGGCTATCCACCATTTTATCACGACTGGTGGGGACAACGACCAACCCATATTTGTAAGGCGTTTTGATCTCCTCGTAAACCCGCTCCATAACAGTAGGGGATACGTGGGTGGTATCGCTTGACTTTTTTTGACAACCATAAAGGAGGGGGAGGAGCGCGATCATGAAAATAGTGGTTGTAAAACGCATGATTTTAGTGATTATTATCTGGGGAAAATATCAGGACGTACCTGCCACTCGTGAATCCCGCTGTTTTTATATTTCTTAATCGGGATATCCCAGCCAATTTGTCGTAAATGACGTAGGGCCATTAAGCGATCAACCTGCCCGTATGGGGGTGTTGACCATGTAGCTTGCGCACCATACATCATGATCGGTAACAGTTCATTTTGAAAAGGGGAATGCCAGGTGGTACACAGCAACCCATCCAGCCCGTTTTTCCCCACGTTTTCACCCAGGGATTTGATATTGTCAACATTGTTCCAAGAACAGGCCAGAACCTGGAACCCTTGTTCTTTAAAGTGGTGCATGGTAGGCCACGTCTCATCTTCACCCGGTGCTCCGTATTGCCAATCACAGATAATGATGTCCTTGGGGAGCGCTTCAAGTACCCCTTCCATACGTGGTGTACCGTTTGCCACGTATCCTGACCACCTTGGGTCGCCCCTTTGAATAAGCATGTCGTGCCACATTATCATGCGACAACCTTTCTCCGCCAACAGCTTATGGAAATAGGTCAGGTGATCAATCAGAAGGGCTTTGTAATCAGAACGTCGGCATAAGCGACATTCACCGGCACCATTCGCTTCATCGCCACCAATATGATAGAACGGCGGGTAATCAAAAGCCTCCAGCGTTTCGAGGACAATGTCGGTCAGCAGTTTGCGCGTAGCGGGATTGCTTAAACACCATACCCAGCCGTTTGGCTCGAAAAGGGATTGGAATTCCGGGTGAAAATCCAGCGGGGTGTGCTTTCCGGAACCTTCTCTGCTACCCGAAGCATGCCCGAAAATGTTTAATTGCGGGATTAACGTTACCCCTAACTCATTACCAAGATTCACTAACCTACGAAAATCATCCGTGGTGGCCGCATGCTCCTGCCAGTAAAACTCGGGGTGTGAGGCAAAGGGGAAGGTAGCCCAAAACTCTATAATGATGTGATTGAATTTATAGTAAGCAGCCCACCTGGTATATTGTTCTATCTGTATGGCCTCTGTTTCCGGGAACCAGCACAAGTGCAGTCCCCTGAATGGCATTGCCGGTGCATCATCAATTTCAGTTTCAGGAATACTATAGTGCGAAAACTCTCCCGTTTCGCCATGTACCTCTGCCAGTTGGCGAAGCGTGTTGCAGGCGTGGCGAATACCCGTGAAATTTGAGGCTGACAATGTGACTAAAGAACCTGATGCCTTTATTTTGTAGGCCTCTCCCTCGGGTGCATTGTTTTTTTGGATGACCTTAACCGTTGGTGTAATATTGAAGTACTGTTTAAAGAGGCCTTGCGTCTTATCCCTTGCATGATCATCCATGTTTTTTAACTCGATATTTATAGTCAATTGATTATCAAACACCACTTCCCTGTCATCGTTACACTGTATACTTTTAGGTCTTGGGATGAAGCGTTTTAATAAAACAGGATCAATGTCGTTTTCTATAATAACCCTGTTGCCCGATTCATCTGTTCTTCCTGGCAGGTCAATTCCCGGCACTTTAACGGTGCCAAAAGCCGTGCCGGCACCGGCTGCCGCCATACTCGACAAAAAGGCACGTCGAGTGAATGTTGTTTTATCGTTCATTATTCGGTCTTTTCCCTAATGAATGTTCTTATTGTTGATACGCTTTATTAATATAAAATTGGTCGATACCCTGTCCCGTCTATTTTGTTTCGAACTCTTTCTTGGCCTTACCGAATAGCTCTATCGCCTTTAGAATGGTAGGCTCGAACCTCACGGTGGTAGGCATCCAGAACGTTTGCATAAAGCCCATAAGGCGAGAATCGGCAATATGCTTGGAGCAAAACTCCACCGTGTTGCCTATGTTGTTCGGATTCAATGCTTCGAAGTTCTCGCTTGGGACCGCGTGAAAACTACCCGTGGGAATTTGGTCATACCCCTCGGCTTCTAAATCAAGGTATGCTTTCACGTAGGTGTGCTCCGGATCAAGGGTGTTCCCGTAAAACCAGTTGCTCTGTATGACCGACTTGGGCATCATTTTAAAAAACTGTTCGGGGTGATGCCACACGTAATCCGACCAAACCCAAGGGCGAACGTTCTTTTTCATCGCCTCCGAGAAATAAAAATAGAGGTCACCCCACCAGAGCTCGTTTTTTCGGACAACGATGTAGTCAAAATGACTTTGATGGTTATAGGTCTCCTCATCCATTCCGAAATGGATGAACCTGGGGTTATCAAAAATCTCGATAGCCTCGGCGATTAGATCTTTGCACACCTGGTAATATTCAGGTGTGGATACCATTTTCGCGTATTTACCCAGCCATGCATCGTGGGTTGCCGCAAAGTTCAACATGGGTATGGGCTCGATGCCCTGTTTCCTGATCTTTTCCAACTCCTCCCTTAACCGTTCAGGGGTCCATGAGTTTCTCAGGGATATCTCCGGGTGGCTTCGCCATAAAATAGAATCGTCCAAGTTAATCAAAACCATGTTGACCCCATGGCTTGCCATCGATATTATCGCGTTGTCCCAGACCGATTGCTCGGGCTCAAATTCAGTTCGTAGACCTCCCCAACTTTTTATCCCCCCGGCAAAGTTGAATGATAGGTGCAGTAAGCATGCCCAAATTTTCTCACCGGTGGCTGATGTGGGGGTGTGTGACTGTTTAGCAGACAGCGTACGAGATGTTATCGTGTTGGGAATAAGTCCCAATGCAGCTACCGCGGATAATTGTTTCATGAATTGTCGTCGGTTCGTCATAGTTTTACGTTCTTGCAGAATGCATACTGAATGAGACAACGTGTAGAAAAAACTTGATGGATGACAAGTGTACGTTGAAAGGATAATCTCCCGGCAAACTTATAATAAAAATGGGAAAAAAAGGAATCATTCCTGAGCAGAAATAGGTCTCTCTGGAGAATTAATGCTATTTTTGCTTTCTAAGGCAACAGCTCATCGCATGCGCGAAATAGGCCATCGCGTTGTGCGAAATAGGCTATAGCGTTGTGCGAAACAGCTATTGCATTGTGAGAATGTGAATGGCATCGTGTGACACGCGAAAACTCAAAAGACAATTGAATGACCCCTTTCCTTTACATAATAGCGAAAATATTCTACGGGCAGTACGGCGACCGGCTGTATACCCGCACGTTTGTTTTTCCTAACCGTAGAGCCGGACTTTTCTTTCAGAAGTACCTCGCGGAGATAGCCGGGAAGCCGCTGTTCTCACCCACGATATTGACCATCCAAGAGTTGTTTGAAGGTTTCTCACCGTACCGCTCCTCGGAGAAGGTCGAATTGCTCGTGTTGCTTCATAGGCTGTATGGGGAGATTAGCGGCTCTGACGAGCCGTTCGATGATTTCCTTTACTGGGGGGAGATGCTGTTGAGTGATTTCAACGACGTGGATAAATACCTCGTCAACGCGCGTGACCTGTTTCGGAACGTGCGGGACTACCGCTCGTTGGACGATGATATGGGTCACCTTTCGGAGCGGCAGGTGGAGGCTATCCGTCGCTTCTGGTCGCACTTCATGCCGGTGGAAGGGAATCGGACGAAAGAGCGGTTCCAGAAGGTTTGGGAGGTGCTGTTCGAGCTATATACTTCGTTTCGTGAGGCGCTGCATGGTAAGGGACAGGCCTACGAGGGGATGATGTTTCGAGAGGTGGTGGAGCGGGCCAAATCCGGAACGTTGGATTTTCCCGAGAGGGATCACTATATCTTCGTGGGGTTGAACGCGCTCACTCCTTCGGAGACGCACTTGATGGAGTACTTGAAAAAGAGGGGGCAGGCCGACTTTTATTGGGACTACGAATCGCCACTGGTCCGGGATGAGAAAAACAGGGCATCAAGTTGGGTTAAAGAGAACTTGTCCCGATTCCCCTCCCTTTTTTCACTTGACGAGGGATTGGAGGGAATGGAGTTGGCAGGGTCGATTCAAGGGCAAGAAACACTGCAAGGGGTATCGCGAGAACAAAATCGTGGACAGGATCAAGGAGAGGAAAACGGGCAAGAAAACGGGCTGGGTGAACAACAGGAACAACGGGAACAACGGGAACAACAGGAACAACGGGAACAACAGGAACAACGGGAACAACAGGAAACAGGGGAGGAACTAAAGAAAACGCGGGTTGAGGCGATTGGTGTTCCGTCGGGGGTGGGGCAGGCCAAGCAGGTGAGCCAACTCCTCTCGGGGTTGATTCAATCGAATGCCATTCCCGATCCGGACGAAGCGATCCAAACGGCCATCGTGCTGCCGGACGAGACCTTGCTGATGCCCCTCCTTTACTCGATACCACCCGAGATAGGGAAAGTAAACGTCACCATGGGGTACTCCCTTTCCAACGCATCGATCGCCTATTTGATCGACCTGATCGCGCAACTGCAAAAGTCTGCGAAGGGAGAAGAGGGAGCGTTTACCTTTTACCACCGCCACGTCAAGGCGTTGCTTGCTCACCCCCTGGTGAGCGGTGCTGCCAAGGAAGAGGCCGAAGCGTTGAGGCGGGAGATGGTCGCGCAGAACTTCAACCGGGTGAGCGGAACGGATATCCCGCCGCACCCGCTACTCAGGCAGTTGTTCACGCCGGTCACGGAGTGGCAGGATGTCGGGGAGTACCTGAAGTCGATCCTTACCGCACTTTACCAAAGCCTTACCGGTGAGAGGATGAGCGAAGAGCGACCGGAGGGGAGCGTCCGCGCGATCGACCTGGAGAGGGAGTTTATCGTGCAGTGTTATAAGGCGATTAGCCGCCTGGATGATAACCTGCAGGAAACCAGGGGGGCTTCGGTGGAAACCTACTTCAGACTCTTCAAGCAGCTGGCCCGCGGCCTCAGCGTCGCGTTTCGCGGCGAGCCACTGTCGGGCCTACAGGTGATGGGGGTGTTGGAGACCCGGGCCATCGACTTCGAGAACCTGATCATTCTCTCGTTTAACGAAGGGGTTTACCCGGTAAGAAGCGGGGCGAGTTCTTTTATTCCTTACACGTTGCGGCAGGGCTTCGGTCTCCCCACGAGGGAGCAGCAAGACGGTACCTACGCGTACCATTTCTACCGGATGATAAGCCGGGCGAAGCGGGTCTTCTTGCTGTACGACACGCGCACCGAGGGGATACAGACGGGCGAGGTGAGCCGCTACTTTTACCATTTGAAGTACCTTTACGGGAGTCTTTTTAATCTGTCGGAGCGGGTCGTCGCGTATGATGTGGCGGCATCGGAGGTTTTCCCGGTCACGGTTACCAAAACCCCGGAAGTGTTGCGCAAGTTGAATGGGTACCGCGAGGGGGGTGATACTTTCCTTTCCGCTACGCTTATCAATGATTATATCGACTGCCCGTTGCGGTTTTATTTCACGGCGGTGGAGGGACTTTCGGAGGAAGAGGAGGTGCGGGAGACGATTGAGGCCGACCTGTTTGGGTCGATCTTTCACCGGGTGATGGAGTTGATCTACAGCCGCTTCAAGGGGAAGGTCATCACGCCCGACGCGCTAAACGAGATGGTGAAAGATGAGCAGCGGCTGACCGAAGCGATAGAGCAAGCGTTTGCCCGTTACTACTTCAAGGAGGAGGGGAATGCGCGTCAATTGGTGGGGCAACATTACCTGGTGGGCGAGGTGTTGCGTAGCTACGTGTTGCAGACGCTGAAGCTGGACCGCGAGTTCACCCCCTTCGAGTACGTGGGTGCCGAGTACCGCTTCAACCGAGCTTACAGGGTGAACGAGTCGCTCACGTTGAATGTCAAAGGGAGCATCGACCGGGTGGATCGGGTGAACGGGGTGTACCGCATCATCGATTACAAGACGGGCCTGGGGGCGACCGAATTCAAGGAGGTGCAGCAGCTGTTCGACGCGTCGAAGGGCAACCGCCCCCACCAGATTTTACAGGTGTTCCTGTATGGTATGTTCTACCTGCTGGAGAACCCCGGGGTGCAGGTGTCGCCTGCCATCTACTACCTGCGGTCGGTCTACAAGGATTTCGATCCCACGGTGCGGTGCGACAGGCATCCCGTTGAAGATATCTCGGTTTACCTGCCGGAGTTCAAGGAGCGGCTCAATGCGCTCCTGGAGGATATTTTCAACCCCTCTATCCCTTTCACGCAGACGGAGAACCCGAAGAACTGCGAGTGGTGCGCGTTCCGAGAACTGTGCGAACGATAAGGGCAACCAGCGTAAGCAGCATGATGGCCAGGGCCGCGTAGGCAATGCCATCGGTCACCCGGATGCTTCGCGGCTCAAAGCGGAACTCCACCATGTGTTTCCCAGCAGGAACGGGCAGGGCGCGTAGCGTGTAGTTCGCCCGCAACATCTCCACCGCCTCACCGTCAATGCTAACCTGCCACCCTTTCGGGTAGTACACTTCGGAGAAGAGCGCCAGTTCATCCTTTTTGGCATCCACCGCGTAGGTGACAAAGTCGGAATCGTAGTCGGTCAGCACGATGGTCGATGCCGAGTCAGCAGGTGTGGGAACCTGTCCTGCCAACAGCGGCTCGTACTGTTTATCGGCTACCGCCTCACTGCTGAGGTCGAGGGTACGCAACGCGTCGATCTCCTCGTCGGCGTTTTCCACGAAATGGATGTCATCCACAAACCACGCGTTACCCATGGCGTGCGGGTTTTCGATTGGCAGGGTGCTGCCATCCTGCGTCGGCATAATGATCCACTTGGTGTTGAGCATGTTGAGCACCTTGAAGGCCTCTGTATCGACCGTGTCAAGCTGGCCTTGCGAGCGGATAACCTCTTGTTGCAGCGCCATCATCTCATCCGTGAGGTGAACTTCAATCAGGTCTTGATAACGGCGTAACTTGGCCGCGTGGTACCCGCCAATCACCTTGTGCCAGTAGGGGGTAACCCCATCGTTGAAGGTGCTGGTAGCCAGGTTGAGCACGCGGTAATACCGTGTTGTATCCTGCAAGATATACTCGTCGGTGGCGGTTCGTACGAACGGCTGTTGTAGGCTCGTCTTGGCCACGAAATCGTCGTCGTTGAGGTACCGCTTGTTCACCCCCCACATATCCACGAGACAGAGCAGAAGGATACCTGTCACCATCCATTCCGGCTTGAGCTTCTTCCGGATGAATAGCCACACGATTAGGCCTCCTATGGCGACGATTAAGAAACTGCGCCACGCGTCGGCGGTGAAGATGGAGACACGGGCGTCTGTTAAGTTAGCGATAAATGGTTGGATATGCCCCGCCGGAAGTTGCTGGAAAGCCATCATCTCTGTTGAGGAGACGAACGAGGAGAAGAACAGTTTTGGGGCGATCGCGAAGAGGAGGGCGACTCCCCCAGTCACCCCGAGACTGATATAGAGCGGTTTCGGGTCTTTTTTGAGGGTGTCAGGTTTTTGAACCAACTCTTTTACCGCCAGCGCGGCCAGGAGGGGGATGCAGAATTCAGCGACCACCAGGATGGATGATACCGCCCTGAACTTATTGTATAGCGGCACGTGGTCGATGAAGAGGTCGGTCAACCCCATGAAGTTTTTGCCCCACGATAGGGTGATGGAGAAGAGGGTGCCTACCAACAGTGCCCACTTGATGGGTCCCTTCACGATAAAGAGGCCCAATACGAAGAGCGTTAGCACGAAAGCTCCCACGTATATTGGACCCGATGTGCCGGGCTGCTCACCCCAGTACTGCCCGATTTGCTGGAAGATCGGGGCATACTCCGGTTTCGCCTTGCTCATCGCCTTCTGGTTGTAGGCGAGGGGTACCGATGCCCCCCCCTTGGTGTTGGGGATCAGCAGGGTCCATGTTTCACCAATACCGTAGCTCCACGCCGTGATGTAATCCTTTTCCAGCCCATCGCCGGTTCGGTTCGCATCGCCGTGATGGGTTAGCTCTGACTTGCCCCGCATGGTCTCTTGGGTATACTCGTAGGTGTGGTAGAGGTTGCTCGTGTTGGCAGCTACCCCGATTAGCGCGGCGACGACCATTACCGCGGTCGATTTCCAGAAGTCGCCCATCGTTTTCTTCCGTATCGCCTCTGCTAAGAAGGCGATCCAGAGGAAAAGCATCACGAAGAGAAAGTAGTAGGTCATCTGGAAGTGGTTGGCCGAAATCTGGAAGGCTACGAACACCATGAGTAGGAGTCCCCCTAGCAGGTACTTCTTCCGGTACACGTACACCATCCCCGCGATGGTGGGGGGGATATAGGCCAGGGTAATGAACTTCCAGAGGTGTCCCGCCGAGATCAAGATGAAGAAGTAGGATGAGAAAGCCCATAAAACGGCTCCCAGCGCGCTGATTAATGGAGACGCGTTGAACGCCCGCATCAGAATGTAGAATCCCAACAGCAGGATGAACAGTAGGGAGACGTAGTTAGGCAGGAAGAGGGAGTAGACCTTTTTAGCCACCTCTTGCGGTTTTGATGAGTCGTAGGTGGGACTCATCTGGTAGGAGGGCATCCCCCCAAACATCGAGAGGTTCCATCGGGTGCGCTCCCCGTCGTGCCTCTCCATGTAGTCCCGTTGTTCTTGCCCTTGGCCGATGGCGGCAAGCGAGTCGTGTTGCGCGATTACCCGACCCTCTATCACCGCGGGTGCAAAATAAATAAATGAAACGAGAACAAAGGCCGCCACGACGATCAGGTCGGGAAGCGCTCTCTTGAAGTTATTGGAATGTATCATCGTTAATCCTTTGTAGTTATGAGCTACAAAGTTAACCGATTATTCCGTGATTCGCTAACTTCGCTTTTAATTCTTTCGTGGAAGTATGCGGTTGGACGGAGAAAGTATGCGGTTGGATGGAGAAAGTACGTGGGTTCGAAAGTTCATCGAACCGCGTTAGCCTTTGAGTGCTCAACTCATGAACGAGGAAGCACGTAGGCCCGAAAGCCACGTTCCTTTAAAAACGTTTCCCGATGGTAAGGCCTACTCGCGGATAGCCGCTATCTTTCACGAAGTCGCGTCCCCCGCCGAAATAAATTTCACCAATCCAGTTGTTTTTCGTCAGGTACTTCCAGCCCAACGCCAGTCCCAAGCCAGCACCAAGCTCGTTATCATCCTCCGATTCGGGTGTGCCGCTATCGTTATTCGCCCGGTGAAAGTCATGGGACACCATCCCCGCGTTGGCCTCGATAAAAAAGCCGGCGCCATATTTTTGAAGGTTTTGTGAGTTACCAGTGAAAAACCAGCGGGTGTAGGGCATCACTCCGTAAGAAAGTGGGTACTCGCCGTTTAAGCTCACCCCCGCGGCAACACCCAGGCTGAAGTCTTCGCTCAGCACGCGCTCGTACGATAGCTCGGGGTATAGGCCAATGATGGTGGTAACTAAGTTTACCTTTACCTCGTTTCGCGCTATCTGCTTGGATAGCTCCCATCCCGCGAACTTAAATGTTTTCTGGGGATAAGTGGTCAGGCTCACGAAAAGGAGCAGGCAGGTAAGTAGATGTCTCATAATGTGGGTTTATTACATAGTGATTTGCTTTATTCGCCTTGACGGACACGTTCGTATAACCGTTTGCCGTTTTACAGTGGGCGAGCTTGGGAGGAATCCCATCATCGAACGCTCCCTTGTATGACGAGAAAAACGAGGAAAGGTTGCTTTATTTGTGTTAAAATAATGTAAACCAAGTGTCGCTTGTTGTCGTCCACGCACACCATTTACACGACCTGGCTGCCCGGTTGTACCACTTGCTCGGGTTCGATGAGCGACAAGGTGCCGTCAGCGTCTTCAGCGGAGAGAATCATTCCTTCCGACAGGATGCCCCGCATCTTCCTTGGCTCCAGGTTGGCGATAAAGCAGACCTGCTTGCCGACAAGCTCCTCGGGGTTGGGGTACCACTGGGCGATACCCGAGAGGATGGTGCGTTCCCGCAGGCCATCGTCCAGCAAAAAGCGGAGCAGCTTATCGGTCTTGGGTACTTTCTCGCACTCCAATACCGTGCCCACGCGGATATCCAGCTTCTCGAACAGGTCGAACTGGATGGTTTCCTTGATGGGTTTTACTTTTTGTTCCCTTTTCGCCTCTTTCATTTCGTTCGTTGCAGTCGTTTTTTTCCCGTCTTTCGCCTTCGCTACCTCAGCGCTGGCTTGGTTGTTCTTTTTCGTATCGTGTAGCTTCTGCACTTGCCGTTCAATCACCTCGTCCTCTATCTTCTCGAAGAGGAGCGTTGCTTTCCCCAACTCATGTCCTTCCGCCAGCAACTGGAAGCTGCCCAAGCTATTCCAGTCGAACCGCCCGGTATTGAGGAACGACCGGATTTTTTCGGTCGAAAAGGGGAGGAAGGGTTCACACACGATGGAGAGGTTGGCCGTGATCTGGAGGGCGATGTTCAGGATGGTCGCGGTGCGCTCCTTGTCGCTCTTGGCCGTCTTCCAGGGCTCGGTGTCAGCCAGGTACTTGTTCCCTATACGTGCCAGGTTTATCGCCTCCTTCTGTGCCTCCCGAAAGCGGAATTGTTCCAGGTTGCTTTCAACCGCCTCCTTCACTTTTTTCGCTTCGGTGATGGTCTCCCGGTCGTACTCGGTCAACTCGCCCAGCGCGGGTACCCTGTTGTTGAAGTGCTTCTGGGTTAATACCATGGCCCGGTTGATGAAGTTACCCAGTACTGCGACCAGCTCGTTGTTGTTGTGCGCTTGAAACTCCTTCCAGGTGAAGTCGTTGTCCTTCGTCTCGGGCGCGTTGGCGGTGAGCGCGTAGCGAAGCACGTCCTGCTTGCCGGGAAACTCATCGAGGTACTCGTGCAGCCACACCGCCCAGTTGTTGGAGGTGGATATCTTTTCTCCCTCCAAGTTCATGAACTCGTTGGCCGGTACGTTCTCCGGGAGGATAAAGGATCCCTCCGCCTTCAACATCGCCGGGAAGACGATGCAGTGAAACACGATGTTGTCTTTCCCGATGAAATGAATCAGCTTGGTCTCCTCATCTTTCCACCATCTCTCCCACGTGTCGGGAAGCAACTCCATGGTGTTCGAGATATAGCCGATAGGTGCGTCGAACCAGACGTAGAGTACCTTTCCCTCGGCACCCTCCACGGGCAGCGGTACTCCCCAGTCGAGGTCGCGACTCACCGCGCGGGGCTGAAGTCCCATGTCGAGCCACGATTTGCATTGGCCATAAACGTTGCTCCTCCACTCCTTGTGCTCTTCCAGTATCCATTGGCGGAGCCACGGTTCGTGCTTGTCGAGCGGCAGGTACCAGTGCTTTGTCTTTCGCTTCACCGGCTGGCTACCGCTGAGGGTCGACCTGGGGTTGATCAATTCATCGGGGCTGAGGGCGGTGCCGCATTGCTCGCATTGATCGCCGTACGCCTTTTCGTGCCCGCAATGGGGGCAGGTGCCCACGATATAGCGGTCGGCCAAGAACTGTCTTGCCTCTTCATCGTAATACTGCTCGCTCTCCTTCTCGGTGAACTCCCCTTTGTCGTAGAGCGTCCGGAAAAAGTCGGACGCCACCTTCCGGTGGATATCCGAAGTGGTACGCGAGTAGATGTCGAACGAAATGCCAAATGTTTCGAACGATTGCTTGTTCAACTCGTGGTAGCGATTCACGATATCTTGGGGGGTGACTCCCTCGGCTCTCGCCTTGAGCGTGATGGGGATCCCGTGCTCGTCAGAGCCACCGATAAAGAGCGTCTCCTCGCCCTTGAGACGCAGATAGCGGGCGTAAATATCGGCGGGTACGTACACTCCGGCCAGGTGTCCGATATGCACCGGCCCGTTGGCGTAGGGCAGTGCCGAAGTGACAAGCGTTCGTTTAAATCGTGTTGACATAATGCCTATTTGTGGTTGCTGTTTCGAGATGCAAAAGTACATGAAAAAAGAGCTTTTTCCAAGCACATGGTGAAAATCAGTTTTTTTATGCTGCCATTCATGGTTCTTTTTCCCGTTAAATGTGTATATTTACCGCAGATACGATAACCACGCTGTGCGACAAGTACAGGATGGAAAAATGAAAATATGAATCGACGAGTTTTCTTGAAAAAAACGGCCGTTACGGCCACGGGATTAGGCTTGGCTCCCCTTATGGGCAAACCTTACTCCTCCATTTTGGGGCAATCGGCCCCGAGTAATAAAATTAAAATCGGATTAATCGGCTGCCGCAACCAAGGGTGGGCTAACTTGAAGACGTTTCTTCAATACCCAGGCACCGAGTGTGTTTCCATGTGCGACGTGGATGACCAGTGGCTTTACCAGCGCGCCTCTGAAGTAGAAGAGATGACTGGCAAGAAACCGCCGCAGCTCGTGAAGGATTGGCGCCATGTGATCGATAATAAGGATGTGGATATGGTGATTATCGGGACACCCGACCACTGGCACTGTCTACAGCTGGTAGCCGCTTGTGAGGCCGGTAAAGATTCGTTCGTGGAGAAGCCGTTGGCCAACACTATCGAGGAGTGCGACCTGATGGTGAAGGCTGCCCGTAAGTACAATCGGGTGGTGCAGGTGGGACAGTGGCAACGGAGTGACCCCCATTGGGACGAGGCGGCCGCTTACGTGCAGAGCGGGCAATTAGGGAGGGTGCGTACCGTGAAGGTATGGGCTCACCAGACCAGTAAATGGACGCTACCGGTGGTGGCCGATTCAACCCCTCCCCCGGGAGTGGATTACGATATGTGGCTGGGTCCGGCACCTAAACGTCCTTACAATCAAAATCGCTTCCATTACAATTTCCGATTCTTTTGGGATTACGCGGGCGGGTTGATGGCCGACTGGGGGGTACACCTGCTCGACTACGCCATGAAGGGGATGAACGCGGGGTTACCCTCGTACATTTATGGTGCGGGTGGGAAGTACGCGTATCCCGATGACGCCATGGAAACTCCCGACACCCTTATGGCTACCTACAAGTACCCCGATTTTAATATCATATGGGATCATGCTTGTGGTATTGGAACCGGGCTGTATGGTCAGCGCGAAGGGGTGGCCTTCTTGGGCGAGAACGGCACGCTTATCCTCACCCGTTCGGGATGGGAAGTGGTTCCAGAGCAGCAAGTTAATAGCCGTAACTTCCCCTACTGCTACCCGTGCGATGACGAGCGTAAACCCAGCACCCCCCGGATGGAAGCTATCGAGAAACGAAAAGGAAGCGGGAAGGGGTTGTACCTCCATGTTGGCAATATGCTGGATTGCATGCGTTCGCGTGAGCTGCCTAACGCCGATGTCGCGATTGGCGCGGAAGTGGCCAAGTTAAGTCATATGGCCAACATCTCTTGTCGCGTGGGAACCGGTCTTAACTGGGATAACGAGACGGGTACGTTCGACAACCTGGAAGCGAATCGACTTATCAAGGCGAACTACCGTGCTCCGTGGAAACTGCCCAGGTTGTAATCATTTTCTCGCCATGGCATAGTCCAAGTAAACTTGTCCTCTGCTCATTTGGCTTATCGCAATAGTTCACTAAAGTTAG
>DUPB01000165.1 GCA_012838585.1 Bacteroidales bacterium
GCTCCAAAGGTAACGATCACGGCACCCACCCCTGTCTCTTTGAAGAACGACATAGCCTCTTCTATGGTTGAACAACCACTTAAGCGCAGCGCCTCCTCCATATCCGTGATAAGCAAATCGATGTATTGGTACGTCTCCTTCGATGCCCCTAATGGCCAAGCCTTCCCCGGATTTTTCTTTTCGTTGAGAAAGTCATATACCGTGTTAACCACGGTCACTGCGTGGTTCCCTTTCGCTTTTAGCAACAGGTCACCCAACGCTTGATGGATACGCGGAACCAGCGCCGTACCCCCGAAAACCACGATGTCACTTTCAAAGAAGTCATCATCCAAATCTTCCGGTAAAAAGTCCCATGCTGCACCGATATTGTTTATAAAGACCCGTTCGCCATGTCCTTCATCATACTCCGGATCCTGCAGCACCTCGGTATAAGGCGTGTAGCGGGTTGACGTTTTATAGTTCCCGATCTTCAACGGCGTTCTCTTCAAGTTCTCATCAATGTAAGCTGCCCCGACATCGTCCCCTTTGCAGCCATAGAAACGAACCTCAACCGGGTCGGCGTGTAACAGTTGGGCGGTATGAATCAACGAGACAATGGATGGTCCCCCTATATTCAACGTAATCGGCGGGTTTCCATCGGTTATTTCCTTTCTGACCTCCTCGTACTCTTCGCCCGCGAATTGTTCGAACTCATCCTTGAAAACCAGCTTACCGGGGGATAAGCCCCCGTCTCCCGATTCCACGGACATGTGTCGTTTAAATGCTTCGCCGTTAAAATCCACCGGTGTGTACAGGTAGTCAACCAATGCACTACCCACACCGGATATCCTAAACACCTCTTTTTTCATCATCCAAGGAAGCTTTTGTAATCAGACACCAACAGATGCAGCGGCTCCTCATCTTCTACGATAGAGGGGAACCTTCCCACCGTCTCATAGAAACGATTATCGGCGGTATCGTCATTCACCGTGCTCACCTCCCCAACCAATACGCGTCCCTTTCCCGGTTCCCCGTAAAAACGGTGATAAACTCCCTGTTCCAGGCAGATGCTTTCTCCCGGGCTTAGGATCACGCTCCCGCCCGGCTGAACCACCCGTTCAACCCCATCTGTCTTGAAATTCACCGGGGTATCCGCAAACCCTTCATCTGGGGTGGAGTTATACAACTCAATGACCAGGTTACCCCCTCCGCGGTTGATGATATCTTCCATTTTGTACCAGTGAAAATGCATGGGTGTTTCCTGATTTTCCTCTACGATCATGATTTTTTCGGCATAGGGTTTTTTGTCCACGTTGAGTTTCCCGTTACGCAAGGTAAATAAAAACAACCCCCGTTTGTAAAAGTCCCCGGAACCGAAATCGGTGATATCCCATCCCAGCATGTTATCGATGATTTCCCTGTAGTGCTCTTTTTGGGCCTTTTGCCAGTCCGTCAAGCCCCAGTACGCCCATGGTGGCAGCATGAATTTGTGATCAGCCAAAAACGTCTTCGCGTTTTTCAAAATCTCGTTAATTTCACTCCGTTTCATACGATTATTTTATTTAATTGTTTGATACTTGGGACCCTTGATGTTTGCAAAAATCTCTCTCAAGGGTGCTTTATAATTGCTTTAAGCAGCTCTGTTTAATTTTATCATGTGATACACCCGA
>DUPB01000166.1 GCA_012838585.1 Bacteroidales bacterium
ACTTTGCAGTAATAACTTAGCTTTTGTCTTTATGTTTATTATTTGCTTTCAGCTTTGGCTGAAGCTCGTTTTCATGCGATAGATATTTGCTACGTTCGGCAAAGTCAAAGCAAGCTTTGCATTTGCTATCACTCATCGCAAATATTTTCGACCCATCAACTGCTTGTTCGCTAAAAGAAAAGAACTCACTATTGTTCAAACAGCTTTTCTTTTTTGACGCGAACTACGCAGGATGTGTTCCCGCAACTTTTGCGTTAAGCAATAGACAGAATACAAACTTGTTTGAATTATGTTATTGCAAGCAAAAGTGCGGCGAGCTGAAAACAAGCTAAGGCCTTCACCTTGAAAGCAAATAGCAATAACAAAACAACAAGAGAAAGTTGAGACACTAACACCAAATCAAGAGTATGAGCAAGAAAAAAAGAGCCACTCCGCTGGCAACCCGGATGAGAAGGAGTGAGTTAATAGACGCGATTAGCGAGTTCCTTACGCTCAACAAGGAGAAGCAGTTCAACTACAAGCAGATCGCCGCGGCGTTAAATGTGCAGGGCAAGGAGGGCAGGAGGCTGTTGCTCGCCGTGCTCGATAAGATGCGCGATGATGAGCTGGTACTGGAGTCGTCACGGGGTAGGTACCGGATTAACGACCGGGGGTTGATCCTCGAGGGCCGTTTCGAGCGGCGGAGCAACGGGAAGAACTTCTTCGTGCCGGACGACGACGGCAATATCGTCCATATCGCCGAGCGCAATAGCATGCACGCGATGAACGGCGACCGGGTGCGGGTGCAACTGCTCGCGAAACGGAGGCGGTCGGATACGGAAGGAGCCGTGATCGAGATCCTGGAGCGCGCACGGAATCGGTTCGTGGGGGTGCTGGAGGTACAGCGCCATTTCGCTTTCCTGGTGATGGATAGCAAGTTCCTGGCGAACGATATTTTCATCCCGCATGAGGAGCTAAACGGGGCAAAAGATGGTGATAAGGTGGTGGTCGAGATCGTGGAATGGCCTCGCAAGGCCAACAACCCGGTAGGGAAAGTGGTGGACATCCTGGGACAGCCTGGTCAAAACGATACCGAGATGCACGCGATCCTCGCGCAGTACGGCTTGCCCTACCGCTATCCCAAGGAGGTGGAGGAGTACGCGGCTAAAATAGATGATGCCATTGGGAAAGAGGAGATGGCTCGCCGGGAGGACTTTCGCGAGGTCTTCACGATTACCATCGACCCGAAAGACGCGAAGGATTTTGACGATGCCCTCTCGTTCCGGGCGATTGGTGCTGATCTGTGGGAGCTGGGGGTGCATATTGCCGACGTGACCCATTACGTGAAGCCCGGCGATCCCGTGGACGTGGAGGCGGAGAACCGGGCTACCTCTGTCTACCTGGTAGACCGTACCGTGCCGATGTTACCGGAACGGCTGAGCAACGAGATCTGTTCGTTGCGTCCCCTCGAGGAGAAGCTCTGCTTTTCGGTTATCTTCCAGTTGAACGGAGAAGCGGAAGTTAAACAGTCGCGCGTTGCCCGTACCGTCATCAAGTCGGATAGCCGCCTTACCTACGAAGACGCGCAGACGGTGATAGAGACCGGGAAGGGTCGGTTTTCGGCCAAGCTCCTGCAGATGAATCAGTTGGCCCAGCAACTACGGGAGCGTCGCTTCGCCAACGGGGCCATTAACTTCGACCGGTACGAGGTGAAGTTTAACCTCGACGAAAAGGGCAAGCCCCTGGGGGTCTACTTCCAGGAGGCGAAAGAGTCGAACCACCTGATCGAAGAGTTCATGTTGCTGGCGAACAGGACGGTGGCCGAGCTTATCGGTAGGGTGCCCAAGGGGAAGAAGGTCAGGCCGTTCGTCTACCGGGTGCACGATGTGCCCGACCCGGAGAAGCTGGACACCTTCAACACCTTTATCCTCCGTTTCGGGCATAAGATAAAGGCGACCGGCACCAAGGTGGAAGTGGCCAAAAGCATCAACTCGCTGCTGGATAAGATACAAGGTCGCCCCGAGGAGAACCTGATCGAGACGATCGCGATACGAACCATGTCCAAAGCCGTGTACAGCACCAAGAACGTGGGGCATTACGGGTTGGCGTTCGACTACTACACCCACTTCACTTCACCCATCCGCCGCTATCCCGATATGATGGTCCACCGGTTGCTGACACGCTACCTGGATGGGGGTAAGGGGGTGGACCAGAAGGGCCTCGAAGAGCAGTGCGAACACTGTTCCCAGATGGAGCAGGTGGCGGCTAACGCCGAGCGGGATTCCATCAAGTATAAGCAGGTGGAGTTCATGGCCGATAAGGTGGGGAAGGTGTACGATGGCGTGGTCTCTGGCGTGACCGAGTGGGGCATTTACGTGGAGATCAACGAGAACAAGTGCGAGGGGATGATCCCCATCCGCGAGCTGGATGATGACTTTTACGAGTTGGACGAAAAGAACTACCGGCTGGTCGGACGGCGTACCAGGAGAGAGTATCGCCTGGGACAAGCCCTGACCATCCAGGTGGCACGGGCCAACCTGGAGCGGCGGCAGCTTGATTTCAGCCTGGTGTAGCCGTTTATCGTAATATTGAACCTTTACCGGTAGAGTGCTTTTACCGTTTGAATGCTTTCGTCGGTTGAGTGTTTTTTCCGGATGGGCGCTTTTTACCGGGTTGTCGGCTTTTTCGCAGGGAAACCTTTAGTTTGTAAGAACCAACCGAATCATGACTTTTTCCGAAGAGATCAAGCGGCAGGCGTTGTCGTTGGGATTTGACGCGTGCGGTATTTGCCGGGCGCACGATAGCGGCAAGGAGGGGCAGTACAGGCAATGGCTCTCGGAAGGTGCCCATGCCGGGATGAGTTACCTGGCACGGAACGTGGAGAAGCGGCTTGATCCGCGCCTACTGGTGGAGGGGGCTCGCTCCATCATCTCCGTGGCCCTCAACTACTACCCCCTCCATAAGCAACCCGGTGGTGTGCCCCGCTTCGCGTATTACGCGTATGGGAAGGATTACCATGAGGTGATGTGGAAGAAGCTGGAGCAGCTCTTCTCGTTTATCAAGAGACGTTATCCCGGGGTGACGGGCCGTTGCTTCTGCGATTCGGCGCCCGTGCTGGAACAGTTTTGGGCTTCCCGGGCGGGTATTGGCTTCGTGGGGAAAAATACGTTGCTGATCATCCCGGGGCGGGGATCGTTCTTTTTCCTGGGCGAGATTATCCTATCACTGGAGTTGGAGTACGACAACCCTATCGACGAGCAGTGTGGGGAGTGCCGGAAATGTCTCGACTTTTGCCCCACAGGTGCCATCGAGCGGCCATACTGGCTGAATAGTGAAAAGTGCATCTCGTATCAAACCATTGAGAACCGGGGGGAGATAGCTCCCGAGGTAGCACCCAACCTAAG
>DUPB01000167.1 GCA_012838585.1 Bacteroidales bacterium
GGGGGTCAATTCGACCGTGGCGGTTGTCCCCATTGTTTCGTTCAACTCCATTACGGTATTCGCTTTCACCGCGTTGTTTGCATCCATTTTGGCGCTTGTCTCCATCGCGGTGGTTTCTGGTGTGTGGCCCCGGTTGTATCGTAGTGATACCTTGTAGCAGCTGGTCAGTAGCTCCGTGGAGCCGTTGCCGCCTATCCACAAAGCACCGTGGGGGATGGGTATCGATATACCATAGGCCGAGGGTACCGGTAACCTCCCGATGATTTTCCAAGAATTGTTCGCGGGGTTATACCAGAGAATCTCGTCGTAAAATGCTTTCGCTCCTCCTTCAAACCCCAGCTTGTCGGGGAAGTTGGCACCCCCGGCCACGATTAGCTGCCCGTCGATGAACGCGGCATAGGCAGCAGAAACACCTTTTGCGAGGTGGCCTTGTAGCCCCTCGTCGCTTAGTTTATTCCAATTGATCACTATCGGTTTTGCCATAGGTGGTCCGTTGCACGAGAAGAGCAAGGTGAAACCGATACATGCAATACCTATCAGTGCGGACCTGAGCCGTACGGATTTGACAAGCGCGGTTCTGATCGATGCGCACTTAGTCAACGTTCTCGCGGTCGATTCGCTCATGCTGCTTCTCGCTTTATCCCTCGTTGTTTTTTGACAACCCATTATATCCTATTCCGTCTATTCCTGCACCCTTTGTTTAACCCCTTATGGAAGACGGGTTACTTTACCTTATCGGGACTATAGACCAGGTCGGGTACCCGCTCCTTCCCATCGGGGGTTACAAATACAAAGGTAAACATCCATTTTTGTAACCGCACCTCCGGGGTTGAAAATTTCCCGATCGGTAACTTGAGGAGCACCTTGTTCCATCCCTTTTCCAGTTGGACGGGAAGGGGTGGGCAGGCGCTAAAGTTCTCGTTTTTGAGCGTGATCTCGTTGCTTTTCACCGTGTGCTGGTTCTCCCAGATGGGGGGTGTCAACGGTTCATTATTAATGAAAACGAGGCTCTCCCGGTAATCCCATTTGCCCGGTGGCGGTGGCAGATCGCTCTCCGATCGGCTGTAGTCCTGTGTCGTCACCCAGAGTCCCACCTCCTGCTTTTTGGGCGACCATACCCAAGTATAGGCGTAGGCGGTGTGGTTCTCCTTCGGCTCCTCGTAAAAGCCGGGCACGATATCCCACACGTGCCGCAGGTAGATGGAGGCACCCACCGCGTCGCGCACCTTATACTCGTTGTTCTGGTACAGGTACGGGTCAGCCAGTCCCTCCTCCGGGGGGAACGATCGGGTCAACACCCCCTCGTTGGGGAACGGGTCGGTAATTCGCCAGCGAATATCGGTCTGCTTCACGTAGGGGAAAGGTTCCTCCTGGAAATATCGCTCCTTGTGCCACAACAGGCGTCGCTCGAAATCGGTGAACGATTGAAACACCGGGTCATTAGGGTCAGTCGGCAGGATCGGACCGTTTTCGTCGAAATACTCTGATCCTCCGCCCTGCCACGTGCGCTCCGCGAAAGCCAGCATGTTGGGGTAAAAATGGTTTTGCATGAGAATCTGCTTCTCGTCAGGCAGCAGTCGATCGTTCCATACCGCTAAGATGCTCCCCGCCAAGTCGCCGTTGCCCCGTTCCGCATCGTAAATTCGGCTGTTGTACAGTGCTATGATATCGCCAAACGCGTCAAAGTGGTTGATATAGTGGAACCGCGAGTCGATGGCCGGGATACCCGGTTGGGCCTTGCCCCGGTAGCTCCATAGTTGGGTGGCATCAATCTCCCCGGGCTCGTAGTTCCACCCGGGGTTCCAAGAGATCACCTTTTTACCCAGCCCCCGGATATGGGCCACCATCTCCGGCACGAAGTCGGGGTTCGTGAATTGTACTTCATCGGTTCCAATATGGATATAGGGCAGGTCTGGGAACACCTCGGTGCAGACCTCCTCCATCAACTCCTTCAGTATCTTCATCCCTTTGGGTGACTGCATATCTACGCCCATCGCCCGGACAAACGCGGCACTATGTCCCGGCATATCCACCTCGGGAACCAACAGCACATGATGCTGTCGGCACCAATAGGCGATTTCCCGTGCCTCCTCGATGGTGTAATATTTTCCGGGTAGTCGTTCAAAGTGGACACTATCGTTCAGTTCGGGAAAGCGGTTGCTTTGTAGTCGCCACCCCTGGTTTTCCGTCAGGTGCCAGTGGAACAGGTTGATCTTGTAGCGGGAGAGGAGGGCAATCTGCCTCTTTAGCTCCTCCACCGAAATGTAACTTCTTCCGATATCGTGCATGAAGCCCCGTACCCTGAAGGCCGGCCAGTCGGTAATCTCGACCAGCGGTAGGTAAGCCTTGCCGTTTTCTTTTTTCACGATAAGCTGTTGCAGCGTCTGTTGCGACCAATAGAGTCCCCGTTCCGTAACGGCTTCCATTAGGATACTATCTTTCGTCACTACCAACCGATAGGCCTCTTCTTGGTGGTCGTCCGCCTCGGGGATGGCGTCCACCCTCTTTTGGGAGACAGCCATTTCGTCAATTGAACCGGATGGGAGCCAATGCTTCCCTGAACCGGAAAGGAAGATCTCTTGAGGCATCGGGAGGAGAGACAACTCTTCCACCCCTTTTTCTGTTTCACAAGAAAAAAGGAGCAGCAACAAGAGGAGTGGGATGTATATATCGCGTTTCATTGATCTAGCCGTTGGGCGATCGCTTCCAGTGACTGCCAGCACTGGTAGAGTCCTCTCGGGATATGGAAGCAGCCTTTCCATTTTCCACCTTTCAAGTCAAGGAGCACCTCCCCTTGACGGTTCAGGTAACCCCACCACTCGGGGTATTCGGGGTCTTTAAAGTGCTTCCACGTGTAATCGTGTACCTTTTTGAACCAGTCGATACACTGCTGGTTGTCTGTCAGCTGGTATCCCTTTATCAACGAGATCAGGGATTCCATATGCACCCACCATAACTTTTGGTCATGTTCCAGTTGTTGTGGCGGGTATCCTTTTCTATCCATGAAGTAGAATATCCCATCGTGCTCTTTGTCCCAACCGTACTCGACCATGGTCAGGGTGGTCTCTACGGCCTTTTCCACCAGTTCAGGGCGGTTGAGCCGCACGCCCAGGTCCATGATGAACCACATGGCCTCGATACAGTGGCCCGGGTTAATCAGTCTACCATCAAAGGTGTCGGAGAGCGTTCCGTCATCGTTCAGGTTCTCCACGATAATGCCCCCAAGTTCCGGTCGAAGAAACAGGTTCATCACCTCGTGGATGCACTCCTCCATGGTGCGCTCCACCGTCTCTTTATCGAGCAGGTGTTCTATTTCGAGCGTGAGGTTGCTTAGGATCATCGGGAGCGAGAACGATTTCAGTTTCCTCGTGCCAGGGTGCGCCTTGTTCCACCGCCCCTTTGGGTTGTCTCTCTTCTGGAGGATGATCTCAAAGGTGCGTTTGGCAATTTCGGCATACTCTTGGTTCCCTGTCGCCAAGCTTAGTTGGCCGAACGCCATAGCGGCGAAGGTGTAGGAGAAGATGTTGTAGGGCTCCACCAATGGCCTCCCTTCACGCGTTAGGGAAAAGTACCAGTTGTAGGCTCCATCGTGGCCGTGTCTTTTAAGGAACTCGGCACCCTGGATGGCGCATTCGAGCCACTCCCCTCTTTTCTCTACCTTGTTGCAGAGCATGGCGAAGAGCCATACCTGCCTGCCCTGAAGCCAGATAAACTTGTCGGTGTCGAACACGTTGCCCTGTCTGTCCAGGCAGGTAAAGTAACCCCCATGCTCGTTGTCTTGCGACTTGGAGAGCCAAAAGGGAACCACGTTGTCAAGTAGTTCCGATTGATATAGTGCCCGCAATGCGTTAAAATTCGTCATGTTTTGGTTGTTATTGTTAAAGCCAGGATGAAATGGTACTTTTATACCATAATAACATAATATTAAACGCAAAGAAAAGAAATTATTTTCATTAATCCAAGGCCCCAAAAGAGAATATTTAATATGTGTGCCGGTTTTAATGAGGTTTAACTGTTAATTAGAGGGATATTCCCCGCTTTCAGCAACTTATGTTGCGTTATCTCTTCTTGATGGTTTGAATCGCCTCGAAAACTTTTCGGGCTAGTCTGTCGAACCCGGTATCGGTGAGGTGAACACCGTCTACGGTAGCTTCACCATCTTCGCCGATGAGCCCATCGGTCGGCAAGTAGTAGACGTGGGAATCCCCTTCGCTTTTAATTTTCTCGAATGTCTCCCTCAGTAACCTATTTTTTTCCGTTACGTTTTTCCGTGTATTTTGATCGTACGTCATGTAAGGATAGCTGATATTCTCCACGAGAAGAATGGGGGTAGTGGGATTGGCTTTGCGGATGATATCGTAAAAAGGGCGTGCCTTTTCTGCCAGTTGCGCTGTGTTGACGTTGGGGACAAAGTCAAGGATGAAGAGGGATGCATCCGTTCGTGTCGCCATCAACTCGGCGATCTCGTAATCGAGTTTCCCGTTACCGCTAAAGCCAAGGTTAATGACCTCCCGGTTTAACATTCGTCCAAGTATACTGGTGTAAACCATTCCTGCCCGTGTGGCACATCCTCCTTGGGTAATGCTGGTTCCGTACACCAGGATGGGTTGAGAGGTGTCAGGATAGGGTAGTACCGGGGGGGCGATATAGGCGGTGGAGTCGACTCCTATCTCCAATGAGACTACCCCATCGTACAGGGGCAGGTAGAGCATGAACTCCCGCTTTTCTGGCGTCATGTTGGAGATGATGGTTCGCTCGTTTACCTTACCGGAGGGGAGGGCAGCTTTCACGGGCCTCCAGTGATCTCCTTCCCAGGCGTATAGGTCAAGCCCCTTGATGCCTGTCTCGGTCATGTGGTTCATCCGATTGTCACCAAGCACCTCCCATTTGGCGGAGATGGAGGTGCTGTTGCTGTTGAATCGTATGGCCAGGCCGGCGCTATTTTTCCCCAGGTTCCACACCGGTTGGCGGGTCACCTCTTTCAGGTAGGCAGGGAGCCGTTCGTATCGCGTCTCTGTCTCATCCGACGTTTTTCCTAAGAGTGGGAATTGATCCGCGTTATAATAAACTACTTGTGCGTTTAGTTGCCAAGCTAGGGCTAAGGCGATTAGGGAAAGAAAGCGTTTCATTTTTTCGTCTTTAAATTAATGGAGTCCAACTTTTGCTATTTTTTTGACTGCGGTTATCGTTTTTATACATAGGATGCAGGGTACGAGAGTAAGCTTGGAAGACAAAATGACCTTCTAAGGGATAGCCTTGGAGGGGTTTAAAAAGATTTCGGCCGCTGCAAGCGCTTCTGGTTTCCCTACGTCGATGGTTTGCATCCCCTCGGGAGCATACGATGTAATGATGACCTCATCGCAATATTGCAGGTAGAAGTCGATAATGGAAAACGCGTCGGGCATCTTTTCCATCTGCTCAAAAAGGGAGGGTTGCAGGAGATGAATGCCTGAAAAAGCCAGCTTCTTGTAGCAGGAGGGATCACGATGGGCAACGGGAGATTTCACCTCCCCGGTTTTCTCGTTCACCCACGCTTGTAGTCGGTTCGACCCGTCAAAGAGCAGGTAGCGTGAAGTTTCGCGTTCACTGCATACCAGGGTGGCTACCGAGTTGGAGTCCCGATAATGCTTCACCAGTTTGGTGAGGTCGATGTTGGAAAGGATATCCACGTTATGGATTAGAAAGGGTTGGCCGTCGTCAAAAAACCAGGATGCCAGCTTGATACCGCCCCCCGTATCGAGGAGTTTCTCGCTTTCGTCGGAAAATTCAATCCGGATGCCAAAATCATCGTTCGCCCGCACGAAATCGATAACCCGGTCGGCAAAGTGGTGCACGTTGATAATAATCTCGTTGAATCCTGAGGCTTTCAGCTTTTCAATGGTGTGTTGCAACAGCGGCTTTCCCGCTACCGGTACCAGTGCCTTGGGCATACTGTCCGTCAACGGCCTCAACCGGGTTCCCATTCCCGCTGCAAATACCATCGCTTTCATACGATTAATATACTCTTTTACATTTTGGTGTATGGAACCTATCGGTTTCATAGGGTCACTATTAGGGCCTGAACTCCTGCTCCAGATTCTGTTCGCGGTGTACGAGGGAGACCTTTACCTTAAAATGGTTGGCGATATGTTCGGCAACCCGTTGCGCGGCGTAAACCGAACGGTGTTGCCCGCCGGTACACCCGAAGGAGACCATCAGGTCGGTAAACCCACGGTCGATGTAGCGTTGCACGTGCCGGTCAACGAGGGGGTAGATATTGTCTAGGAATGCTGTTATCTCGCCCTCCTCCTCCAAAAACTTGATGACCGGTTCATCCAGGCCATTCACGTTGTTATATCGTTCAAATTTGCCGGGGTTGTTGATGGCGCGACAGTCGAACACGTACCCCCCACCATTGCCGGAGGTATCGTTGGGTATCCCCTTCTTGTAGGCGAAGCTGAAAACACGCACCTCTAGCGTTCGTTTACGGGTATCGGCGAACTGTTTTAGTTCCGCCATTTCGGTTAAAACCTCGTGGAGGTAGGGATATTCCTTGAACCCCTTTTTAAGCAGATCCCTGAGATTGTTCAGGGCGAACGGGATGCTCTGGATGAAGTGCGGTTTCTTTTCAAAGTAACCCCTGAAGCCGTATGCCCCCAATACCTGTAACGTGCGGAATAGGACAAACAGCTGCAACTGCTCCTTGAAAGCGGTTTCGTTCACTGGCATCCATTTTTGAAGCGACCGGATGTAGGTTTGGGTCAGCTCATCACGCAGCTCATTGGGGAAGTTGGCTTTCGCTTGCCACAAGAACGATGCCACGTCGTAGTAGACCGGCCCTTTTCGCCCCCCCTGGAAATCGATGAAGTAGGGTGTTCCATCCACCAGCATCACGTTACGCGATTGAAAATCGCGGTAGAGGAAGGTCTCCGTCTGCTCTTGCAAGAGCTGTTCCGTCAGCCGCTCGAAATCATCCTCCAGGAGGTCTTCCCTGAAGTCCATGCCGGTAGTTTTCAGGAAGTTGTACTTGAAGTAGTTGAGGTCCCAATGGATTGAACGCCGGTCGAACTCCGGTAAGGGGTAGCAGACGTTAAAATCGAGCCCCTCTGCACCCTTTACCTGAAAGTCGGCCAGCAGTTCGATGGTCTTATGCAGCATCTTTTTTTCATCGTGGCTAAATACCCCGGTTAGCCTTCCCCCTCTTATGGCATCAAACAGGATGGTATCGCCCAGATCCTGTTGGATGTAAAACATCTCATCATGCGAGACAGACAGCACCTCGGGTACATGTAATTCCTTCTCGCGGAAATGACGAGCCAGCCGGATAAAGGCGCGGTTCTCGTCTCGTGACTCCCCCCGAACACCAATCAGGGAGACCCCATCGCTTGAAAGACGATAATACTTTCGGTTAGAGCCGGATGAAGGCAAAGCTTCCAGCTTAGGGTTGGCTTTGCCTGTCTGCCGGGTAAAAAGGGTGATCAGTTGCCTCATTTCGATATTATCTTTTGTTTAACCAACGATGATGCTTTAGAAGGATTCCCGTTAAACATCATATCAGGTATTCAATCCTTCTAACCAGAGGGAAGGTGACGCGTCGCTCGGCATGAGCCAGCTGCCCCGGGGCGAAAGGTTTACTGAGCCCACTTTGGGCCCATCAGGCAGGCAAGAGCGTTTGAACTGCTGCGCGAAGAAGCGCTGGTAAAATAGCTTCAGCCATTTCTCTATCTCCTTGGAGTTGTACCTCCCGGCGAATGCCTGTTCGGCTAAGAAATGGGTACGCGCAGGGGTATCGCCATACCGCAACACGCGGTGCAGAAAGAAGTCGTGCAACTCGTAGGGACCCACGAACTGTTCGGTCTCCTGGGCGATGGAGCCATCCCCCTTGGCTGGTAGTAGCTCGGGACTGAATGGGGTGTCCAGGATGTCGTGCAGGACGCTTCTTGTGCCCTCTTCGGCGCGGTTATCCGCTAGCCAGAGAACCAGCGTGGCGACCAGTGTTTTGGGTACACCCGTGTTGACGGCGTACATCGACATGTGGTCACCGTTGTAGGTGGTCCAGCCCAGGGCCAGCTCCGACATGTTACCGGTGCCGATAACCAGTCCCCCTACCCTGTTCGCGTAGTCCATCAATATTTGCGTCCGCTCCCTGGCCTGGCTGTTTTCATAGGTCACATCGTGGTTGTTGCCGTCATGTCCAATATCCTTGAAGTGTTGCGATACAGCATCGTTGATGGGGATCTCCTTGATGGTGACGCCGATCTCCCTCATCAAGGCCATCCCGTTGTTGAAGGTGCGCCGGGTCGTGCCAAAGCCCGGCATGGTGATGCCGTGGATATTTTCCCGGGGGAGCCCCAGCCGATCGAACGTGTTGGCCACCACCAGCAGCGCCAGCGTGGAGTCTAACCCCCCTGAGATGCCGATGACCGCTTGTTGTATATTGGTATGAACCAGCCGTTTTGCCAGGCCGTGCGTTTGAATGGCAAACAGCTCGGAGAGACGTGCGTCGCGCTCTTCCGCGGGAGGGATAAAGGGGTGTGGGTTAAACGACCGGTGCGTCGTTGCCGGGGAGATGGTATCGAGGTGGCAGTCAACCTCTATCAAATCGTCCGTTGCTTCGGTTGTGAAGTGGTGACTATTTAGCCGGTCGTGTCGCAACGCCTCCACGTCGATGTCGGCTATGATCAGTTCGCTATCGAGCGAGAAGCGGGGCGATTCGGCAAGGAGGATGCCGTTCTCCGCGATGAGGCAGTCGCCCGAGAAAACCAGGTCGGTCGTCGATTCGCCAAACCCGGCCGAAGCGTAGATGTAGGCTGCATGGCAACGGGCCGATTGTTGCTTGACGAGCGCTTTTCGGTAGTCGTGTTTGCCCACCAGCTCGTTGCTCGCCGATAGGTTGAAGATAAGCTCCGCCCCTTGCATGGCCAATTCCGACGAGGGGGGCACCGGTGCCCAGAGCTCTTCACCGATCTCCACGCCAAAGTGGGCGAACGGGGTTCGGAAAATCATCCCGCCGGGAGAGACCGGTACATCCTCTCCCGCGATCTCCATCGTGCAGCATTCGAGGTGTTTACCCAAAGTGAACCAGCGGTTTCCGGGAGAGCCGTCGCGGCTGGAGGGGGAACCCTTGGGCACCATGCCCAAGATACCTTCGGCAGATACCACGGCTGCCACGTTGTAGAGGCTGTTTTGGATGCGCAGGGGAAGTCCGACCAACACGATAGGGGAAGCACCGCTTTCTCCACGCTTCAGGAAAAGTGATAGCTCGGATAACGCCTCCAACGCTTTATCCTGCAGCACCCGTTGTAAGAACAGGTCGCCGCAGCTGGAGGCGGTGAGGCAGAGCTCGGGAAAGCAGAGGAGCTGCACCTCCTCTTGCCGTGCCCGCTCGATCACCTCTTTTATCTCGGCCACGTTGTGCCCGCAATCGGCTACCTTGAGCTTGGGCGATGCCGCACCCACGCGAAGGAACCCGTGCCTGTTTATCTCCATAACCTTGTGCTTTTAATAGTATGATTCCGTATCCCTATAGCCTCTTTTCTCTACACATCACGAAAAGCTAAACAGTAATCGTTCGGGCCAGATGAAGTATCTCCGGCATGGCTGCCGTTAGTTCCGGCATAGAGTGAAAGACGATGGAGGCTCCCGCGTCAGTCAGCACGGTATCGTCCAAGGGACCCGTGTTGACGGCGATGGTGAAGATACCCGCTTTCACGGCCGCCTCGATACCCAGCGGTGCGTTCTCAATCACGATGGCCTGGTTGGGCTGCAGGCTACCTCCCATTTCCAACCCTTTCAGGAAGGGTTCCGGATGCGGCTTTCCCCGCTTCACGTTGAAAGCGGTTACCATTGTCTCCGGGGTGAATACTCCCGGGAAGTGGATGGCGAGCCGCTCCAGCAGGGTGGCCTGTCTCGAGCCGGTGACCAAGATGGGGGTCAGCCCCTCTTTTTGAACATATTTCAAGGTCTCATATGCGCCCGGCATGGGTTCGTAATTATTGTACTGGCGGAATATCTCCGACTTGCGGGCGTACACGCTCTTCACCTCTTCGGGGGTGGAGCCTCGGTTCAAGTTGCGTTGAAAGATGTCGCTGATCATGTCATGAGCCAGTCTCCCTTCCTGAAAGTAAAACTCGTTAGGGAGGTACTTTAGTCCCAGCTCATCCATCGTCTCCCGCCAGGAGAGGTCGTGTGCCGGCATGGAGTCGTAAAGTACCCCATCCATATCAAAGATGACCGCCTTGAGGTCGAATGCCGAATAGTTCTGCTGCTTTAGATAATGTATAAGTAAAGATTTTCTCATCATTTCGTTAATATTCATCCGATAAACCAAATATAGGTTTGTTTTGTAACCACTTTCCATGGGTGAAATCAGGGAATTCCACGGGAGCGCTGCCTAAGGCAATCGACTTTTCGGTCAAAGGGGTTACAGCAATCCATGTGGCCGTGTCATATACATCGATAACGGTAGGAATACCCCTCTTGATGCACTCTATAAATGATCGCACTTTAAGGTATCCCGCACCTCCATGATCTCCCCTAACGCCATCGGCCATGAATTTTTTCCATAAGGGATGTTCAAATTCCGGGATATATTTCTCCCAATCGTCCCATTGGTGGCCGGAACTTCTTCCCTCAGCATAGACCGAATTGCAAAGTCCCCTATGATATATCCAAAGCCCTTTGGTGCCCTGTGCCATCATGTTGTTTGAATAGGGACGCGGTGAATTGGTGTCGTGTGTGAGCGTGATGGTTTCACCCCTTTGTGTTTTGATAACCGTGGTGATAACGTCTCCAAGCGACCAGTCGATACTTGCATTGGGGTGATCGTTGCCACCATGTTGCACAATGTATTCATGTAAACTTCTGGACTTGGAGGCGGTAGATGTTAAGGAGACCATTCTGTTGCCCCTATTGTCATCCATGTAATTCGCGATGGGGCCCAAACCGTGGGTAGGGTACAAGTCTCCGTTTCTCTTTCGCGAGTGTTTCGTTCTCCAACGGGCTTCGCCCTCGCCTTTCTCTCCAAATTCCACGCCGGGGCGAAATTTAACCTCTCTAAGGTCATGGCAATAACTACACTCGTAGTGAAGCATTTCTCCAAACAGCCCCTCCCTTACCATTTTCAATGCCGACATTTCAATGCGGTCAAAGCAGTGGTTTTCTAACATCATGCATTGCATCCCCGTCTCTTCGGCAGTTCTGACCAATTCCCAACACTCCTCGATGGTGGAGGCCCCCCATACTTCAGGTGCAACATGCTTCCCCGCTTTCATGGCTGCCACGCACATGGGTGTGTGCCAAAGCCATGGAGTAGCGATAATCACCGCATCAATATCTTCTCTCGCTACGAGGTTCAAATAATCGTAATCGCCATTAGCGTACCCTTCAGGTCGTTTACGTCCGGAATCTTCCACCAGGTTGAGGGCTCGTGTAAGTGCCGCCACATTGATGTCACAAATGGCTGGGATCTGCACATCCGGCATGGTAAGGCATGATTTCAACAGATTAGTTCCCATCCCACCTACACCAATAATTCCTATTCTCACGACCCTGTCATCTTTCCCTTTGAGGATGACGGGTGAGGATAAGGTGCTTGATAGTGCCTTATCTGTCATCATGACAGCACCTGTTCCCATCGCGGTTTTTTTCAAGAAATCCCGTCTGTTTAATGTCATCTCTTTATTATCTTAGTCTTAGGTTTTTTTCGAACCTGTTGCTACAAGGTCGTAAAACGAGTGTTCCCCACTAGCTCGAGGGTTATAGCCTCGAGCGGATGGCTTTGGTGGCCTCCTCGAAACCAGGCTTCTCCAGGAGGGCAAACATGTTCTTCTTGTAGGCTTCCACGCCTGGCTGGTTGAAGGGGTTCACCCCCAGCAGGTAACCACTAATGCCGCATGCCTTTTCGAAGAAGTAAATCAGTTGTCCCAGGTACTTCTCGTTCAGCTCAGGTAGCTCGATCAACAGGTTGGGGACACCCCCGTCCACGTGGGCGACCTGGGTTCCTAGTTCCGCCATTTTGTTCACCTCATCTACCCGCTTTCCTGCCAAGTAGTTTAACCCGTCGAGATTCCTCTCGTCGTTGGGTATTCGTACTTCCCTGTTGGGCTTCCGAATGGAGATCACCGTTTCGAAGAGGGTGCGTTCTCCCTCCTGTATCCATTGACCCATAGAGTGGAGGTCGGCCGTGAAATCGACCGCCGCCGGAAAGATTCCCTTTAGCTTCTTCCCTTCGCTCTCTCCATACAACTGCTTCCACCACTCGGCCAGGTAGTGTAGCTTGGGGTGGTAGTTCACCAAGACCTCTATCTTTTTACCTCGCCTGTAGAGCTCATTCCGGATTACCGCGTAAATGGCTGGCAGGTTGTGGGCGAAAGAGGTACCGGGTTCCGTTGCCTTCTCGATTTCCTGGGCACCGGCTACCAACGAGCGGATGTTGATTCCCGCTACCGCGATGGGGAGCAACCCCACCGGGGTGAGAACCGAGTAGCGTCCCCCCACGTCATCGGGGATGACGAACGTCTTGTATCCTTCCGAATCGGCGAGCGTGCGGAGCGCACCTTTCGTGGCATCGGTAATCGCGACGATTCTTTTTTTCGCCTCCTCTTTGCCGACCCTGGTTTCCAGCTGCTCCTTCAGCAGGCGGAAGGCGATGGCCGGCTCGGTGGTGGTGCCCGACTTGGATATATGGATGATACCGAACTGCTTGTCGTTCAGGTAGCGGGTCAACTCATATAGGTAATCCTCGCTGAGGTTGATCCCGGCGAACAGCACCACCGGGTTTTTTCGTTCCCCTTTCTTTTGCAGCCAATCGAATGAACTGGTGAGCGCCTCGATTACGGCGCGGGCACCCAGGTAACTCCCGCCGATGCCTACCACCACGATCACCTCGCAGCGGTCCCGAAGGGCATTTGCGGCCTCTTCTACCTCGTGCAAGAGGTTGTCGGTGATGGAGGAGGGGAGGGAGACCCATCCCAGGAAATCACTACCCTCGCGAGAGCCATCGTGTAATGCTTGGTTACACGCGTCGGCTTGCTCCGATTTTTTCAAGATGTCCTCTTCCGGGAGAAAGGGGAGTACCTGCTTGATGTTGAGTTGAATACTTTCCATTGTATTGTTTTTTGAACGGGTGACCGGGTAATGCGCGGCAACCCGTTGGGTGAAAATAAGAATCAGAAGAAATCGATCAGTTGCAGGATCCCTTTTTTGGGTGGCAACTTCTCGTGAAGTATCTCGTATACCGTCTGGGCTATGGGGATGTCCACCTTGAACCTTTCGTTGAGTTCGTGGATGCATTTAGCCCCGTAGTACCCTTCGGCTATCATCTCCATCTCCAACTGGGCTGTTTTCACGGAGTAACCTTTGCCGATCATCGTGCCCAGCGTACGGTTACGGCTGAACTGTGAGTAGCTGGTCACCAGCATGTCACCCAGGTACTGTTGTTCTGTGATCTGGCGTTCCATGGGGGCTACCTTGTAGAGGAAGCGCGCCATCTCCTTGGCGCAATTGCTCATCAGCACCGCCTGGAAGTTGTCACCATACATCAGTCCTTGGCAGATACCCGCCGCGATGGCGTAGATATTCTTCAGCACCGCCGCGAGCTCTATTCCTACCACGTCGGTTGAGGTATTCGTTTTCAATATCCTCGACGAGATGGCCTCGGCCAGCAGCTTTGCCTTCTCCTCGTCTTTGCTCGCGGCCGTTAGGAACGAAAGGCGCTCCAGGGCAACCTCTTCGGCATGGCATGGCCCAGAGAGTACTCCGATGTTCTCGGTGGGGATTTTAAAGCTATCGGCCAGGTACTCGCTCATCACCATGTTGTCGTTGGGGATGATGCCCTTCAATGCCGAGACGATGAATTTTCCTCGGAACGTGCTGTTCCATACGCGCCGGAAGGATTGCTTCACGTAGGGCGACGGGATAGCGATAATGACCGTGTCGGAGTCCTTGATAGCCCTCTCGATGTTCGAGTAGAAGGTGATCTGCGCCAGGTTGAACTTCACGTTGGTCAGGTAGTTGGGGTTGCGCCCCAGCTTGTAAAACCCTTCGATCTGCTCATCCCGGCGGATGAACCAGTTGATATGTTTCTGGTTCATCAACACCATTTTGGCCAGCGCGGTAGCCCATGTGCCGCCCCCGAGAATGCAAATTTTTCCGATAGAATCCATGCCACGTTATTTTTTCTGGTCAGTCGATGCTCTCTGTTCACCGTTAAGGTTTCCTGGATTCGCCTCTTTTTCGGTGTTTCGCGGGGTGGTCTCTCGCTTCACGCGCCACTCGGGACGCATGGTGGGGAAGAGAAGCACCTCCTGGATAGAGGTCTGACCGGTAAGCAACATGGTGAGGCGATCCATCCCGATTCCCATTCCCGAGGTGGGGGGCATGCCGTATTCCAGTGCCCGCAAAAAATCCTGATCGATGAACATCGCCTCGTCATCTCCTTTCTCCGACAAACGGAGTTGCTCCTCGAAGCGATACCGCTGGTCTATCGGGTCGTTCAACTCGCTGTAGGCATTGGCCAGCTCCTTGCCGTTTACCATCAGTTCGAACCGCTCTGTTAGTTCGGGGTTATCCCTGTGTCGCTTGGTGAGGGGCGACATTTCTATGGGGTAGTCGATAATAAAGGTGGGCTGGATGTAGTGGTTCTCGGCCTTTTCGCCAAAAATCTCGTCGATTAGCTTTCCCTTGCCCATCGTTTCGTCCTCCTCTATTCCCAGTTGCCTACAAGCCTCCCTGAGCTGAGATTCGTCCATCCCGCTGATATCGATACCGGTATGTTCCTTGATGGCGTCAATCATGCTTACACGCGGGTAGGGCGCCTTGAAGTCGATCACGTGGTCGCCCACCCTCACCTGGGTAGTACCCAGCACCTCCAGTGCCACATGCTCTAAAAGCTGTTCTGTAAACTCCATCATCCAGTGGTAGTCGGTGTAGGCCACGTAAATCTCCATCACCGTGAATTCGGGGTTGTGCGTGCGGTCCATCCCCTCGTTTCGGAAGTTGCGTGAAAACTCGTACACCCCGTCGAAACCACCCACGATAAGCCGCTTCAGGTACAGCTCGTTGGCGATTCGCAGGTAGAGGTCAATGTCGAGCGCGTTCATGTGGGTGACGAACGGGCGGGCAGCGGCACCACCCGGGATGCTTTGCAGTACCGGTGTGTCCACCTCGAGGTAACCCCGTTGGTTGAAGAACGAGCGCATCGCGTCGAAGATGCGGGTCCGCTTCACGAAAATATCTTTTACCCCCTCGTTCACCAGTAGATCCACGTAGCGTTGGCGATACCGCAGCTCGGGATCCGAGAACTTGTCATAAACTTCCCCATCTTTCGCTTTCACGATGGGCAGGGGCCTGAGCGATTTCGCCAGAAGGGTCATCGATGCGGCATTCACCGATATTTCCCCCATCTTCGTGCGGAAAACGTTGCCCGTGATTCCCACGAAGTCACCGATGTCCAGCAGCTTTTTAAAAACCGTGTTGTATAGCTCCTTATCTTCCCCCGGGCAGAGGCCGTCGCGGGTGATGTAGACTTGGATGCGGCCCTTTGAGTCCATCAACTCGAAGAATGATGCCTTCCCCATGATGCGGCGGCTCATAATCCGCCCCGCGATGCTTACCGCCCGCGGCTCTTCGCCGTCCACGAATGTCTCTTTTATATCAGAGGAGTAGGCGTTCACCTCGTACAGGTGAGCCGGGTAGGGCTCTATTCCCAGTTTTTTTATCTCCTCGAGGCTCTGCCTACGAACGACCTCTTGTTCGCTCCGTTCCAAAGTATGCATATTCGTTTTATTAATCGCTTTTTTCCCCTCCCTGAGCTTACAAAAGTACAAAAAAGTTCATAATATACCATCCTTTCTGCCGCTCTCTTCGTGATTTCAGGGAGTATCATGTACCAACGACAGGGCTACTAAAATTAATTAAAGCTAAAAACGTTTAAATCAAAAAATATTATCTATATTTGTGTACTATGTTGACTGATCTATTTAGGGTCTTGGAAATCCCTTTTCGGTTGACATGCTGATAATACCAATGACCGTATGAAAATGACCGTATGAAACCGACATGTTTAAAATAATCATTAAACATCCTTGGCAAGGATTATTTTTAACATCAAAGGTTCCATACACCGAAACATGAGAATAAAATAACCGTATGAATATAGAACGGGTGAATGAAATCGTGGAGGGGACGCTGCTTTTTGCACCGGATGCGGCGTGTAGCTGCGAGAGCGCTTTCGCCTCTGACTTGATGAGCGACGTGTTGCGCTACTACATGGAAAACACGATCCTGATTACAGGATTGTGCACGTTGCAGACCATCCGAACCGCGGAAATCTCCAATATACCGTGCATTGTTTTCGCTCGTGGCAAGCAGGTTTCCGATCCAATGCTTCAGTTGGCGAAGGAGAATGGTATCGCGATTATCGAATCGGGGTTGACCCTGTTCGAGGTCTCTGGCAGGCTCTATCAACACGGGTTGAAATCGGTTCAAGAGTACCTGCACAGCAAGAAAGAGGAGGACCGGCAACGATAACCGATGAGGCGGGAATGGCGAACACCTTGAAAGCGGGGGAGGGAGAATGAGGATTGAATACCATATAGAAGGGGGGGACTTTAGTTCCGGCGGTAGCGCCAGTTCGGCGGTAAGGAAAACGTTGAAGCAGTTTAATATTGCCCCGCTCTTGGTGAGGAGGATCGCGGTGGTCCTATACGAGGCGGAGATGAACGTGGTGGCGCACGCGTATCATGGCACCATGACCGTGGATATACGTCCCACCGGTATTCACGTGGTAATCGAGGATAGTGGACCCGGGATCGAGGATATCGATAAAGCGATGGAGGAGGGATTCTCCACGGCGACGGATGAGGTTCGTCAAATGGGCTTCGGGGCGGGAATGGGGCTGCCAAACATCCGTAAGAACTGCGACGAGATGAAGCTCACTTCCACACCCGGCGAGGGAACCCGCCTCGAGATACAGGTAAATTTTTAAACCGTCTAGCCGAAAAAAGATAAACGTGACGTGAAAGATAGGAATTACACGCACTCGATACAGATCAATTCGGATAAATGTATCGGTTGTTCACATTGTATGCGGGTTTGCTCCACGAAGGCCATCCGCATAGTGGACGGGCATGCGCGTATTCAGCCTGAACGGTGTGTTGATTGTGGCGAGTGTTTCCGTGCCTGTCCCCAGCGGGCTATCTATGCCCAAGACGATGGGTTGGCCTCCTTGCTTCCCGAACATCACACCATCGCGCTGGTTCCATCGGTCTTTATTGGGCAGTTCTCTTCCGATTACTCGGCCACCCAGGTGCTGGATGCCGTACGTCAGGTGGGTTTCGACGAGGTGTTTGAAGTAGAACACGCGGTCGATTTCATGAAGCGTGCCTATTCCGCGTACGCGGAGAGTCACTCGACGAGGCCGCTTATTAGCTCTTATTGCCCCGCCGTGGTGCGCCTTATACAGGTGCAGTACCCCGCGTTGACCGGCCAGATCATGCGGTTGAAGGCCCCGCACGATATCGCATCGCTCTTTTTGAGAAAATCGAAAGAGGAAAAGGGTGAATCGACCGAAAAGATATCCATCTACTATATAACCCCGTGCGCCGCGAAGAGCGTGGCGGCCAGTGCCCCCGTGGGAGAGGAGAAGTCGCTTATCGATGGAACGGTCAACATGCCGACCGTCTTTAACCTCGCCTCGAGAATATTGCGGGGACAGAAAGGATCCATGCCTCGGAAATCGGTTGCGGATATGAGTCCCGATTCGGTCTGTTGGTCGCTGTCGGGAACCGAAAAGAGTTACTTCCCCGGGCGAAGCCTCGCTATCGATGGGATGGATAACGTGATCGAGTTCCTAGAGAAGCTTGAGTTGGGGCAGATAACCGGGATCGACTTCCTGGAGATGCGTGCTTGCGATCAGGGGTGTGCAGGTGGTATCCTCTGCCCGGGCAACCGTTTCCTCACGGTGGAGCGATTGGAGCAACGGCGAGAGCGTTTGAAGATGCTCAAGGATGAGCACCAGGGTATAGTGGAGAATAGTTTGCTGGAACGGGAGGAGGAGCTTCATGCCCACTCGGGGGTGGAACCGGTTTACCCGCGCGATGGGCTGTTGCTGGATGAGGATATGGGGAAGGCCCTCCTCAAGCTGCAGCGCATTGACCGGCTGATGACCTACCTGCCCGGCTTCGACTGTGGTGCTTGCGGCGCACCCGAGTGCAGGTACCTGGCTGAAGATATCGTGAAAGGAAAGGCGACCATCTCTCACTGCGTTTTCGTGCAGCGCGTTATGGAGAAGAACTATAAGCTGAGTCCCGAGCAGTCGTTCGAGGTGATTGAGAAGGTGTGGGGCAAAAACCGGCTCGATAAGTACCAGGGGTGACCCCTCCTGGGACAATGAGTTGGTACTGCATAGCAACCAAAAGAGGGGTTAATAAAAAGAGCGACAAAACCAAAGGGAGTAGGCAAAACAGAAGGAGTAAGCCAATAAATAATAGAGCAGTGAATATGAATGTAAAAAACATGCAAGAGGCGTTGGGCTACGAGTGCCTCGCTGGTGAGGCGTGGCTCGATCGACCCGTGAAAGGTGCCTACCAGTCGGATCTGTTGAGCGATGTTATGGGGAAGGCGCAAGCGGGGATGGTGTGGGTCACTTCCCAAGTGCATAAGAATATAGTGGCGGTCGCCTCACTAAAGGAGTTGAGCGCCATCATCGCCGTGAACGAGCGAAAGGTGGACCCGGAAGTGATCGAGGCAGCCAACGAGGAAGAGGTGATAATCCTCGCGTCCGGTAAGCCTGCCTTCGAGACGGGTGGTGAGTTGTACCGATGGATGAGCGAGACGAAAAGCGGCTGAGCGAGTAGCCATGAGGGCCGACCTGCATATACACACCTGTCTCTCACCTTGCGGGGACCTGGATATGAGCCCGAGGAACATCGTCCGAGTTGCCAAAGAGCGGGGACTGCAGATCATCGCGATCACCGATCACAACAGTACCCGAAACGTCCGGGCCTGCATGAGCTTGGGAGAGCGAGAGGGGCTCCGCGTGATCCCTGGCTGCGAGGTGAATACGCGCGAGGAGGTGCACGTGCTGTGTTACTTCCCTCACCTGGAGGCCACCGAGATGTTCCAGCGCTACCTGGACGAGAAGATGAGCGACGTGAAAAACGATCCTGATCGGTTTGGTTACCAGGTTGCCGTGGATGAGGACGACCGGATCGTGTACGAGGAGGAGCGCTCCCTGTTCATGGGTATTGACGATGAGATAGATGGGGTTGCAGAGGTGGTACATCAGTTGGGAGGCCTTTTCGTGCCGGCTCATGTGGACCGACCCAGGAACAGCTTGTTCAGCCAGTTGGGGTTTATCCCCCCGGGGTTGCGGTACCAGGCGCTGGAGGTGTCGAAAGCTACCACGCCTGCCGATTTTTTGCTACGGCGCCCGGAGTTGACAGGAGTTCGCTTGATACAGAGCTCCGATGCGCATTACCCGGAAGACATCGGGGTGGCCTATACCCGCTTCGGTATCACGGGGCGAAGCTGGGAAGAACTTTCTGACGCGTTGTTTAACGCCCGGTATGAGACCTGTAACAACCGGTTTGGTACGCCCCGGGGAACTGATACCCCTATCAAGGGGAGACCTTGAAAAAGAAGAACGTTTATGACCGATTTGGCCATGCATATGATGGATATCGCCCAGAACTCCCTTCGGGCGGATGCCCGAAATGTTGGGATCGATATCGAGGAGAGGAGTGACGACCGAACGCTCACCCTCCGGGTAACGGACGATGGCAAAGGGATGAGCCGCGAGACCGTGGAAAAGCTGGTCGACCCCTTCTTCACCACCCGCGATACGCGGAGGGTGGGATTGGGAATCCCCTTCTTGAAGATGACCTGCGAGCAGGCGGGAGGAGGATTACAGATCATCTCCACGGAGGGAGAAGGGACGACCATCGAGGCGATATACCGTACCGATAATATTGACTGCTTGCCGATGGGCGATGTGCCCGGCTACCTTTCGCTCCTGTTGAAAGCGAATCCGGAGGTTGCCTTTCGGTTCACGTACCGGGTGGACAACACGGAGTTCATCTTGGATACCGAAGAGCTGAGGGAGCAGGGGATCGACTGGGCAGATGCGGGGATGCTGGCCGCGATAAAGGAGTACATAGGTGAAAACATGAACGCGATCAATAGCACGGTGAACAGGTGATAGTGCATGGATGACGACAACGATAAACAGGTAGACGATATATTGGAATAACCAAATAAATTATAACTAATTAAATGATTGAATGATATGGCTGTGATTAAAACACTGGACGACCTGAAAAAGAGACAGGAGGAGATGAAGGCCCGGGTGAACCTGAGAGACAAGGCGGAAGATCCCGAGTCGTTGGTTCAAGTGAAAGTGGCGATGGCTACCTGCGGCATCGCCTCGGGAGCCAAAGAGGTGATGGAGTTCTTCGTGACGGAGCTTAATAAGCGGAGTATCGACGCGGTGGTCACGCAAACCGGCTGCATGGGATACTGCTTTGCCGAACCGACGGTGGAGATTACCCTGCCAGGTAAAGAGCCGATAGTATTTGGGTACGTGGACGTTAAAAAAGCCGATGAGATCATCGAGCGGTACATCAAGGAGGGAGAGCTGGTGGACGGCATCATCCCGCAGAATTATAATACCATTTAAATAACGATCTATGAGTCACTACAAAATGCATTTGCTGGTGTGTGCCGGCACCGGTTGCCACTCCTCAGAGAGCGACCTGGTTTACGAGATGCTACACGATGAGGTGGAGCGGAAAGGGTTGAGTAACGACGTGCAGGTTATCCGCACGGGTTGTTTCGGCTTTTGCGAGAAGGGTCCCATCGTGAAGGTGCTTCCGGATAACACCTTCTATACCGAGGTGAAGCCGGGTGATGCCCAAGAGATCATCGATGAGCACGTGATCAAGGGAAGAAAAGTGGAGCGGCTGCTTTACCTGGATCCCGAGACGAACGAACACGTGCTCGACTCGAAGCACATGGGGTTCTACAAGAAACAGCTACGGGTGGCCCTGCGCAATTGCGGCACCATCGACCCGGAGAACATTGACGAGTCAATTGCCCGAGACGCTTACATGGCACTGGGGAAGGTGATTACCGAGATGACCCCTCGAGAGACCATCGAGCTGATCAAACGGTCGGGCCTTCGTGGCCGCGGTGGTGCCGGATTCCCTACCGGGCTGAAGTGGGAGATCACGAGCAAGAACCATGGCGACCGGAAGTACGTGGTCTGTAACGCCGACGAGGGAGACCCCGGTGCGTTCATGGATCGCTCCATCTTGGAGGGCGACCCGCATTCCGTCCTTGAAGCGATGGCGATATGTGGCTACTGCATCGGGGCGTCTGAGGGGCTGATCTATATCCGTGCCGAGTACCCGCTGGCTATACGGCGACTGAGGATAGCCATCTCTCAGGCACAGTCGTACGGGTTGTTGGGAGAGAATATCTTCGGGAGTGATTTCAGCTTCAATATCAAGTTGCGCTACGGCGCCGGTGCCTTCGTGTGTGGCGAGGAGACCGCGCTGATTCACTCCATGGAGGGGCTGCGGGGTGAACCAACCAACAAACCTCCCTTCCCGGCAGAAAGAGGGTACCTGGGGAAACCCACCTGCGTGAATAACGTGGAGACCTTTGCCAATATCCCGGTGATCGTGCTGAAAGGGGCTGAATGGTTCGCCTCCATCGGTACCGAGAAGTCGAAAGGGACCAAGGTTTTTGCCCTCGCGGGTAAAATTAACAACGTGGGCCTCATAGAGGTACCGATGGGCATCACGCTTAGGGAGATCATTTACGAGATCGGGGGCGGTGTGAAAGAGGGCAAAAAGTTCAAGGCCGTTCAGACGGGAGGTCCGTCGGGAGGGTGCCTCACCGAGAAGCACCTCGATACGCCTATCGACTACGAGAGCCTTATGGCCGCCGGGTCGATGATGGGTTCTGGAGGTATGATCGTACTTGACGAGGACGATTGCATGGTGTCGGTCGCCAAGTTTTACCTCGACTTCATCGTTGAGGAGTCTTGCGGGAAGTGCGCGCCCTGCCGTATCGGGAGCAAGCGGCTCTACGAGACCCTGGATCGAATTACCCTTGGCAAGGGTGAGCAGGAGGATATCGAGATACTGAAGAACCTGGGGATGGTCATGAAAGATACCGCGCTATGTGGCTTGGGTCAAACCGCTCCGAACCCGGTACTCTCCACGCTCGATAACTTCAAGGAGGAGTACCTGGAACACGTGAACGAGAAGAAATGCCGTTCCGGGCAGTGCCGAGATCTGTTATACTACGTGATCTTGGAAGAGGAGTGCACCGGCTGTATGGCATGTACGAGGGTCTGCCCTACCCATGCCATCATTGGCGAACGGCGGAACCCCCACGTGATCAACCAAGAGGTCTGCATCAAGTGTGGCGCCTGCATGGAGAAGTGCCAATTCGATGCCATTAGCCTGCAGAAGGACTACCCGAGAGAAGTGCAATTAACCACGAATAATGAATTAACAGTATGATAGAACTAACGATAGATAAAAAGAAGGTGCGGGTGGAGAAAGGAACCACTATCCTGAAGGCAGCCCGGCAAGCGGGTATAGAGATACCCACCCTGTGTCATTACGAGTTGTGCGACATGGGCATCGAGAATAAACCGGGCGGATGCCGTATCTGCGTGGTGGAAGTAGAGGGGCGGCGTAACCTTGCGCCCTCATGCATCACCGAGGCACAGGATGGCATGGTGATCCACACGCATAGTATACGGGTGCTGAACGCGCGGAAAACGGTGTTGAGGCTCATCATCTCCGACCACCCGTTCGATTGTTTGGTATGCGCCAAGTCGGGTCATTGCGACTTGCAAGACCTGGCCGTGCAGTTCGGTATCCGGAGCCAGCCCTACGTGGGGGAACAGTCGAGGTACCGCAAAGATACCTCCCCCTCCATTATTCGTGACGTGGATAAGTGCATCATGTGCCGTCGCTGTGAGATGATCTGCAACGAGGTGCAAAGCGTGGGCGCGTTGGCTGCCGTGAACCGCGGCTTCATGTCGGTGGTGGCTCCCGCGTTCGAGATGAACCTGGAAGATTCTCCCTGCACCTACTGTGGACAGTGCGTGTCGGTCTGTCCCACGGGTGCGCTCACCGAGAAGGACCACACCATTGAGATTATCCGTGCGCTAAGCAACCCCTCGAAAACGGTGGTAGTGCAGACGGCTCCCGCCGTGCGTGCGGCACTGGGTGAGGAGTTCGGCATGCCTGCCGGAACGCTGGTTACCGGCAAGATGGTCTCCGCGCTCCGGGAGCTGGGCTTCGACTACGTGTTTGATACTGATTTCAGTGCCGACCTAACGATCATGGAGGAGGGGACGGAGCTGTTGCAGCGTGTGCGGGGATACCTGGAAGGTGATTCCAACGTGCGCTTGCCCATCCTCACCTCATGCTGCCCTGGCTGGGTCAACTTCTTCGAGCACAACTACCCGGATCTGCTGGATGTGCCCTCCACGGCTAAGTCGCCCCAGCAGATGTTCGGGGCTATCGCCAAGAGTTACTTCGCGGAGAAGATCGGGGTGAAACGGAACGATATGATCGTGGTCTCCGTCATGCCCTGCCTGGCCAAAAAGTACGAGTGCCAGCGCGACGAGTTCAAGGTGGGTGGTAACCCCGACGTTGATTACTCGATATCTACCCGCGAGTTGGCATCCTTTATCAAGCAGGCGAATATCGACTTCTTGGAACTGCCTGACGGTGAGTTTGATGACCCGTTAGGTGAATCGACCGGTGCCGCTGTCATCTTTGGCAACACCGGGGGGGTTATCGAGGCGGCTTGTCGCACGGCCTACGAATTGTATACCGGTAAGAAGCTGGAGAAGGTGGATTTCCATGAACTGCGCGGGATGGATGGTATTCGCTCGGCCACGATCGATTTTAATGGGCTGGAGCTAAATATCGGCATCGCGCACGGGTTAAGGAATGCCCGCAAGTTGCTGGACGAGGTGAGAGAAGGGAAGTCGAAGTTCCACGCGATCGAGGTGATGGCGTGCCCCGGTGGATGCGTCGGTGGCGCTGGGCAGCCCTTTAACCACGGTGATAGCGGGGTGCTTGGGAAGCGTGCCGCCGCCCTCTACGCGGCAGACCAAGAGATGCCAATCCGCAAGTCGCACGAGAACCCCTCCATCATCAAGTTGTACGAGGAGTTCTTGGGCGAACCGGGGAGCGAGCTAGCTCACAAGCTGCTGCACACGGAGTACTTCGCGAAGAGCAACGAGGTAACCATCCATCTGCAAGGATGATTGTTGAATCATGAAATTGAAACCATATGAGTCAAAAAGTAATCATAACACCCGAGGCCTTCGAATACATGGAAAAGGTGACCGGCACCGATGGCGTGGAGGTAAGGGTAAATTTGCCGAAAGAGATCATAGAGCAGATCAACGAGATATGCGATTCGTTCGACAACGATCCGGGAGAGTTAATCAACGTGCTGCATGAAGCGCAAAACAGGTTTGGCTACCTGCCGGCGGAGGTGCAGGATATGGTGGCCCATAACTTACACATACCGGTGGCACAGGTGTACGGGGTGGTGACCTTCTATTCCTACTTCTCGATGATCCCCAAGGGGGAACACCCCATTTCCATCTGCGTGGGGACGGCTTGCTACGTGCGCGGTGCCGAGAGGGTGCTCGAGGAGTTTATCAAGGAACTGGGTATCAAGGTGGGAGAGACCACGCCCGACGGGCGCTTCTCGATAAACTGCCTGCGTTGCGTGGGTGCCTGCGGTTTAGCCCCCGTGGTGCTCGTGGGCGATAAGGTGTACGGCCGCGTTTCGCCAGACGGGGTAAAGCAGATCATTGCCGAGTACTCGTCATAGATTGTATCCTTTTTTCGTAGCGGGCGGAGTTCCCTTGTTGGAAGTAGGCGATAACGTGATCCATATCGTATAGTCGCCGCTCCAGTGATGTAAGTTCCCCTTCCCCGTTGTCGTTGGCGGCGGGGAGGGGTTTGTTTTCGTATAACAGGTAGCCGGGTCGGTAGCTGCTGGGCGTGATGTTGGGCATCACCACGTTGGCCCCTACCGCGATTGCTTTTTCTCGTGCGTTGCCGTCAATCGCCTCCAACGCGGTGGTCGCTGCTATATTGATGTCGTTCATCAGGATGCGTAGCAGGGCTACCATCTTCCAGCTGAGGTGCAGCCGCTCTTCAAGAGGGAGGAGCTTGTCTCGGTGAGCGTAGAGCGGGGTGTTGGGGTGTTCGATGTAGGGTCCCATACCGCACATATCGATATCGATCTGCTGCATGAAGAGGAGATCGTCTGCCAGTTGCTCAATCGTCTGAAAGGGGAGGCCAATCATTACCCCGGTTCCCACCTGGTAACCCGTTTCCCCCAACGCTTCCAATGCTTTCACCCGTTGGAGGTAGGTGTGGAAACTATTATTGGGGTGGAGTTTTCGGTATAGCGCTTCTGAAGAGGTTTCAACACGGAGCAGGTAGCGGTCTGCACCGCTCTCGAACCAGCGGCGGTAGGTCTCTTTGCATTGCTCCCCACAGGAGAGGGTGATGCCGACAGCTCCGTTGGTTGCCTGTTTCGTTTCCCGGACGATGCGATCGATCCGTGCGATAAATTCCGGTGAGTTCCATTCGCCCGACTGGATGGTGACCGATCCGTATCCTTTCTCATAGGCCTTCATCACGGTCTTCATCGTCTCGTCGTGGCTTAGCATGTAGCGATGCAGGGTATGGTTCGAATGACGGATGCCACAATAGTAGCAATCCTTTTGGCAGCGGTTGGATAGTTCTATTAACCCTCTCAGGTATACTTTGTTTCCCACGTGCTGCTTTTTGACGAGGGCAGCGCGCTCAAACAGTCTCTGCTTCTCCTCCCCTTTGGTTGACAGGAGCGCGATAAGATTCTCCTTTGACAGCTTTTCCTTCATCGTTACTTGGTTTATCTCTCGGGTGTTTGTGCAGTATGGGCTATTTGGTTTATCCAATGGGTGTTGTCACTGTGCGTGATTTATTTGGAATGCCGGGATGTAAGGCGTGTAGGTCGTTGTCTCAGGGGTCAAAAATCCGGGAAAAGTTGCAACTCGGTGCTTTTTTTATTGAATACCCGCGTTGCCCTGTTGAAGATGCCGTGTAGGTAGGCCAGTGCCATCCCGTAGTTGGTGACAGGGACACCCGCTTCGATAAAGGGGCGGAGACGGTTTAACAGCTGCTTGCGGGTGATCATACAACCACCGCACTGAACCACGAGGGCGAAATCGCGGGGATTAGCGGGAAGCTCGGTGAGGCCCGAAACGACAGTAAACCGCAACTTGTTGCCCGTGAATTTTTGAAGCAGGGTCGGTATCTTTACCCTCCCTATGTCGTCACAGCTAACCTGGTGGGTGCAGCTCTCCAGTATCAGCACATGGTCGTCCTCTTCCAGTTGAGAGATTTTTGGCGTGCCTGCCATATAGGCCTCGAAATCGCCCTTGAGGCGGGCGAATAGGATACTGAAGCTGGTCAGAGGGATGTCCTGTGGGAGCCGCTTCGCCACGATTCCGAACACTGAGCTGTCGCTGATGGCTAGGGCGGGCCGTATCCGAAGCTTGGAGAAATCGGCCAATTCGGTATCCTTGATCACGATGACCACGCAGTCGTTATCAAGGGCGTCGCGCAGGGTTTGGTTTTGCGGGAGGATAAGCCGCCCCTCGGGCGCCGCCTCATCAATGGGTGTGATAAGCAGTACCACATCCTTCGGCTTGACCAGGTCGCCAATCAGTGAGCTTTTCAAGAAGGCGGTTTCCGGCACGATTCGCTTGAGTGCGCCAATCAACCGCTCTTTATCGGCTGGATGGGTCGTGCTAAAGTCGATGATCTCCGCGTTGGAGTATTGCTTGATGGCTGTTTTGGTGATGGCGGCGATTTTGTCGATATCGCTTTTGTTGTGCGCGATAAGGTACGGCACCTCGTTCTTGTTGAACTGCTCGATCAGGCGAACCTCGTAGTCGCCGAACTGGTTCCCGGAGATGAGTAGAATCGCGCAGTCCACCCTTCGTATGACCTCTTTAGAGCGCTGTATTTTCATTGAGCCGATTTCGCCTAAGTCATCCATGCCGGCCGTATCAATCAGGACTGCAGGGCCAATGTCAGTGATCTCCACCGATTTTTTCACGGGGTCGGTCGTTGTCCCGGGGAAATGCGATACCAAGGAGATCTCCTGTCCGGTGATCATGTTGATCAGCGAACTTTTCCCGGTATTCACGCGGCCAAATATACCAATATGGAGCCTGTTCACGCTCATCATGTGCCATAATTACGTTCAGGGAGCGTACATTAAAAATAGATGTCCCGCTCCCCGTTTTTTACCCGTTCTATTTTATCTCGTATGTCGCGTTGCATTTTTTCGCTCATTCCTTCCATATTTTTCTCGATCACGTCCCACCCTTTCACCGCGGTTGCCGGTGGAGCGTAATCCACCAGGTATTCGGCCAGCGTAAGCATGGCGTTGGGCGTGCAGAACCGCTTGATGAAACCGGGCACGGAGAACTCCATGAAATGCTCCCCGGTTCGGCCGAGCCGGTAACAGGCTGTGCAGAACGAGGGGAGCATTCCCTGTTGTAGAAGCTCGTCCACCACCTCGTTCAAGGTGCGATCATCGCCGATATGGAATTGTCCACGGTTCAGGTCGTGATTCCTTTCCGCGCGGGAGTAGCTACCCAGCTCTATTTTGGTGCCGCCATCAATCTGCGACACCCCGTATTGTATCAGCTCGTTGCGCAATGGTGCCGGCTCGCGTGCGGTGAGAATCATCCCGGTATAGGGTACGGCCAGTCGGAGGATAGCAACCAGTCGGGTGAACTCTTCGTCCGACACGAAGTAGTGGTCGCCTATTTCGAGCATGGATGCGTCTTTTATCCTGGGGAAGGAAATGGTGTGGGGTCCCACGTTGTAGCACGCTTCCAGGTGGTTGGTGTGGCGTACCAGTCCCATCACCTCAAAGCGCCAGTCGTACAGGCCCAGCAGCGCACCGATACCCACGTCATCGAGTCCCGCCTCTTGAGCCCGGTCGAGCGAGGTGAGCCGGTAATTGTAGTCGGCTTTTTTGCCCCGGGCATGGTACCACTTGTAAGCCTTCGGGTGGTATGTCTCCTGGAACACCTGGTAGGTGCCGATTCCCGCCTCTTTCACGGTGCGGAATCCCTCGATGTCCAGCGGTGCCGCGTTGATGTTCACCCTACGTATCTCGCCGGTACCTTTTTTCACGCGGTAGGCGGTTCGGGCCGCCTCCGCGATGAACTTGGGACTGTATTCGGTGTGCTCCCCGAATACCAGGATCAACCGTTTCTGCCCCTCCTCCTCCAGGGCTTCAATCTCTCTTTCCAGCTCTTTGCCGGTGAGGGTAACGCGTACCTGTTCACGGTTGGAGGCTCTGAAGCCGCAATAGGTGCAATCGTTGGAGCACTTGTTGCCAACGTAGAGGGGGGCGAACAGCACGATGCGATTGCCGTACACCTTTTTTTTTAGTGTCTTAGCTCCCTCTTTGATATAGTGAACCGACTTGCTGTCGGTCCCGTTAATCAGGACCGACACCTCTTCCAGGTTGAGCCTTTTTTTTGCCAACGACTTCGCCACCACCCGTTGCACGCTTTCGGGGGTTGAGGGAGTATGGTTCAAGTAGTCCCATATCTCGTCCGCATCGATAAACGGTTGCATCGGGGCGTCAGGGATACGGTATTTTTCGGGAATAAACTGCATATATCTCTTTGCGCCTATACGCGAAGATAGCATTATCACCTCAATTTTACGCTATCCTCACCCAATAAATTCATTCAACTTTGTCACGCTATTGGAAAAATACGTACCTTTGCCTTGCAGATTCATTTTGCACGGTAAATACAGGAAGTGGTGTTTTTTTGTGCGGTAAGCGTTGGATATGGTGTCATTTTGCCTGGCAAGAAAGGCAAAACAACGGTAGTATAAGAAACAATCAGATAGCATAAGAGGGGTTATATGGCGAAAGTTGATTTAACAGGTTTGGGGGTGGCGCTCATTACCCCGTTTCGAGCGGACGGTTCCATCGATTTTGATGCCCTCCCTCGGTTGGTGGATTACCAGTTGGAGAACGGGACCGATTACATTGTGGCGTTGGGTACCACGGCAGAAACGCCCACGCTTTCTAGTTCGGAGAAAAGAGAGGTGGTCCGTTGTATCGTTAAACGGGTTGATGGTAGGGTCCCGGTGGTGATGGGGGTTGGGGGCAACAATACGGCTGCCCTGGTGGAGGAGTTGAAGAGCTTCGACTTCACGGGCGTGAGCGCGATCCTCTCGGTGACCCCTTATTATAACAAACCGTCTCAAGAGGGTCTTTTTCAGCACTACAGGACGCTGTCGAACCATTCGCCCCTGCCCATCGTGTTGTACAATGTGCCGGGTCGGACGGGTGTGAACATGACGGCCGAGACCACCCTACGTATTGCTTACCACTGTTCCAACGTGATCGCGACCAAAGAGGCGTCAGGCAACCTGCAACAGATAAAAGCGGTTGCCGAGGGTGCACCCGAGGGGTTTCACGTGATTTCGGGTGATGATGCTGTTACCACTGCTGTGATCGAACTGGGTGGCATAGGCGTGATATCGGTCTTCGCCAACGCGTTTCCTAAAGAGATGTCTTGGCTTGTGCAGAGTGCGCTGGGTGGTGACTTTGTGCATGCGCGTAGCGAGATGGAGGCCAACTACAACGAGCTCTTTCACCTGATGTTCGTGGAGGGTAACCCGGCAGGTGTGAAGTGTATGCTCCATGAAAAGGGGATGATTCTTAACCGCCTACGCTTGCCGCTCGTTCCGGTGAGCGAGGAGACCCACGCGAAAATCAAGAGAGCATTGGCTAAATTCCTTCATGGGTAAAATTAGAGAGATCTCAACAGCGAAAAAAGGTTCGACGAAAAAGGGGGTCAAAAAGCTCCCATGAAAAAGAGGCCCCCTCGGTTGAGAAGGCCTCTTTTGTAATGGTTAACGTGATATCAGGCTTAAGGCAAAAAAGATTGTTTTAGGTTATCGATACAAAGATAAGCCCCATTTTTGAATTGGCAAAATAAAAATACATATTATAAAACATAGTTATACAATATGTTTTTGGGTCGATTTGGTCGCTTTAAATCGTCAACCTGCTCTTATTCAGTGTAAAGTGATTTTTTATGAAGGGTCACCCCTTTTGAGAACTGCTCCTCTTGGTGAGGTGATAAAAAAAGCAAGTCGTTTTGACCTGCCTTTTTCCATTTTTTGAGAATTACCTGCGGATACCCAGCTCCTTGATAATGGCGCGATACCTTTCGATATCTTTTTCAATCAGGTAATCGAGTAAGCGACGACGCTTACCCACTAAAAGTCTCAATGCCCTTTCCGTGTTATAATCCTTCTTGTGTGACTTCAAATGTTGAGTCAGGTGCGAAATACGGTAGGAAAACAATGCTATCTGCGCTTCTGGTGAGCCAGTATCAGTGTTAGACTTCCCGTATTTAGCGAAGATTTCCTTCTTTTTTTCAGAATCTAAATACATGTTTTGTTGTAAATTGCGTTTAAAAACTTTTTGGACGGCAAAGATACGTTTAAAAAATCAAATTACAAACGGATTGGTTGATTATTTTGCTTTTGCCGTTTTTATGTCTGCCAACGTTTCAGCGTTTGATGGCATTTCAGTGTTTCTGCTGTCGCTTCGGCGCTATTGGCGTCGTTTCAGTTTCCCGCTGAGCCGGCGTATCGCTTCGGTTATCTCCTGATCCGGTTCAATTACGTTGTAATCACCCCAAAAGTCGGGATCGAGAAAGTGTTCCACCTTTTCCGCGATTACGTCGGTCGATCTTATTCGCTCGTTACGCGGAAACCTCACCACGTTCTCGTTGTACCGATCTGTGATGGCCATCTCAGAGCCAATGGTGTAGTGGGTGGCAAACAGCCCGAAAAGCCGGTTGGTCCATCGCACGCGAAACCCTACATTGGTTGAGCTGTAGTTGAAAAACCACTTGCCCTCGCTCTCGCTGAAGTCTACCACGTAGCGGGCGCGGGTCACCTCTACCTTCATCCTGGGTGGCTTGCGGCGGATGAAGACTTGAGATGCCTCTTTCCTTCCCTCCACATTCATGTTGAACTCCATGCGGGCAAAGGCGAGGGAGTACGCCTCCAGGTAGATCGTTCCCCGGAACAAGATGTCTTGAATGCCTCTTTTCGGGGCAAACAAAATGGCGTAGTGCGGCCTATCGTTGTAATTGATTAGCCCATCGATTTGAAACGTGTAGTCCGACCCGTCCTTGCCGAAAACGATCTCCGGATACTTCGCGATATCAAGCTTCAAGGCATCACTGATGCCCCCTTGAAACTTCACCAACACGGTGTCCCTCGGGGAGATGTCGGTCGCTTTCCTCCCGATGTAAATCCGGGCCTGGTCACTGCTTATCGAGGTGTAGCCCGATTTGTAAATATCCAGAACCGCCTCCACGAGAGAGATGTAGCGGGAACCTTTCTTGATGGACTCGCGGTAGAAGGAGACCATCATGTTGGGCGTGGATGGGTAGTTCAGGTAGATTCGCCGCAATGCTTCCTGCACCAATTCGGTGCCATCGCCGGAGACCACCTCTACTTCGCTCAACGTGAAGGGTGATGACTTGAGCGTGATGTGGTTATCTGGGATGTCGATTAACGTGGTGACCGGGATATGGCCGTTCTCGTACCCAAGATGGCGGATTACAAGGTGTGAGTGGCTGTAGGAGGTGGGAACCCGGATGGAGAAGTAGCCCTCTTGGTTGGTGACGCTCGATATATGGGTACCGTACACCGTGATGCTCGCGTTCACAAGAGGTTCATTGGTATTGCTACCCAGTACCCTACCCCTCAGCACGTGGATGGTGTCCATGCGCTGATCTGTCTTCACACCCTCTCCTGCCTCCCTTACTGTCCATGCGTTGGTGGAGAGGATACCGAAAAAAAGAAGGGAAAGGGTTACCAGATGTCTCATGCGCTGAGGGTTTTTCAGTGGTTCTACTTGGGCACAAGAGTTACCCTTTCTACAAAGTAAACACATAGAAGCCAAAAATCCAACAAAGAGCTGTTTTTTAACCATCTTAACCATGTCGATATATTTTTGTTCCCAAAATATGGGGTGAAATCGGTTTGTTGAAGTTACATTTGTACTGTAATTGCGGTGAAAATGATTTACAAATACGATTTTTTGGTAATAGGTTCCGGTATCGCGGGGATGAGCTTCGCGCTCAAGGTGGCCCCTTACGGCAAGGTGGCACTTGTAGCCAAGACCCTGCTGGAGGAGGCGAACACCTTTTACGCCCAAGGGGGTATTGCCTCGGTGACCCGTCCCTGGGATCACTTCGAGAACCATATTGCCGACACGCTGAATGCCGGTGCCGGTCTGTGTGACCCCGTGGTGGTAGAGAAGGTGGTGCGTGAAGCGCCCGGGCAGATTCGCGAGCTTATCGGATGGGGGGTAGACTTCGATAAAGATGAACAGGGTAACTTCGACCTGCATCGAGAGGGGGGCCATTCCGATTTTCGCATCCTGCACCACAAGGATAAAACGGGAGCGGAGATACAGATGAGTCTCGTGGAGGCGGTTAGGGCCCATCCCAATATCGACGTGTTTGAACGTCATTTCACCATTGAGGTACTTACGCAGCACCACTTGGGACAGATCGTGACCCGTCATACTCCGAACATCGAGTGCTATGGGGCGTACATCCTTAACGAGGAGACGGGATCGATTGACGTTTTCTTGTCGAGGGTGACCATGATGGCCACGGGGGGCATTGGCGCGGTTTATCAAACTACCACCAACCCGAGCGTGGCCACGGGCGATGGTATCGCCATGGTGTCGAGGGCAAAAGGGGAGGTGAAGGGGATGGAGTTCGTGCAGTTTCATCCCACGGCGCTCTACCACCCCGGGGCGAGGCCCTCTTTTTTGATTACCGAAGCGATGAGGGGGTACGGGGCCATTTTAAAGACGCTGGATGGCAAGGAGTTCATGCACAAGTATGACGAGCGGGGTTCCCTGGCCCCACGCGATATCGTGGCCCGTGCCATCGATACCGAGATGAAGGAGCGTGGGGAGGATCACGTCTTCCTGGACGTGACGCGACAGGATGCGGCAGAGACGCGACGTCAGTTTCCCACGATATACGAGAAGTGCCTCGCTTTTGGGATTGACATCATCAAAGAGATGATCCCTGTTGCACCGGCGGCACACTACCTCTGCGGGGGGATCTGGGTGAACCTAAACGGGGCTACCTCCATTCACCGCCTCTACGCCAACGGCGAGTGTGCTTGCACCGGGCTGCATGGGGCGAACCGCTTGGCTTCTAACTCGCTGATAGAGGCGGTGGTGTTTGCCGACTCGGCGGCGAAGCACGCGATACCCCGCTTTAAGCAGTACCCGTTTCAAGAGGATATCCCTCCTTGGGACGATGAAGGAACCACCTCACCCGAGGAGATGGTGTTAATCACGCAGAGCTACCGGGAGGTGGGGCAGATCATGTCGTCGTACGTGGGTATCGTTCGTTCCGACCTGCGGTTGAACCGGGCGATGAGCCGCCTTAACATCCTCTTCCGGGAGACGGAGGACCTTTTTCAACGGTCGGTGGTCTCTCGCGAAATTTGCGAGTTGCGGAACATCATCAAGGTGGGCTACCTGGTAATCAAGCAGGCGATGGCACGCAAGGAGAGCCGTGGGCTGCATTACACTGTTGATTACCCCGATAAGGATCCTAACTCGGTGTTGTGAGTTAGGGGTCTTAATGAAACTGGAACGTAAAGCAACCGTGGTAAATAAAAATAAAGGGTGAAATTGTATGCAAAGTAAAGAGAAGGTGAAAACGATCAATCTGAATGGGGAGTTGATGGAGCTCTCCGAACCGAGGGTGATGGGGATATTGAATGTAACCCCCGACTCGTTCTTCCCCGGCAGCCGGAAGCAGTCGGAACGGGAGATCGTGGAGCGGTGCGGCCAAATCCTTCGCGAGGGGGGCACCTTTATCGATGTGGGCGCGCAATCCACCACGCCCATCTCCCGCCTCTTGGACGCCAAGGAGGAGGCGGGACGGTTGATGCCCGCCTTGAGGCTAATCAGGAGGGAGTTCCCGCGGGCGCTGCTATCGGTCGACACCTTTTACGCGGACGTGGCGAAGGAGGCGGTTGAGGAGCACGGGGTGAACCTAATCAATGATATATCGGGGGGGCAGATTGATGAGCGCATGTTCACCACGGTGGCCAAGCTGAACGTGCCCTACATCCTAATGCACATGCGGGGGACGCCCCAGACGATGCAACAGCTGACCGACTACGATCACTTCGTGCAGGAGCTGCTCCTTTACTTCGCCGAAAAGGTCGCGCAACTGAATCAGCTGGGGGTGAACGACGTGATCCTCGATCCGGGCTTCGGCTTCAGCAAAACGGTCTCCCAAAATTACGAATTGATGGCTTATCTGAAATATTTTCATATCTTTGAGGAGCCGCTCCTGGTGGGTATATCGCGCAAATCGATGATATACAAGCTTCTTGGCTCCACGCCGGAGCAGAGCCTTAACGGGACCTCCGTGTTGAACACGGTCGCCCTGCTATCGGGTGCCCACATCTTGAGGGTGCATGATGTGAAAGAGGCAGTGGAGTGCGTCAAGATCGTGCAGGAGTTGAATCATAAATCAAGGGTATGTTCGCGCATTTCGGTTTAAAGGATTTCATCGATGTAGTACTGGTCGCCCTGCTCCTTTATTATCTTTTCCGTCTGGTCAAGATCTCGGGGTTACGGCCGCTGCTAATCGGTATCCTTGTCTTCATGGTTATATGGATCCTGGTGTCGAGGGTGTTCAACATGGTGCTGTTGGGCTCTATCCTCGATCAGTTCGTGAGCGCGGGGCTTATACTGTTGGTAATTCTCTTTCAAGATGAGATTCGCCGGTTCTTGATGTCGCTTGGCTCTAAAAAGGGGTGGAACTTTATCGCCAAGCTGATTTTCCCGAATGAAGGTAACAAGAAAGACAACTCGCACCTCACGGCGGTGGTACTCGCGTGCATGAACATGTCGAAGGCCAAAACGGGTGCCCTGATCGCTATACAGGGGGATATCCAAATGGGGCTGTACGAGCAGACGGGGGAGATCGTGAACGCGGACATCTCTTCGCGGCTTATCGAGAACATCTTCTTTAAAAATAGTCCCCTGCACGACGGGGCGATGATTATCGTGGGGAAGAAGATTAAGGCGGCTGGTTGTATCCTGCCCATCTCGCAGAACCCCAACATACCGGCGCATTTGGGGCTGAGGCACCGGGCGGGGCTGGGAATCTCGCAGGAGACCGATGCCAAGGTGATCATCGTCTCGGAAGAGCGGGGAAAGATTGCCTTCGCCTCTGAGGGGCGGCTAAAGATGAATATCTCCCCTGAAGACCTGCAGCGGCTCCTGATGAGTGACGATTAACCGATATGATATTAGAAGAGCTATCTATACTGAATTACAAGAATATCGAGCAGGCGGAGCTACACTTCTCCCCGGGTATTAATTGCTTTGTGGGAAATAACGGGATGGGGAAGACCAACCTGCTCGACGCGATCTATTACCTCTCCTTCTGCCGGAGCTATACCAACCCGGTGGACTCGCAGGTCATCCGGCACGATGCCGATGTCTGCATGATTCAAGGCAGGTACCTGACCAATGATCATACCCCGATCGAGATCTATAGTGGTCTCCGTCGGCGACAGAAGAAGCAGTTCAAGCGGGATAAGAAGGCGTACGAAAAGCTGACTGACCACTACGGCCTAATCCCACTCGTGATGATTTCACCCGCGGATAACGAGTTGATCACGGGGGCAAGCGAGGAGCGGCGGAAGTTCATGGATATGGCCATATCGCAATACGACAAGGAGTACCTGCGGGCATTGGTGCAGTATAACAAGGCGTTACAGCAACGAAACGTGCTGCTGAAGAGCGAGGAGGGGGATATTGACGTGGAGCTGCTTGAGCTATGGGACGAGCAGTTGGTCGCGAGCGGGAATCCCATCCACCAAAAGCGGAAGATATTCGTGGAGGAGCTTGTCCCCATCTTCAATGAGTTTTACAGTCGCGTGAGCCGCTCTAACGAGGGCGTGTTGCTTGCCTATAGCTCTCAACTCTCCAGCGCGGATTTCAGCAGGAGGTTGATACAGAACAGACAGCGCGATTTGTTGCTGGGCCATACCACGGTGGGGATTCACCGCGACGAGCTAGAGATGTTGTTAGAAGGCTACCCCATGAAAAGAGTGGGTTCCCAGGGGCAGAACAAGACCTTTTTCGTCTCTCTTAAGCTGGCGCTGTTTCAATTTCTTTTGAAGCGGGGACATGCTGTTCCTATCCTGTTGCTGGATGATATCTTCGATAGGCTCGACGCCCACCGGGTGGAGGAGATCGTGAAGCTGCTCTCGGGCCCCTCGTTCGGGCAGATCTTTATCTCGGACACCAACCGTGAGTCTTTCGATAAGCTCTTGGAACGGTATCACGATAATTACCGTGTTTACTCGGTGGTGAATGGAGAGGTTACATCAATGAGCGAATAGGACGATGAAAAAAAAAGACGCGCAACCCCTTTCAGATTTGCTGTCTGATTTCCTGGAGAGCCGTGATGATATACGGAGACAACTGGGTGAGCGCCGCGTGGTGAAAGGGTGGCATGAGTTGCTGGGCGAAGGGGTCTCCAGCTACACCCGCGCCATCTACTTCAAGCATGGCGTACTCTACGTGCAGCTCGCGTCATCAGTCCTGCGCGCCGAACTGCAAATGAACAAGGAGAACCTGATTAAAAGGCTGAACGAGCACGCTGGAGTTCCACTCCTTCGCGATATCGTACTACGATAAATCCCTACAGCTGTTATATACCGGAATGCAAATAATGGTGCCGCGGGTTGATCTTTAACCTCGCGGGCAGTGTTGTACTTTTGTTACGGGTCGCGGGTTTCTATTCCGCGGGTGTCTCTCCCTCGGGTGCCTGAGCGGGAGCAGAGGGGATGGGAAGTCCCGGTGTCACGTCGGGAGCGGTGCTTGGGCTAAGCGGCGCGGGTTGCTGTACCTCGATCTCCGACTGGCGGGCATCACCGTGTGAGGCCGTGAACTTGGCCGTGAGGATGCTCAACACGATAACCACAGCCGCGAGCGTCCAGGTGAATTTTTCTAGGAAGTCGGTTGTCTTCCGTACGCCCATGATCTGGTTAGACGAAGCGAAACCACTGGCTAAGCCGCCGCCTTTAGACTTCTGGATCAGTACGACGAAGATCATCAGAAGGGACGCCAAAAGAATCAGAATGGTAATGAATATATACATGACTGCTGTCTATTTTTATTTTTTGTTCTTCTCGTTAATAATCAAATACTCCAAAAAACGAATTTGGTCGGCAAAGTAAGCACTTTTTTTTGGAAAATTCAAACTTAACCGCTTAATAATCGCGAGGGCCTGCTCATATTTTTGCTGCTTCATGTAAATTTTCGCGAGCGTTTCGGTCAAGAACTCGCCTTCTCCCTCTTCTGTTTCTCCTTTGCTGGCCTCACTTCGTTCGGTGGGCAGGGAGGGGCGGATATCGTCATTGTTGGCCTTCTCGATGAAGGCATCGATAATGTCCTGGTGTTGAAGTCGGTGTTGCTCACGCCCCTCTAGGGATATCCCCTCACCCATGGCATCAAGGTACGCGAAGTAGTCGACTGAGGCGGCATGTTCCTCGCCCAAGGCGACGGGTGGTGCATCCTCCTGTACCTTCTTCTCCTCGAACGACTGCAGGTAAGAATTTAGCAGGATCTCGGTTCTATCTTTCTCCGATAACGTGTCACTTCCTGGCAGGCTTAGTAGCTGCCAGTACCTCTCCGCGTGAATCAGGTAAAAAAGCTTCGAACGGTCGGCACAAAAGATCGCGGTTTTACCCAGCTCGTCACTGTACCGCGGATCCCCGGTAGCATGCAAGTTCTGGGTATAGAGCAGGCGCGCCGTCTGGAAATAGGGAAACTCCTCGATCAGCCGGCCTAGCTCCTCCACCGTGACCTTGTCCATTGATCCCGGTTGCTCCATGCAGTGGTAAAGCTGCTCCTGTTCCATTCTTTTTCGTCTAAATTGTTTCGCTACCAATTCGACATGGTGGCGTTGAAAATTTGGTCTACGATCTCATCGATGAGCTCCTCAATGAGTTGATCCTGCACGTTGTCAAACATCGTGTTGCTGGAAAACGTCCGGTTGGCCGAGATTCGTTCTTCTAGCTCCGGTTCGTCGGTTTTGTTGTTGCGGAACCGCATCCGTACGGTCATGGTTAGCTTCGTTTCGGAAGCGAAAGCGTCCTCCTGCACGGCGAGTGGGGTGAGCTCGTACCCCACGATCTCTCCCTCTATCTCCATGTCGCCATTCTGGTTGACCAGTTGCAACCGGGTGTTCCGGGTGAAGTAGTCTTTCATCTCCTCGTTAAAACGTTGCTCCAGAGGGGGGTAGACCAGGGGTGCCTGGTTCACGAAATGCCCTATGTATAGCGTTTTGGTAAGCTCGTAGTCGATGGAGGCCGTTCGGAAGGAGTAGGATATCCGACACGAGCTCGTCACGAACAGTAACAACAGGAAGAGAATACTTCGTTTCATCGCGGCAGTATTTTAGGACAAGGGGAAACCCTTAACGGTTAGAGGCCATACTCTTTAATTTTTCTATACAACGTTCGCTCTGATATCCCCAGGTCGCTCGCGGCCGCTTTTCGTTTGCCGTTGTGGCGTGCCAACGCCTTGGCGATCATCTCTTTCTCTACCTCGCTAATTGATTTTGTGCTCTCTTCGTACTCGGTGGCATCTTGGATGTCATGCACTTTGTTGTCACCAATCGTGAGGGTAGGCGGGAACTCCTCGTACTTTGCGGGGACAGACACCCGGGTGGGTTCATTCGAGATAATGGTAGGGGTGGACGAATGGGCAACCGGATGGTCGGCAGGGTGCACAGACGCGTGGGCGGGTGCTCCCTCTATGATATTTTTCACTACCTGCTTGAGGTCGGAAATATCCTTCTTCATATCGAAGAGAACCTGGTAGAGGATCTCTCGTTCGTTAGCGAACGACCTGTAATCGGCCTCCTTTAGCTTGGAGACCGAAACGGGGAGCATGCGCCCCTCGTTGTAGGGGATGTACTTTTGAAGGATGTCGGGGGTGATGGTTCGCTCCCTCTCGATGACCGATACCTGCTCGGTGATGTTCTTGAGTTGCCGCACGTTGCCCGGCCAATGGTAGCTCACGAGCATCGCCCGGGCATCATCGGTGAGCGTGATGGGCGGCATCATGTACTTCTCGGCACAATCGCCGGCGAACTTGCGAAATAGGAGGGGAATATCCTCTTGCCGGTCTCGGAGCGGCGGCACCCGGATGGGCACGGTGTTCAGCCGGTAGTAGAGGTCCTCCCGGAACTTCCCCTTTTCGATGGCTTGCACCATGTTGAGGTTGGTAGCCGCTACTACCCGGACATCGCTTTTCTCGACCTTCGATGAACCCACCTTGATGAACTCCCCGGTCTCCAGCACACGCAACAGCCGAGCCTGCGTGGAGAGCGGCAATTCGCCCACCTCGTCGAGGAATAGCGTACCCCCGTCGGCCACCTCGAAGTACCCTTTCCGCGCCCCGGTGGCGCCGGTGAACGATCCTTTCTCATGGCCGAACAGCTCGGAATCAATTGTCCCTTCAGGGATAGAACCGCAATTGATCGCGAAGTAGGGTCCATGTTTTCGCCTGCTGTATTGATGGATGATCTGGGGGAAGCTCTCCTTACCGGCACCGCTCTCCCCGGTAATCAACACGGATAGATCGGTGGGTGCCACCTGCAAGGCAACATCGATCGCCCGGTCCAGCTCCGGAGCCGAACCGATGATTCCAAAACGCTGTTTGACTTGCTGTATCGATTGCTTTGCCATAGGTGTCAAAGGTAGTCATTTATTTACATTTCTCCTAAAGCGTACGTGGTACGCCGCAGGTAATCCTCCAGCCGACAGGTATCTTTCCCGAATGCCTTCACCTGTTGTGGCGTGATCGGGTTGCCAAAGGAGAGCACCATCTCCTTGCCCCACTTGTTATGTAGCTCGTGGCAGAGTCTCATCGTGCGAACCTGCCATCCCAAGGCGCGGGAGAGGTAGAAAGGGATGCTATTGTACCCCGATATATGAATCGGGATAACGGGCACATGGGCTTTTCGGATGATCTTGAGGATAGCCTCCTGCCAAGGTCGATCTTCGATGATGAATTTCCCTTTCCGGAAGTAGAGGTTCGATACTGCCCCGGAGGGGAAGAACCCCATGGGGTTACCCGACCTCAGATGGGCGATACATCCCCGAAACCCGGCCGTGGTGGTGCTGCTTTTCTCTTTGCCTTTCGTCGGGTCGACCGTGATGAAGTTCTCCGACATCGTGTCGATCAAGCCCAAGATAAAGTTAACCATTACCTTGAAGTTGGGCGCGCGCCCACCCACCTGCTCGATGAGTGCAATCCCGTCGATATGGCCGTACGGGTGGTTGGATATGGTGATAAAAGGCTCGCCTCTGAGTTGTTCGAGTACCTCCACGTTACGCGGCACACGGGTAACACCCAGCTTGTCGAGCACATCCTTGCAAAAGGCAGGGCCGGTTAAGTGCTTTGACCGGTCGTATATCGCGTTCGCGTGATGCAATCCAGCCAACTTCATGCCGATATCAATAATCTTGTCGCCAAGCTTACCTTGGAGCAGGGGATGTAACCCCTTGAAGTCTGAGCGGCTTACCAGCTTTTCCTTCATTGAACCTTGCTTAACGGCTTCCCCCAGCGTTGTCTCAACGGTAGGAGGCAATTAACTGGATAATCTGTCTGCCGATCTCCTCGGCCTCACGTGCCGTTTTCGCCTCGGAGTAAACGCGAATGATGGGCTCGGTATTCGATTTGCGGAGATGTACCCACTTGTCTGGGAAGTCGATTTTAACCCCGTCAATATCGGTCACCTCTTGGTCGCTGAACCGCTCTTTCATCGCTTGCAGTATCGCGTCGGTATCCATGCCCGGTTGGAGCTCCACTTTCTGTTTTGACATGAAGTAGGCAGGGTAGGATTTCCTTAACTCCGATGGGCTTTTGCCTGAGCGGGCCAGGTAAGAGAGGAAGAGGGCGATGCCCACGAGGGCATCTCGGCCATAGTGCCAGGCAGGGTAGATAACGCCACCGTTCCCTTCCCCGCCAATCACGGCGTTTACCTCTTTCATCTTGGTCACCACGTTTACCTCTCCCACCGCGGCCGCGTAGTACTCACCCCCTCGTTGCCGGGTGACATCCCTTAGCGCACGGGTAGAGCTCAGGTTGGAGACCGTGTTGCCGGGCGTGTGTTGCAGCACGTAGTCAGATACCGCCACCAGCGTGTACTCCTCGCCAAAGGGTTCCCCGTCTTCGCTAAAGATAGCCAGCCGATCCACATCGGGATCTACGGCGAAGCCAACGGTGGCCCGAGAGTCCCGGGTGAGTGAGGCTAGCTCGGTGAGATGCTCGGGAAGGGGTTCCGGATTGTGCGAAAAGTTCCCGTGAGGGGCGCAGTGCAGTTTGAACACTTTTTTTACCCCCAGGGCGTAGAGCAGCTCGGGGATAGCTATTCCACCTACCGAGTTCACGCAGTCGATCGCCACTTGGAAGTTGGCCGCCTTGATCGCCTCCGCGTCCACCAAGTCGAGCGCCAGGATACTCTGCACGTGCTCTTGCAGGTAGTTTTTTTGGATGATCGTACCCAGCTCGTCGACGGGCGAGAAGAGGAAAGCTTCCTCTTCGGCCAAGGCGAGGATGCGCGCACCATCCTTGGCGTTCAGAAACTCCCCCTTGTGGTTTAACAGTTTCAGCGCGTTCCACTGCTTTGGGTTGTGGCTGGCCGTGATGATAATGCCTCCTTGGGCATTCTCTTTGACCACGGCGATCTCGGTGGTGGGGGTGGTGGCCATGCCGATATCGGTCACGTCACACCCCATGCCTATCAGGCTACCGGTAAGCACGCGGTGCACCATCTCCCCCGAGAGGCGTGCGTCTCGACCCACGACAATCCGAGGGCGTTTTACCTGAGACAGCTCTTTGATAAACGTGGCGTACGCGGCCGTGAACTTCACGATGTCGAGCGGGGTGAGGTTCTCCCCTATGGCACCACCTATGGTACCTCTAATGCCAGAGATGGATTTAATTAACGTCATAATTTTTCTTTATGAAAACCCTCGATAGGGTCTGTTTAACGTGCCTCTTTTTCTCAGAGGACTTGAATTGCTTATTAATAAAAACCTTCAAAACGGTACTCCACGTGATCGTAGTAGGTGGGCTGGTAATTGGACTGATCGTACGATGACCCCATCTCGAAGGGGACGATCAGTTTCACCACGGCCTTATGGCCGATAGCGGGAACGGGAACCATCCATCCTGCCGTGGAGTAGTGGCTTTTGGTGTTGCTGTTGACTTTCCCCCGGTACACCAGCGTTTGGGGGAAGGGACTTCGGATGGGATCCAGGTTGTTGTACCTGGTAGTGTCGTCCGTCATAAAGTAGGTTAATCCCTTGAAACGGATGTATACCTCGTCGCCTAGCGAGGCCTTTTGCTGCTTGTTGCCGTACTCCACGATGTTGTAATAGACACCGGTCGAGGCATCCTTGTAGAACTGGTTGCTTTTGAACTGGCCGTCTGATGGCAACTTCTCCAGCACTTCGATCCCGTTTTTCTTGATGAAAAGGTCGATGGCACGGGCCTCGTCCTTCAGGTAATCGGCATACGTTTTCTTATCGTTGCAAGCGGTGAAAAGCATCAGCAGCGCGGTGATGAGTATGGTTGTGGCACGTGAAATTCTCATATCGTTTGTCTCTTATTTACGTTCAGCTCAATCATCTGCAAAAATACACAATCCGCGGTAAACAATGGGCGGTTTAGACGAAATAAACAGCGACTATTCTTTAAAATGGGTTAAACGATTTTTTTAGCTTCTCCTCGTACTGCTTAAGCCCTTGGGCGAATAGTTCCAGCGCTTCCTCGAAGGAGCCGTAAAATTCTCCCCCCGCCGCGTTCAGGTGTCCCCCGCCATTGAAGAACTCGGCAGCAAGCTCGTTGCAGGGGAACGATTGTTGTGAGCGGAAGGAGAGCTTAACAAGGGCGTCCTCCTCCCGTATAAACGTGGAGAAGATGATGCCCTTGATGCTGAGCGGGAAGTTCGCGAACCCTTCGGTGTCCCCTTTATTGAACTCAAACTGGGCCTGGTCTTCCCGTGATAGGTAGAGGAGCGCCGAGTGTAGCTCCGGGTAGACCTCCATCCGCTGCGAGAGCATGAAGCCGAGCAGTCTGAAGCGCGATTCAGAGTAGTTGTGGAACACGTTGGCATAGATCTCGTCCTTATCGATTCCTTTCCGCAGGAGCAGGCTGATGATCTCGTAAATCTCGGGGTCGCTCGAGTTGAAGGTGAACCCCCCGGTATCGGTCATCATGCCACAGTAAATGCACTCCGCCTCTGCTTTCGTGAGATCGGGATAGGCACCTGCCTGCTTCAGGAAACGGAACAGGAGCTCGCAGGTGGAGGCTATCTCCGGGTGGGAGATGGTGATGTCGAAACCCTCCCCCGGGAACGGGTGGTGGTCGATCAGCACTTTCTTGGCGGGCGACTCTTCAAGGGGGAGGGCCATCGGTTCTACCCGCTTAAAGAGGTTGAAATCCAAGCAGAAGATCAGGTCTGCCGAGGTGAGGATACGCTGTCCCGCCGGGGGATTGTACTCGTACACCTCCACCTCGTTGCTCCCTTCCATCCATCTCAGGAAGTGAGGGAAAGGGTTTGGGACGATTACCCGCGTCCGCTTGCCCTGTCGTTTCAGGAAGTGGTACAGCGCGAGCGACGCGCCCAACGCATCACCGTCCGGCGAACGGTGCGTGGTGATTACGATCTCCTGGGAGGCACGAATGGCTTCCATCACCTGATCCACTTTTTGTTGTTGAATGATGGGTGTAATCAATGGGATAACATTTTCTTGCAAAAATACTAATAAAAAATGGAATAGGCGCCATCTGCGGTTACATCGTGTACCGCGACGCCTAACTTGCCACACTCTGCTTGTAACCGGCGGGCCGCGTAGCGAGGGATAGAGCTATCCAGGACGATTACCTCGGGTTGGAATAGGTTGAGAAGCCGATTGACGTTAAAGTAGCGGTGTTCCGAAAGGATGAGCGCGTGTAGGGGGAACGGTTCTGCAGCATGGAATCGTTCGATCTCGCCATCGGAGAGTCTGAGGATGGCCTCCGTGGGATGTGGCAGCAGCCCGTTTCGCGGGACTTCCACGTAGTGGCGTCTTTTCTCCGCGAAAATGGCGATCTCGCTGGTTGAAGGCGTGTTAAAGACAACCAAGCGTGCCGGCTCACTGGTGAGGCGCTCGTGGCTGCCCATGACGAAGAAGAGCAGCAGGGAGGTGAGGGCGACCAGTAGGGGGCGGGAGTGACAACTTACAAGGTGTCGTGCAAACAGGTAGAGGAAAAGTAAGAGAAAGAGGAGCCGCGGGAGGGAGAGGTACTGGTCGGTCACCTGCGCGAAGGGGAGCGTTTCGGTGAACTGTACCACCCACAACACGGTATTGATCAGCATCTTCAATACCCACCTGAACAGCGTTTCCAGCCACGAGAGTAAGGACGATTGGAGGAACGAGAAGAGTGATACGGCGACCAGGGGAACGGTAGCGTAGATAACGAGCGATATCAGCGGTACGACCAACAGGTTCGCGAGGAAAAAATAGGTGGGGAAGGAACCGAAAAAGTAGAGAACCAAGGGGAATACGCCTATTTGCGCGGAGAGGGAGACGGTAGAGAGCTCCCAAAAGTACTTGGCTACCCGGTGGCGGGGGGTGTAAAGGAGGCGTAGCTTCGGTTGGAAATAAAGGATCGCGAAGACCGCCATGAAGCTCATTAAGAAACTGACGTTAAACAAGCTAAATGGCTTGAACAGGAGGATGATAAATGCGGCCGCGGCCAGGGTGTTGTAGGTAAAGCCGGAACGTTTCCCGATCCGTCCCACGCAGTAGATGGTCAGCATGAACGCGGCACGGGTAATGGGGGCTGACATCCCGGCAATCAGGGCGTAGGCCCATAGGGTGAGAATGACCAGGAGTTGCCGTGCCACGAACGGTCGCCCTCGCCTCCCTAAAAACGAGAAGAGGAAGTTGATGACCAGGTAGATGATGCCGACGTGCAGCCCGCTGACAGCCAGCACGTGCGCTGTGCCGGAGGCCCGGAATGCTTCTTGCAGGTCGTCCGAAAGGTAGGCTTTATATCCCAGGGTGATGGCCGATATGAACGCGAGCGCATCCGGGTCGAGTTGGAATGAGTGGTAAAAAGTCAGCACCTTGGCCCGGCAGCGTTGCGACAAAGTGGCGAGCGTGTGTAGTTGTCTCCCCGTTTTTCGCCAGTTGTTTGTTGGCACGTAAGCTGATCCGGCCACCCCCTTGATCTTCATGAAGCGCTGATAGTTGAAGTCGTCCGGGTTGCCAAAGTTTCGAAAGGGTTGCAACCTTGCCCGGAACACCAGTTCATCGCCGGGTGTGAGCAGTTGTGCCCGGTCGCTCTGCTGCAGGTAGAGGATAACCCGTTTCTCCACGGGGTACCCAATTTTCACGTGGCATGCTATGGAGCGTGGTTTCATTTCGGGGATATCGAGGAGCGTGCCGATGTAATAAGTCTCATCCCTGGTGAAGTCGGGTTCCGCTCTTTTCTCGTGTTCCCGGAATTGTAGGATGGCTATGAAGAAGAGGAAGAGCGAGGCACCCACCCCGAATAGCCAGCGTAGAGGGTAGCGCCATTCCCCCTTAAGGAAAAATGAGAGTAGCATAAGCAGTACTCCCACGAGCGCCACGAGGGAGGAGAAACGTTTGCCAATGGGAAGGTAGGCCGCCACCACGATACCGGCGATGACGGGAATGAGAAGGCGTAAAAAGGGTGTTTTACCAAATATGGTGGGTGTAGGCATATCGGGTTACAGCGCCTTCAACGCTTGGATAGCCCTTAAAGGATCGTCCGCGTTGAACACGTAGCTGCCCGCGACCAGTACGTTAGCCCCGGCTTCAACCAGTTTTTTCCCGGTTTCAAGGTTTACGCCACCGTCTACTTCGATGAGCGTGGATAAGTCCCGGCGGACGATCATCTCTTTGAGGCGGGCTACTTTCTCCAGGGAACTCTCGATGAACTGTTGTCCCCCGAAGCCAGGGTTCACCGACATGAGCAGCACCATATCCAGTTCGGGGAGAATCTCTTCCAGCACGCACACGGGCGTGTGGGGGTTAAGGGTGACCGCTGGCTTCATCCCTTTCTGGCGAATCTGCTGCACCACCCGGTGGAGGTGGGGGCACGCTTCGTAGTGCACGTTCATGAAGGTGGAGCCGGTGGCCGCCACCTCATCGATGAACTTTTCCGGTTGCACGATCATCAGGTGGGTGTCCAGCGGTTTTTGGGTAACCTTTCTCAGGAGGCCGGTCAGGGCAAAACCGAACGAGAGGTTGGGTACGAACACACCGTCCATTACATCCAAATGAATCCAGTCCGCTTCACTTCGGTTCAACATGTCAATATCTCTCTCGAGGTTTAAAAAGTCGGCCGCAAAGAGGGACGGCGCCACGATGGTACTCATGCTTCGTTGTCGTTTGAAATTCGTAAAAGGGGTGACCTGAATAGCCGCGGCCATTCGTGTAGCCGCCTGCATTCAGGAAATAGAAGCCAAAAATACATGAAAAAACTGCTTTTCACAAGCGTAAGGGATAAAAAACCTTCTATATCGAGAATGAAACAGGTTTTCTAGAGCGAAGTGTCCCTGCAATGGGCCTTTTTCTTTAAGATTACCGGACATTTCGCGGAATATCCTCGTTCTCTTTAGTTGATGTACGGTAAAAAAGGTATATTTGTACTGTAATAAAATAATTTCATTATGACAAACCGAAGAGATTTTATCAAGCAGATGACCGCAGTCGGTATCGCGGGTTCAATGCCGATTGTCATGCATGCACGGCCGGATAACCACAAAGCAGGTTCCGTGCGGGAAAACAGTGATCAACAGCGCATCTGGGCCAATCTTTTACACCTCAGCTACAACATGTGGGAAGATAACGTGCCGCTCAAGTACCGCGATGAAAATTACGTCTGCAGCACGTGTCAGGAGGCGAGGGAGTGGGCCCATCCCTACAGGTCGTTTTTGACTTTCGACGAGTCGACATGGAACACGCTCCTTCAAGAGATGGCCAACGTGGGGATGAACATGGTGGTTCTGGATTTGGGAGATGGCGTTCAATATGAAAGTCACCCCGAGATAGCCGTGAAGAATGCATGGACAAAAGAGAAGTTAAGCTCCGAGCTGGCCAAGATGAGAAAGTTAGGATTGGAGCCTATTCCTAAATTGAATTTCGCCACCACACATGACGTGTGGATGGGAGAATATTCACGAATGGTCTCCACATCGACCTATTATAACGTTTGCCGAAACCTGATCAGTGAAGTGATTGAACTGTTTGACACCCCCCGCTTTTTCCATCTGGGCATGGATGAAGAAACGGCAGGCCACCAGGCTCGTTTCGACTACACCGTCATACGTCAAAACGATCTGTGGTGGGGAGACCTCTACTTCTACATCGGCGAAGTGGAGAAAAAAGGGGTAAGGCCTTGGGTGTGGTCGGATTACGCTTGGCATAAACCGGAAGTTTTCTTCAGGAAAATGCCCAAGTCAGTCCTGCAAAGTAACTGGTACTACGGGAGCGTGTTCGATGTAGAGAGATTGACAGAGCCGAACAAAACCTACGTGACGCTGTACGACGCTTTAGAAGAGCATGGCTTTGATCAAATACCGACAGGTAGCAACCACTCCAACGCGACAAACATGGAAGATACCGTGAAATACGGGAAAAGGGTCATCGACCCGTCAAGGCTTTTCGGCTTCATGACCGCCCCTTGGAGGCCTACCCTCGCCCCCTGCTTGGATAGACATAAAGAGGCCATCACTCAAATAGGAAGGGCCATGAAAAATTATTAATCCCACGCATACCTTTTAATTTGCTTACACTATGAGGTTATTTACATTGCGCTTCTGTATGGTTGCATTGGTCATGATGGGCTTACCCGGAAAGGTGCACGCGGCAGCTATGCCTGTCAACGTAGGAACGGAACAACATGAACAAAAGGTTTTCAAGGCCGGTGCGGCAACGGCGAATATCACTCCGTTTCTTGGAGGTAAACTGATTGGTGAGTGGCATCAGCCGTCGGCCATTGAAGTGCATGATGAGTTGCATGCGCGTTGTTTGATGCTTGACGATGGCACCACTAAGCTGGCTTTTGTCGTGACAGATCTTTTGGGTTTGAATCAGGACTTGATTGACGCGGCCAAAGGGTTGATCGCGGAGAGGATGGGTATCCCGCCCGCCAATATCCTTATTTCTGCTACCCATACCCACTCGGCTGCAAGTGCACTGGGAGCGGATGATCGGCGGCGCAATTGGAGTCTTGATCCATTTGACCGCTATCAAGAGTTTGTGATTCACCGGATAGCCGATGTTGTACAGCTTGCCGCCCATCATTTGGAGCCCGCGCGGATAGGATGGGGAGTGGTTCCCGTTCCCGAACACGTTTTTGTTCGCCGCTGGAAAATGAAGGAGCCGGTTATTAACCCTTTCGGAGAATATGATCAGGTTGTGATGAATCCCGGGCACAACAACACCAATAAATTGACTCCTGCTGCCGTGCCCGACCCCGATGTCTCTTTCATTTCGGTCAAATCGACTGAAGGGCGCCCCATAGCCCTGTTTGCAAACTATTCGCTCCACTACGTGGGAGGAACGCTTCAGGGGCACATTTCAGCGGACTACTATGCTGTTTTTTGTGACCGTATTCGGGAGCTTTTTGGTGTTGAAGGAGGGCATCCCCCGTTTGTAGGGATCATGTCAAACGGCACTTCCGGTGATATCAATAACATCAACTACAGTGGCTCACCTGAGCAAAATGCACCTTATGAAAAAATGGGGCGGGTGGGCAGGGATGTCGCTCAAAAAGTATTTGACGCATCAAGGTCAATTGCTTATCACGACTGGGTGCCTTTGCAAGCTAAGCAAAAGGAGGTTGTTCTGAAAGTGCGAAAACCCGATACGAACATGGTTGAGCGGGCTAAAACCATTCTGGCCAGACCCGATTCGGTTAAGCCGGCACATTGGCTTGAGAAAACATACGCGGAAAGGACACTGAATCAACTGAAGAAGCCTGATCAGGTCTCTGCCTGTTTACAGGCATTCGGTATTGGTGATTTGGGTGTGGCGAGTATCCCATTTGAAGTGTTTGCCGAAATCGGATTGGAAGTTAAGGCAAAAAGCCCGTTCAGGCAGACGTTTGTCGTTGGTTTGGGAGGGGGTTACTGGGGGTATCTGCCGACACCGGAACAACATGAGCTGGGAGGTTATGAAACCTGGCTGGGTACAAACAACGTTGAGCTTGGTGCGTCGGAAAAAATTGTAGCTGAACTATTGACACAGTTTTCATTGCTAAAAAGCGAGTGATCGGGGATAAATGACATCCCGTCCTTTTTTGAGGAAAAGAGTGTTGGGGGTTGCCGACAAAAGGAATCGGTTGCGGAGTTAATTGAGGATGAAGATGTTGTCGGGCAAGGGAAACTCCCTTATCGTGTGGCTGCATCGGGCAAACTGCTTGATTACCTCCAACGTCACTTTTGCCGGTTTCGTCTCCAACCGATGCGAGGGATAGGTCTCGCCTCTATTCTTGGGCTTGTAGTCGTCCATCTGCGCGTATTTCTGTAGATGTAAAACGGAGGAGCTTCGCCTTTATTGTTATCGATGCAAAAAAAGGTAAAAAGTCGGTCTTACACGCTCAATTTGCCTATCTTCGCGTAGGTCTAACGTTTAAAATGAAACGAAATGAGAAAAATATTCAATTTGATCATACTGGGTCTGTTGTTGATCTCCTGCCAAGCCAACAGCCGGTACACGATTCAGGGTACCGTGGCCGATGAGGCGTACGAGGGTACCAATGTATATTTGCAACGGATGACGGCCGACGCGATGGAGAACATCGACACGGCGATCGTGCTTGATGGTTCGTTCACTTTCACAGGTTCGGTAGATTCAGCGGTCCTGCGGCTCATTGCTTTGGATGAGTCGTTGCAATCGAAGCGAAGAGCAAGTGTGCCAATTCTACTGGAGCCGGGGACCTTGACGGTAGCATTTGATTCCGTCGTGACCGTAACCGGTACCGCGGTGAACGATGCTTATACTACTTTTAGGGTGAAACAGCAAGAAGTTGGTCTGGCACTTCGCACTACCTTTGAAAACTATAACAAGGCGAAGCAGGAAGGTACGCTGACCGATTCGATGGAGGAGCAAGTACGGAGCGACTTTGATCGCCTCAACGGCGAATTGGTAGGATCGCTTTTTGCCTTCACCAAGGAGAATATGGGGAACGAGCTGGGTAAGCACCTGTTTATCACCTCCCACTCCAGGTTCGAGCCGGAGCAGCAGCAGGAGTTGCTGGACTTGGCCGATGATGCCTTCAAGGCTCGTGAAGATGTGGGTCGTGTGATCAAGCGGTTGGAAAACCTGGCCAACGTGGCGATTGGTAAACCGTTCGTCGATATTACCTCGAAGGACCCGAAGGGAAATGAGGTGTCACTATCCGATTACGCGGGTAAAGGGAAGTACGTGTTGGTCGATTTTTGGGCGGCGTGGTGTGGACCTTGCCGCAACGAGATGCCCCATGTGGTGGCCGCGTACGAGAAGTACAAGGCGAAAGGGTTCGAGGTGGTTGGCGTGTCGCTGGACCGTACACAAGAGGAGTGGACGAAGGGTATTAGTGACCTGAAGATGACCTGGCCACAGATGTCCGACCTAAGCTTTTGGAAAAGCCCCGCGGTAGAGGCATACGCCATTCGGGGGATTCCCCATACCGTGCTTCTTGACCCGGATGGGGTAATTATCGCGAAAGACCTGAGGGGTGAGGAGCTGGATAAAAAGTTGGCCGAGCTGATGCCTTAAGATTAAGAGCCTGACATGAATAGACGATTCGAGCGAGCAAGCAGCAGGCCTCCCTGTAGGGGCCTGTTGCTGCTTTGCTGTCTCTTCGTTTTACTTCCTTTCTCGGGTACGCTTTGGGCTCAAGAGCGGCCGTTCACGGTGATTATTGACCCCGGCCACGGGGGCAAAGACCCGGGTGCGGTGGGTGCCACCTCCAAGGAAAAGGATATCGTTTTGTCGGTGGGACTTAAGCTGGGACGGATGATCGAGAAGGGGCATCCCGATGTGAGGGTGTTATATACACGCGACGAGGATCGCTTCGTGGAGTTGAACAAGCGAGCCGATATCGCCAACAAGGCGAAGGGTGACCTCTTTGTCTCCATCCACTGCAACGCGGTGGATCGGCGACGGACCTCTCCACGGGGAGTGGAGACGTTTGTCCTGGGGTTGCACCGTAGCAAGGACAACCTGGATGTGGCGAAAGCGGAGAACGCGGTCATCATGTACGAGGAGGACTACTCGGTGAAGTACGAGGGGTTTAACCCCAACGAGCCGGAATCGTACATCATCTTCGAGTTCATGGCCAACGAGTTTCTTGACCAGAGCGTGCGCTTCGCGACAATGGTCCAGAACCAACTGGTGTCGAACTCTAAGCGGGAGAACAGGGACGTGCGTCAAGCCGGTTTCCTGGTGCTGCGGGAGGTGGCCATGCCAAGCGTCCTCATCGAGCTGGGCTATATCAGCCACCGCCAGGAGGAGAGTTACCTGAAAAGCGAGAGCGGGCAAACCTCACTCGCGACCTCTATCTATAACGCCTTCAATCAGTACAAGAGGGAACATGACAAAAAGAGCCACGTCTTTGGTAGCACCGGTAACAACATTCCATCGTCTGCAGGGAGCACTACGTTGAACCAAGGTGTTGCTCCCGGTGCGAAGGAGTACCGGGTGCAGTTCTTGACCTCTTCACGCAAATACGATAGCGGGGCCTCCGTGTTCAAGGGGTTGCATCCGGTTGATGTCTACAAAGAGGGCACGATATATAAGTACACGTTTGGCAGTACTACGAGCCTCGAGGAGAGTCAAAGGACACTCCTCGAGGTGCGGAAAAAATTCAAGGATGCTTTTATCGTCGAATTTGTTGACGGGAAGCGTGTGAAGTAGGGGAGGTACGGGGGCTCCCGCAAGGGCTATTCCCTGCATGGGAGGATATTTCTTCATGTGTAGGGCTGCACATACAGGAAAGTCAGGAGTTGCGTAAAATAGAAACGTTCTAAATAGCGATTTTCTTGTGATTATCCTTGAAACGCATTGGGCAAGTGGCTTTAACATCAAAAAATGGGTTACACCGTTTTTTTCAGGTCGTTAACATAGTTCTTTATATTCACTTGTTAATCAGCCTTATCTGCTAATTGCGCATGGATTATGTATCTGAAAATGAGCGCTGTGCGTCTATGCGGTTGATAAATAGGGAGATTTGAAAGACAGGGGGCAATAAATGGCAGATGCATTTTTTATTCTCGATTTTTTTTTGAATATTTGTACTCCCGTTTTTGAAAAACATTCAAGAGAGAAGGTCAATGTGCAGGGGTTAAGGGAGGGGACTGAATGGAGCTTTCACCCCCCGAACAAATAACCCAAATATTTGCTACATGTGACCCTCTCCTTTTCTTGAATAGCTAACCAAAATGAGAGAAAAATAGAAGGGGATTTACCAGAAAGTAGCAAAAGATATAGGACAACATGAAAAAGAGCTGTCAGGTTTTATGGAACAACTGCTTGGAGGTTATTCGGGACAATATACCCGATATGGCGTTCAACACGTGGTTTGCCCCCATTGTTCCATTGAATTACAAGGACCGTGTGTTAACCATACAGGTCCCCAGTCAGTTCTTCTACGAGTACCTGGAAGATAAATACCTCGATTTAATTCAACAGACGCTTTACCGGGAGATTGGTGAAGGGACCATTTTGAACTACCGCATCCTGGTGGAGACCGAAAGCAATACCGCCGTGGAGATGCGCGGCGAGGTCAAGCCCTATACCCCGTCTGATAAGAGGGGTGATAAGAAACCCCCGGTCAAGGTGCCCAGTCCCTTCGACCGCGTTGAACCTGCTCAGTTCGATTCACAGATCAACTCGAAGTATACCTTTACCAACTTTTTCGAGGGTTCGAGCAATCGGTTGGCCCGCACGGCCGCCGAGGCGGTGGCGATGAACCCGGCAAAGACGGCGTTCAACCCCCTGTTCATTCACGGCCCCTCAGGCGTGGGGAAGACCCACCTCTGTCATGCCATCGGTTCGGGTGTACTGGATCGCTACCCCGATAAAAAGGTGCTCTACCTGTCGGCTCACCTCTTCAAGGTGCAGTATACCGATGCGCGACGCTTCAATACCATCAACGATTTCATCAACTTCTACCAAAGCATCGATGTGCTGATTATCGATGATATTCAGGAGCTGTCGGGGCTGGAGAAGACGCAAAACACCTTTTTCCATATCTTCAACCACCTGCATCAGAATAACAAGCAGCTGGTGATGACTTCCGATTGTGCACCCATGGACATGCAGGGGGTGGAAGAGCGCCTGCTTACCCGTTTTCGCTGGGGTTTGAGTGCCATGCTGGAGCGGCCGGACAAGGAGCTTCGCAAAAAGATATTGCAAAACAAGGTGCTGTCCGATGGCTTGTCTATCCCGGAGAACGTGATCGAATACATCGCGGAAAACGTGACCGAAAATGTACGTGACCTTGAGGGAATCATTGTTTCGCTGATGGCTCACTCTATCATCAACAACCGAGATGTCGATATGAGTCTCGCGCGTAGGGTGATGGAGCAGAGCATCCGGTTCGAACAGAAGCGGGTGACGGTCGAAAAGATACAGGACACCGTATCGGAGTACTACAACGTGAAGAAGGAGCTCATCCAGTCGCCTTCCCGCAAGCGGGAGATCGTGCAGGCACGGCAGGTAATCATGTACTTCATCAAAAAACATACCGAGCTCTCCCTCTCGCAAATCGGATCACGGGTGGGCAACCGTAACCACGCCACGGTCTTGCACGCCTGTAATACCGTTAAGAATTACCTGGATGTTGACAAGGGTTTCCGGTCCGACCTCGAGGAGATCGAGCGGTTAATCACCTCTTAAGGAGCTTCATTGCCTGAACATTTTGATGTTTGACCGTTTCGCCGCTACGCCTTTTGTTCACTTGACTATTTGCTTGAGTGCTTGATTAAATTTATTTCCGAAGTCTTCAGCAATTCCTCTTTTGAACCCTTGAACGGTTTGTCGTTTCACTCCTTTGCTCCTTCGCTCCTTTGCTTCCGGAACGTTTCGCTCCCTTCACGTTTTGTCCTTCAAGCGGTATCTGATGCCCATTTTGCGTTACTTACGGTTTTTAGTGAACAAAATGAAACAGTTGGTCGCACCTTTGTTGGAAAGCATGGTTCCCGGTCGTATCGAAGCCGGGTGCGATGAGGCGGGTCGTGGCTGCCTGGCGGGCCCCGTGTTCGCCGCCGCGGTGGTTTTGCCGGAAGGGTTTCAATGCGAGGGATTGACCGACTCCAAGCAGCTCACGGAGGGGCAGCGGCGTGCATTGCGGCCCGTTATTGAGGCAGGGGCACTTTGTTACGCGGTGGCGAGCTGCACTCCAGAGGAGATCGATGCGATGAATATCTTGTGGGCATCGGTGGAGGCGATGCATCGGGCGTTGGGTAGGTTGACCGTGATGCCGGAGCATATCCTGGTGGATGGCAACCGGTTTCGTTCCTTCCGGGATGTCCCGTACAGCTGCGTGGTTAAAGGCGATGCTCATTTTCTATCTATTGCAGCGGCTTCGGTGTTGGCAAAGACCTACCGAGACGAGTACATGGAGAAACTGCACGAGCAATTTCCCGCCTACGGGTGGAAGCGCAACAAAGGGTACCCCACCCGTGAACACCGAGAGGCCATAGAGCGACACGGGGTAACAGTTCACCACCGGAAGTCTTTCCATTTGACGGAAAAGCAGTTAAAGATTAATTGGTAATTGAGGGACCTGTACGATGAATTACTGGTTGTGTAGTGGACTATCGTTGTGCCGGGAGTTACCGGTCGTGTGGTGTACCGAACGCTACGCAATGCCCTGAATACCACATGGCCAAAATTTACTCGACCCGGATAAACCGCCGCCGCTTCCGGTCGTAATTGTAGATCTCTCCCTCTTCGATGTTGTAATACCAGCCCATCACGTTTAACTTTCCCTCCCTTACCCGTTTCCGGATATAGGGGTATTTCATCAGGTGCCTGAGCTGCTCCACCACGTTCATCTTTTCGGTGTATTCGCTGCGCTCTTCAAGGGTAATCTTCTTTTTGGCGATTTTTTCCTCCACGATTTTTTTCACCGGTTCTGCCAGTTGAAGCCAAATTTTGGTGTGCGGGAGGTGTTTTAGTTCCTCCTCCTGGTACA
>DUPB01000168.1 GCA_012838585.1 Bacteroidales bacterium
ACGAAATCAGAGAACTCTGATGTAATCACCCCACTCCCGCCGGGTAAGCCGGTGCTACCGGAACTTATCCCGGCTGAGTAGGGAGAGGGAGGAGGAGGTAAAGGCTCCTCCCCCTGCTGCGACCCACTGTTATCATCCACGATGGGATCTTCACTTGAGCAGGTAATCAACAGCGCGTGAAAAGTTAAAAGAAATGAGAAAAATAGCGCTTTAAGCCCTGCCCTGAAAACGGTTGCTTTCATTCGCTTACCAATTCATTGCACATCTTCAATTGTACGTTCTGCTTCGCAGCCTTTTCTGTCGTCACTCGGCAAAGCTTGAGCAAGCTCAGCTCTGCTCTCGCTCCTAAAATTCGCAGACGCGCCTTTTCTGTCGTCACTCGGCAAAGCTTGAGCAAGCTCAGCTCTGCTCTCGCTCCTAAGAAAATTGCTAATTGCTAATTGTAATCACCTTACTTAAGCTTAGGTCCAAACAGGGTCCACTCTGCTAACTGGAACAGCGATGAACCGTTATTCCTGGTAACCCGCAACCTGTAATACTGGTAAAGGGTGCTGTTACCGGTAATCTCGAAGGTTAGTGTCTGGAAGCGCATCGGGAAAGTCATATTCGACCGTTCATCCAGCGTCACCCAACTTGAGCCATTATTTGACGCCTCGAGAACCCAATCCTTTGGATCCCTAGCGGAGGCATCGTTAGCAGAGGTCATCGAGTAGCGGGTCACGATGGCCGGCTCGTTCGTTTTAAACATCATCCAAGTGGTACTATTCCTGGTGAGGTACTTGCTGTTGATATCCCCGTCAACCAGCTTCAAAATTCCTTCCCCACCGCCAGTGTTAAACTGGTCGGACACCGTACCACCCAGCGAGGTCACGTTAATGATGATAGGCTGTACCTCGATGGTGGTCTCACGCTCCAGCCAAACCTCGTCGATCGAGGCCTGGTTCCCCTGGATGGGCCAGACCGATACGCTGTAAGTGAACTTGTACGACCCAGGGGGAAAGAAGTCGACGCTCAATCCCAGGGAGGCAACCGGAAGGGAGGCCTCCGGAAGGGAGATGAACTCGGTAACCCCGGTAGTGGGGTCGGTCTTTTTCAGCAGGTGCGACAGGTCGAGGGAACCGTTAAACGTGTACCCACCCGGGGCTTCCACCTTATAGTTAATCTTCCCCGAGAAACGCATCATCACGTTCGAGAGACCCAATAGCGAGAGAACCTGTTCGTTATCCTTCACCTCAACCACGAGCGAGGGGGGCGTAAGCGCCTCCACGAAGCTACTGGAGATGGGAAAAGCTGTTACCGAGGTGGGCACGGAGAGGTTCCCGTGCTTGTCCATGGTGTAGACGATAAACTCGTACCCCGTTCCGGCCTGCAGTCCATCGATGGAGACGGAGTCCACCATTTCATTGTAGATGACCTCGGTGCTATCGGGACCGTAAAGGATGCGTATAGCGGTCGACTTCTGATCCTTCGGGTTGTCCCACGCGAGAACCACCCGCTCGTAGCCGGGGTAGACCCTTAAGCTATCGATCTTACCGGAGTAGTTGTACTCTCCAAGGTACTGCTTGTAATTATCGTCCATGCTTTCACAGGCGTAAAAGCCCAAGATAGACGCTATCGCTATGGCAAGTATGTATCGTATCTTCATAATGACTGTTATTTACTCGTTAAACCTATTCCCACCCGGGGATCGCACCCGTCAACACGCTCTCGTCCTCGACGATAGAGCCGTCTCCCTCCGTGCCGTACAAGGTGATCTCCGACATACAACCTGAGTTGCCGTTACTGAACTGCTTGATGGCTTTAAACCTCAGATACCTGAACGGCTTGGTAAAGCGCGGGTTCTCAGGGTAGAGCATAAACTCATGGCCGCCTCGCACCTCGTTCCTCGCCTCGGTGTAAGATGAAGGTATCCTGATGCGGTACTGTCCCACGAACTCCCAATCATCCAAAATACCATCAGTAGGATCGGGGTCATTGCTTATCCAAAGCTCAAAGATTTCCACGTTCTCACCCGTGTAGAGCATGCCCCATGCTTCACGCTGCCAAATTTTGAACCGGCTAGCCACCACCTCACGTCCCATATCGATATAATACGAGAAGGGATACCCTACGTCACCGGTGTTAAAATAGTTGAGGTTCTGCACCCGCTCGTAATCGTACTCGTTATCCCAGAACTTCTCGATACGACCCTCCCTGAACGACATGGGGGCGTTCTTAAAGCTATCGAGCTGGTGCAACCGCTGGTACTCGGGGTAGGGAACCTGCTCGAACGGGTTGGGATCGCTGTCGTAGTCCCACTTGTTGCCGAATAGCAACTGGTCGCGGAGGAAGCTCCACGTGCTCTTGGAGAGGGGTGCGTCGATTAACGGCGTAACCTCGCCAAGGTGCAGTTCCTCTGTCTCGTTACCGTACGTGTCGCGCACGTGAACGTCCACCTTGTGCGGTACCCCCTTCAGGTTGGGTATAATGAAGCGATCCTTGGGAAGGTTGGACGAGTACAGCTGGTTGACCGTCCGATCACCTATCGTGATCTTAACGAAAATCTGAACGGTCAAACGGCGTTCGTTTTCCCAGTCCAACACGATGGATGAAAATCCGGGCTGTACCTGAACAGTCTCTAAAATAGCTACCGTGACCGGCACCAAGGGGGTAATACGCTGGATGACCGGCTGGGAGTGGTTGTTATCCCGGTCCACCGAGTAGAGCTTGACCTCGTACTCCTTCACCTGCCCCAACCCCTCGATGAAAAGGGTATCGGCGTAAACGCTGCTCGTCTTGGAGATAACGCTCCCGTTATCAAGCATATACTCCCCACGCACGTAGAGGAAATCCTCGTCATCGGGGATCGTATAGGTAAAATACCCGCCCCCGTTAAGCGCGGTGAACTCAACGTTCGTGATCTGCTTTGGGGGAGTAGTATCGAGGCTGGCGGTTTCATCTTTGCAGCAATTAAAAAAAGGGATAAGTGCCAGCAAGAAAACAATCGCAATATGTCTACTATATTTCATGTGATTCAATTTATTGATTTTGATAGTCATATTCTTTTTACCAGCCTGGGTTCTGTACCAGGTTGGGGTTCCGGTTCAGGTCCCATAACGGGATGGGCATCAGGTAATCGCGCGGCGTCTGCCATGTGCGCTGTTGTAGGGTCATCAGGTTATAGAACTGTTCCGGGTCTACACCGGTGGTGTTCCAGCCTCTCGCGGGAAGGGTAAAAAATCGGCTTCCCTCCTTCCATCGGGAAACGTCAAAGAAACGTTTCCCCTCGAAGCTTAATTCGATGGAGCGCTCGGTACGGATGATATCGCGCAGCCCCTCCTGGGTGAGGTGTTTGCCCACGTTCCTTACCACCTCAGCATCGCTCCACACCGCTTCAACGTCCCTCAAGCCGGCACGCCTACGCACCTTGTTGAGCGCATCGTACGCGGGTTGACCCGGTCCATTGTACTCGTTGTACGCCTCAGCATACATCAGGTAGAGGTCGGCCAACCGGATGATGGGATAAGGAAATTTCACCACGCGCGCCCAGTGACCCGTTCCCGATTCCGGGTGTACCAGTTTCTTAACACCCACGCCCGTCCAATAAAAGTCGGTGTTGTGGTGTGCCCCCCTACCGCCCGGGAACTCGTTATACCTCATTTTCACGTCATTCGCCACGTCGTGGGTTCTCCAGACGCAACGGTCCACGCAAAGCCACGCGTAAAACCGGGGTTCCCTGTCCAGGTGCAACTTCACGGTTCGCTCGCCCGGCTGCATGTACCCTTTGTGGTAGTTGTCGTCGGGTATGGTAGTCAGTTCGAACCTATTCTCGTAATCGTAAGTGATATCCTCGTCAATGGGAACACCGTTCTTGGAGTAGTAACGCTCCACCATCCGAAAGTCGGCCCCAAGCCACTGCCAAGCATACCCGGCGGTAGTGGGGTCAGCCACCGAACGCATGTTGGTCGCATGCGCAAAACCGCCTTGCCCCGTGAAGTCGAGACCCGAGTATCCCCAGATCACCTCGTCGTTCCAGGACTCAATAATGGAGAAGCGGTTGTTGTAGCAGTACTGGATGATCTCCGACTCCTTGAAGTTATCCACGTCCCAAAATCGGGGTTGCCCATCGTAGACGTACAGCTTCTTGCCGTTGCTTTCCGCTTCCGCGATAGCCTCTTCAATACCGTCCAGCGCATCCTTCCATTTTTCCTTCTCGTAGTTTATCGGGAACAAGAGCTCACCGTGCTCCCCCTTGAAATTGCTGTAAAACTCGATGTTGCCGTTAAATAACGGGCTCGCCCGGGTTAGCAGCACCTCGGCCTTGATGGCTTTGGCAATCTGAAGATCTACCTGCCCCATGAACGACGCGTCTCGCTGGATGGCCAAGTTACCCCCCTCGATTACCTCGTCAATAAGGCCCAAGACGTAATTGAAGCAGGAGTCCACCGTCTGCCGCTCCTGCCTCACCTCTTCTACCGACGAGTAGGGCTCCAGGTTTTTATCAACGATCACGATAGGACCATAAAGGCGAATTAAGTAGTAGTGGTAGTAGGCTTTAAGAACCTTTACCTGGGCAATCCAGTCCTCCCTCTCCCGTGGAGTAAGGTCGGGTACATTCTCGATGTTTTGGAAGAAGATGTTGCATACGCGGATGCCCTCGTAGAGACTCTCTGCGCCACCACCTCCTGCCCAGTAGTTGAGAATGGGGTCGTTGGAGTTGTTCCAGCCCCGCATCAGCTTGATTCCGCGGTTCCAGCCCCGGCCGCCCGCGTAATCGGCATCAAGACGACCCACCCACTCGTCGCCCGCAAGTGACATCGATTGATGCATCTTTTCGTAGTTGGGCATGTAACGGTAACAGGTGGAGAGCGCGTTCAGCGCCTTATCCCTGTTCTCGAAAAGGCTCCCCACCTCCACCGTATTATCCGGCACTATGTCCAGGAAGTTACAACCGGTAAAAAGCACCGTGAAGGTTAATAAACAAATGGTAACTATATTATACTTCATAATGGTTCTTTTTTTATAATTCATCAGCTTTAGAATGACACGTTTAACCCGGCGCTGTACACCCTTTGCAGGGGGTAGTTAAAGCCTTCGCCACCCATCTCCGGGTCCCACAACTTGAAAGAGGTGATATTGAAAAGGTTTTGCCCTGCAATGTAGAACCTCACGTTATTAATCCCGGTGCTTGCAAACAAGCTCTTCGGGAAGGTGTACCCAACCTCCATGGTCTTCATCCTCAAGAAGCGGCCGTTCCTTAACCACCACGTCGAGTTGGAGACGTTGTTGTTCTCGTTAAACGTAGCGGAGAGGCGGGGCCAAAACGCCTTGGCCACCGGGTTGTTCGGGTTCCAGTGGTCATCGGCGATATACTTCATCGCGTTCCGCATGTTGGCGAAGGGGGCAATGTTATTGGGATTGATAAAGAACGACACCCGGTCTTGTCCCTGCATGAAGAAGGAGAGGTCGAAGTTCTTGTAGCCGCCCGAAAACCCAAACCCGTAGGTCACCTCCGGTACGATGGGATAGCCGATGTGTACCACGTCGTTCGAATTGACCCGTCCATCGCCGTTGATATCCTTGTACTTGATATCTCCCGCTTGGACATTTCCCCCCAGCTCTTGCAGGGGTGAGTTGGCCACGTCGGCATCATCGATGAAAAGGCGTTCGGCGATGTACCCCTTCCAGGTGTAAATGGGCCACCCAATGTTACTGAGGTAAGACCAGCGGTACTCGGGTTCCTCGTTCTCGATGACCTCGTTCTGGGCAAACGTGAAGTTGAAACGCCCGCTAATCCACGCGTCGTCGTTAAACGAGTGGTTCAGGTCAATGGAACCGTCCCATCCGCCGCTCTTCACCTCTCCCACGTTGCCATACACGTTGCTGGTCAACCCCATGGTCTCGGGCAAGTTGGCCCTCGCCTGGTAAATCTGCTTGCGGTCCTCCGTAAAGTACTCGAGGATCACCTTAACCGCCCGATTTTTAAATAGGTCCAGTTCGAAGCCAACGTTCTGCTTAACGGCGATCTCCCAGGTGATATGGGGGTTCGCGTACCGGTTAATATTGAAGCCGCCGTAGTTGTTATAGAAGTTCTTACCCCAAGAATAACCCGATGCACCCGGGTCAATATCGGAAAGGAAGAAGAACCTATCTTGCGGGCCGGCAATCTGGTCGTTCCCCACCTGCCCCAGCGAGTACTTCAGCTTAAACTGAGGGATGATGTCTTTAAGCCCATCCCAGTAGGCTTCGTTAGAGAGCATGTAACCTACGCCCATCGCGGGGAATACCCCCCAGCGGTGATCCCGTGCAAACTTCTCCGAGCCAGTGTAGGTTAAACTCATCTCGACCAGGTAGCGGTTATCGAACCCGTAGTTTACCCGTGCCCTCATCCCTTGCAAGCGTTGCGGGAGCGTCTGCTGTATCCTGCCGGGATTGCCGCTGGTGTTCTTTATCTCCTCTTGCGTGTAGATCAAGAGCCCGCTCACATCGTGCAGGTCGTTAAAGGTACGCGCGTAGGTCAACCCTCCCTCGAGATAGATCCTGAACTGCCCATCGCGCCGCTGGTCCGGGTCACCTAGGGCATCGGTCCCGCGACGTACCTCTTGCAGCACGTAGGTATCGGAAAACTCATCGTAAGTCTTTATATGGTAAAAATAGGGCATATAGGAGCGGCGGCTCTCATGAAACGAATCGCTCTTGATTGACACCTTAGCCCGCGCCATCAACCCTTTGGTTAAGGCATCAAGGTTCTGGTCTAAAGAGAACTGGGAGGTGATTCGTCCGTTTGAACCGTCTTTATAGCCACGCACCATCTCGCCGAACGGGTTGAGCATGGTGCCGGTCTCATTCGACCCGAAGAGGGTGTGCTTCACGTAAGCATGATCCTCGTCCGGTAAGAAAAACTTGGGGAACTCAACCGGGTTGGAGTTCATCACGCTCCTGAATATATCGGTGGTGTTGTCTACCGGACCGGTGTAGTTCTCGAAGATGGAGCTCATGTTGATATCGAACCGGGTGGTGGGGGTTAAGTCCATCGTGATGTTCGTCAACAGGTTAAACCGGTCGATATTGATGTTATTCTTGAAGTTGTTCAACCGGTTGTCCCGGAGGATCCCCTCCTCCTTGTTGTAGGCCACCGCCATGTAGTACCGCACTACCGACCCACCACCGGAGACGTTGAAGTTGTAGTACTGGTTAATCGCTTTCGACTTGAACATCTCTTTGTACCAGTCGATGTTCGGGAACGCGTACTCGTTAAGGCCGTCGATGGTGTTCTGAATCTTCTGGGCGCTGTAGTAGGGTTCCAGCAACGGGTTATCGTTGAACTGCGCCTGGTTGTACAGGTTCATGTAGGTCACTCCGTCCACCGTCTGTTGAATCTTGGTGGGAGCAGAAACGCGGGCCTCCGCCCTGAACGAAATCTTGGGTGCGCCCGCTTGTCCCTTCTTGGTGGTTACCATGATGACCCCGTTAGCCCCCTTGGATCCGTAGAGCGCGGCAGAGGTGGCGTCTTTCAACACGGAGAAAGAGGCGATGTTATCGGGGTCGACCCGCGCCAAGTCGTTGGCATCCACCTCGAAGCCGTCAAGCAAAATCAACGGGCTGCTGGCGTAGCCAAAAGTGGTTACACCCCTTACGAAGAACTGGGCGTTATCGGCACCTGGCTCGCCACTCCGCTGGTAAGAGATTACACCAGCCAGGCGACCGGCCAACGCGGTGGTCAAGTTAGACGAAGGGATCTTGAGTTCCTTCGGGTTAATCGTTTCGATGGAGGAGACCACGCTCTCGCGCTTTTGGGTAGCAAACGCGGTGACGGTCACCTCTTCTAACATCTCCACATCCTCTACCAACTGTACGTTGTAGATGGAGCCGGTACCCACTTCCACCACCTCGGTTTTCAAACCGAGGAACTGAAAGCGCAGCTCATCGCCCGTCGCGGCCTGTATCGCGTAGGCACCGTCAGCGTCGGTAATCACCCCTCCCTCGCGGCCCACTACCTGCACGGTTACACCGGGAAGTGGGTTGTTGTCACCATCGACCACAACCCCGCTAACGGATCTTCGGCTCTGCTGCACGGAACCTACCTCCCCTATAGCCAGGAGATGGCCTCGTGCTGCTAAATTAAGCGGGAATAGCATCATTCCCAAAAGAAACAGCAGAACGCATGTCAACTGTTTCTGATTTTTCCTTTCGACCATAAAAATCATTTTTAGATGAACGCACGCCACCCTCGTTAACTTGATAACGTGCTTACATATAACAACTTATACTCTTTCGCAATATATGGCACCGCCCTGGTGCACCCCCATTCGCGCTTAAATGCAACTGTTTTTCACATTAGAACGTTTAACTTGCATCACAAACATAACACTTTTTTAGGTTTTAAAGAAAAAAAAAGAAGGTTTTAACACTTCCACCGTTAATCGTTTACCATGAGACCCAATATGGCTCCTAATCTCATCTGTTTTTCTCCTCTGTAAATCCCTTCGATTTTTATCCCTTGCACTTGTGAAGAGCGGTTTTTTCATGTACCTTTGCAAGGAAGTAAAAACGTAAAAACCCGCAAGATAATGAAATGCGCACGCACCCCCCTTGTTGTAACGCTCCTGTTCGTCATACTCGCCTTACCGTGCTGCAACGGTGGCTTTGACGACTGCCACAACACCATTTACTTCACGAACAACAGCGACAAGCCTATCTACGCCGTCAGCACCCTTAAGAAAGGGTTCTTAAACTTCGACCCCACCAACGAGGAGTACGCTGCCGACTTCAAGGTACGCCCGGGTAAAACCATCAAAGTGAAGATTGGCATCACGCTGCAGTGCTGGGAGCAAACGCTGGAGCAGACAGGGGGTTACCTCTACATCTACGTGTACGATGCCGAGTACCTTGAAGACAAGAAGACCGACTGGTTGACAGCGAGAGACAACCCTAAGAAGGAATACGTCCTGAACGTGAAAGACCTGCAGAGACTGGAGTGGAAGGTTGCCTATCCCTAATTCTTACACCCAATAATATTTCACCATAATTTCGTTGATAATTGATAAAAAGGTATATCTTTGGGGCTTTTAAGAGAGTTCAAGGGTTTTTCTCTTTAATTTAATATTCTCAAGTGAGAAGATAATAGAACAATACATTCATTATAAACTAAAAAAAGAACTTATGAGTTGGTTAATCAAATCATCAATCGGGCGGAAATTGATTCAAAGTATTTCCGGCCTATTCCTGATTCTGTTCTTGCTGTTCCACCTGTCGATGAACGTGGTGCTTATCTTTAGCCACGAGACGTACGACTTCCTGGCCAACGAGATACTGGGCGCGAACTGGTGGGCCATAGTGGGCACGCTGATTTTAGGACTCGGAGTCGTGGTACACATCATCTACGCCATCATCCTAACGCTGCAAAACTGGATAGCGCGAGGCAGAGACCGTTACGCGTCCAAAAGCAAGACGAAAGTGGCGTGGTCGTCCAAGAACATGTTCATATTAGGGGTGTTCATCGTCCTTTTCCTCATCATCCACATGTACCAGATGTGGTACCAGATGCAGTTCAAGGACCTCTTCGGCATAGAAGGGGTACGCCATGACGGCGCCCAACTGGTAGTGGACATGCTCTCGCAAACGTGGGTGCTGATTGCCTACGTGATAGCGTTCATCGCCCTCTGGTTCCACCTGAACCACGGCTTCTGGAGTGCACTTCACACGGTAGGGTGGAACAACGACATTTGGATGAAAAGGCTGAAAAGGCTGGGCTACTTCATCTCAACCCTTATCGTCCTTGGATTCATCGTGGTGGCCTTCGCCGTCTATTTCGGATACACTAACCTGTTAGCATAACTTAAGAAATTGAACATTATGAATAAGATAGACTCGAAAGTACCCAAGGGGCCATTAGCTGAGAAGTGGACCAATTACAAGAATAGCCAGAAGCTGGTGAACCCGGCCAACAAGCGACGCCTCGATATTATCGTGGTAGGTACCGGGTTAGCCGGGGCATCGGCCGCAGCCACGCTGGGGGAGCTGGGCTTTAACGTGCTCAACTTTTGCATTCAGGATTCACCTCGACGCGCGCACTCCATTGCCGCGCAAGGAGGTATCAACGCGGCCAAGAACTACCCGAACGATGGTGACTCGGTGTACCGCCTGTTTTACGACACGATTAAGGGAGGCGACTACCGGGCACGCGAGGCCAATGTCTACCGACTGGCCGAGGTGTCGAACAGCATCATCGACCAGTGCGTGGCGCAAGGCGTGCCATTCGCAAGGGAATATGGCGGGTTACTCGCCAACCGCTCGTTTGGAGGGGCGCAGGTATCCCGTACCTTCTACGCCCGGGGGCAGACAGGTCAGCAGCTGCTGCTGGGAGCCTACTCGGCCCTCTGTCGTGCGGTAAACCGCAAGCAGGTGAAACTATACACCCGCTACGAGATGTTAGACCTGGTGATCATCGACGGCCGCGCCAGGGGCATCATAGCCCGAAACCTGGTGACCGGCAAGCTGGAACGGTTCGCCGCCCATGCGGTGGTCATCGCCACCGGAGGCTACGGGAACGCCTTCTTCTTGTCGACCAACGCGATGACCTCCAACGGGTCGGCCGCGTGGCAGTGCTACAAGAAAGGGGCCTGGTTCGGGAACCCGTGCATGGCACAGATTCACCCGACCTGTATTCCGGTACACGGGGAGTTCCAATCGAAGCTGACCCTGATGTCGGAGTCGTTGCGTAACGATGGGCGCATCTGGGTGCCGAAAAAGATAGAGGATGCTGAAGCGATCCGGGCAGGGAAGCTGAAACCCACCCAGATCAAGGAGGAGGATCGTGACTACTACCTGGAGAGAAGGTATCCCGCGTTTGGAAACCTGGTGCCTCGCGACGTGGCATCGAGGGCCGCTAAGGAGCGGTGCGACGCGGGCTACGGCGTAGGATCGACCGGGCTGGCTGTTTACCTTGACTTCGCCGAAGCGATACAGCGGCTGGGGAAAGAGGTGGTGGAAGAGCGCTACGGCAACCTGTTCCAAATGTACGAGAAGATCGTGGACGACAACCCGTACGAAACACCCATGATGATCTACCCGGCCATCCACTACACGATGGGGGGACTGTGGGTCGATTACGAGCTGATGACGAACATACCGGGCCTCTTCGCGATTGGCGAGGCCAACTTCTCGGACCACGGTGCCAACCGGCTGGGAGCATCTGCACTGATGCAGGGGCTGGCCGATGGTTACTTTATCCTGCCCTACACCATCCAAAACTACCTCGCGGATCAAATTAGCGTGAAGCGGTTTAGCACCGACCTACCAGAGTTCGAACAGGCCGAAAAGGAGCTTAGCGACCGCATCGACAAACTGATGAGCATCCAGGGGAAGCATTCGGTCGACTCCATCCACAAGAAGTTGGGCCACGTGATGTGGGAGCTGGTGGGTATGGCTCGCGACGAGAAGGGCCTCAAGGAGGCGATCGTGCAACTGAAAGAGGTGAAGAAGGACTTCTGGACCAACGTGAGGATACCGGGCAAGAAGGGAGATTTCAACACCGAGCTCGAAAAAGCGCTGCGGTTGGCCGATTTCATTGAGATCGGCGAGTTGATGGCACACGATGCGCTAGACCGTGAAGAGTCTTGCGGGGGTCACTTCCGTATAGAACATCAAACGGAAGATGGCGAAACGTTGCGTCACGACGACAAGTTCGCTTATGTCTCTGTCTGGGAATACCGGGGAGAGGATAAGGCACCGGTGATGTACAAGGAACCCCTCGAATACGAATTCGTGGTTCGTGAACAAAGAAACTATAAGTCGTAATAACAACTATCATGGATAAAGATATCAATATAAAAGTAAAGGTTTGGCGCCAAAAAGGACCCAAGGAAAAAGGGCGTTTTGAAACGTACGCGCTTAAGAATATATCACAAGGAAGCTCATTCCTGGAGATGCTCGACATCCTGAACGAACAGCTGATTAACGAGGGAAAGATACCCGTGGCTTTCGACCACGATTGCCGCGAAGGGATCTGCGGGATGTGCAGCCTCTACATCAACGGGCACCCGCACGGGCCCGATGGGGAGATAACGACCTGCCAACTGCACATGCGTTCGTTCAATGATGGAGACACCATCACGATTGAGCCGTGGCGCTCGGCCGGGTTCCCGATCATCAAGGACTTGGTGGTAGATAGAACCGCGTTCGAAAAGATCATGCAAGCAGGTGGGTACGTGTCGGTCAACACGGGGGGTATTCCCGATGCCAACGCGATACCCATACCGAGGGACAAGGCAGAGTTGGCCATGGACGCGGCGGCCTGTATAGGTTGCGGCGCCTGCGTGGCCGCTTGCAAGAACGGGTCGGCCATGCTGTTCGTCGCGGCGAAGGTGAGCCAACTGGCCCTCCTGCCTCAAGGAAGACCGGAGGCGGCCAGGCGTGCCAAGTCGATGGTAGCCAAGATGGATGAGCTGGGCTTCGGCAACTGCACCAACACCGGCGCATGCGAAGTGGAGTGCCCGAAAAACATCTCCATCAGCAACATCGCACGGCTTAACCGAGAGTTCCTGAATGCAAAGTTTAAAGATTAACAACCTGGCGACAAGCCGATTCCCCGGCACGATCCGCCAAGTATAACGTAGAGAGCGTTCCCTATCTCAAAGAGAAACGGAACGCTTTTTTAACTGACACATCATGTTACTATAAACGATAAACGAAACATATGTAGAACAAGATGACATGCTTTACGGGGAAGCACATTCGCGGCGTCACGAAATGAGGTAAACTTTCGCGTTACAGTTATTTAACAATCGACTTTCAATCTTTTTTGCTCAAAAGCCATCATACATTACGTAGAGTATAAACTTAACAATGCGTAGACAATGAAAACAAAGAAAATGATTCGAAGCAGCGTAATCTTGCTGCTGTTGGCACTATGGAGTAACCCCACCTTTTCACAGATCAGATTCGGGGTGAAAGCAGATGTTGGATTAAAAAACTCACCTATCGAGAGCAATGCGCTAAAGGTGGAGAACATGACCTCCTACAGCATCGGACCTTCGGTGGAAGTGATATTACCTTTAGCACCGGTGAACCTGGGGGTAGAACTTTCCCTGCTATATAACGACAACCGCATGTCGGTGGCCAACCTTACTACAAAAAATAACGGGGATAAGATCGAGGTATCGAACCGCTACCTTAACCTACCGGTAAACGTTAAGGCGAAGCTGGGCTTGGGTGGACTGCCGATAAAGCTGTACGGAGTGGCCGGACCCTACGTCGGGTACCTGATTTCGGGGGAAAAAATTGACTTCCAAGGTATGAGCGACGATATCAAGGCGAAGTCCCTCCAGGCAGGGGCTAATATCGGTGCCGGGCTGGAGGTACTCGGCATGGTACAGGTAGGGGTAAACTACAACGTAAGGCTTACTGACAATTACTCGGTAGATGCACCCAACTGGCGCGATCCGCTGAATGGTAAATCGGATAGCTGGAGCATCACGGCTTCCCTCTATTTTTAATATTCGCCGGCTAGCCAGTACCTAATCCATGTTCGCTGATGTCATCCTGCCGCTCCCGCTGCCCGATCTGTTCACCTACGCTGTCCCAAAAGAGATGGAACAGACAATCGGGAGAGGGCATCGGGTAATCGTGCCGTTCGGCAGCAAGAAGCACTACACGGGCATCGTGATGAGGTTACACGACGAGCCACCCAAACATTTTGAAACAAAGGAGATCCACACCTCCATCGATCCACACCCGGTGGTGGACGAACAGCAGATCAAGCTGTGGGAGTGGATCTCCTTTTACTATTTGTCGCCGCTGGGAGACGTTTACAAAGCGGCCCTCCCCCCTCCCATGAAGCCGGAGGACCTGAAAAAGGGACTCATGCCCCGCACGGAGACCTATATCCGGCTTAGCCCTAAAGTGAATGAGGCCACAGAAGAGGAGGTATCAACACGTATCGGTAGGGCCAAAAAACAGCTGGCGCTCTTTAAGGAAATCAAGAAGTTTATAGAAATAAATAGCGAGGCGGCAACACCCGAAGGCATCGGGAAGAGGATCTACTCCAATAAGACAAGGGGAGGTGGGAAAAAGGGTGTAGAGGAAAAATCAGCAGGAGATGAAATAAAGGACAAACAGGAGAAACGGGAAGGGGTTTCCAAGAGAGAGGTGATGGAGTTTGAGAAATACTCCCCATCGGTACTAAACGGGCTGATAGCCAAAGGCATTGTAGAGGCGTACGAAGTCGAGGCCGCAAGGGAGGAGAAAAGCCCGCCCACTCAAGAGCTCACCCCGCTTACCAAGCCTCAATCACAGGCGTTAACAGCAATCAAAAAGTGCTTTGAAGAACGACCGACCTGCCTGCTGCACGGTGCGATCGGGAGCGGCAAGACAGAGCTCTACATACATCTCGCGAAAGAGCACGTGGAGAATGGGCAACAGGTACTTTACATGGTGCCGGAAATCGCGCTGACCACGCGGCTCACCCAACGACTTCAAGCGGTCTTTGGCAACAAGATGGCGCTCTACCACTCGAAGATGAGCGAAAGAGAGCGGGTGGAGGTGTGGAACAAGATGCAGTCTGCTGAACCCTACCAGCTTATCTTAGGGGTGCGCTCCTCACTCTTCCTGCCCTACAAGCAGCTCGGGTTAATCGTGGTAGACGAGGAACATGAGGCGAGCTACAAGCAGCAAGATCCTTCCCCGCGGTATCACGCGCGCGACACGGCCATCATGCTGGCCCATATCGCCGGGGCAAAAACGTTGTTGGGGTCAGCCACACCCTCCATAGAATCGTACCACAACGCGAAGCGGGGTAAGTACGGGCTGGTCGAGTTGAAGACAACGTACAACCAGTTGGTTATTCCAAAGGTGTTGGTGGAGAACACACACGAACTGAGAAAGCGGAAAAAGATGAAGTCGCTCCTTGCCCCCTCGTTGATAGAGGCGATAACCGATGCGCTGGCGAACGGCGGACAGGCCATCCTGTTTCGAAATAGGCGGGGGTTCGCCTCGTGTGTGGAGTGCAAGAACTGCGGGTGGATCTCTAAATGCCCGCGTTGCGACGTGGCACTCACCTACCACAAGCGTAGGGGTCAACTCGTCTGCCACTACTGCAATGGGGCATACCCCCTACCCCACGCCTGCCCCAAATGCCATAACGAGGAGCTGAAGCCCTTGGGCATTGGGACGGAACGCCTCGAGGAGGAAGTCAAGCAGCTATTTCCCGAAGCGACAGTAGCCCGCGTAGATGCAGATACCACCGGCGGCAAAGGGAAGCTGGAACGGGTAATAGATCGCTTCCGGGAAAACGAGGTTCAAATAATGGTCGGCACACAAATGCTCTCGAAAGGGTTCGACTTCGAAAACGTTCGGGTCATCGGAATCGTGGCGGCCGACTCCCTGTTGAACTACCCCGACTTCCGGTCGCACGAGCGGGGATTCCAACTGATGTTACAAGCAGTGGGACAAGCGGCGAGGGAGCACGGGCAATGCCAGGTAATCATTCAGAGCAACGACCCGGGACAGGCCATCTACCCCCTCATCCGCGAAGGCGATATCGAAGGATTCTACCACCTGCAACTCCGCGAGCGAAAACTATTTAACTACCCGCCGTTCGGCCGACTCACCCGCGTGGTCTTCAAGCACAAGAGTGAGGCCATCGCCGAAGCCGCGGCTAGCCGGTTCGCCCAACGAATAAAAGCAACACTTCACGAGCGGGTACTTGGCCCCAACACCCCCGTGGTAAACCGCGTACAGCAACACTATATCCGGGAGGTGCTGTTAAAGCTGGAAAACGAGCTGCCCCTCCATCCAGTGCGAAACCTGCTAAAAAAAGCGGAAAGGGAGCTGAAGAGGGAACAACGATTCCGGTACGTGACCCTATACTATGACGTGGATCCCATCTAACGAATACCTGAACACAATGTAAACCGGAAGAAGAACCAAAGTGATGTGAGTAACCGAAAAGGAGCGGGCGAACGTAACGCGACAAAAAAACCGGCACCTCTCTCGAAATACCGGTCTTAATCCAATCATAAGATCACTCTAAGCGACCCTACTTCATCTCTATCTCTTCTTTCAGATCGATCTCATTTCCATTTTTGTCATAGAACACGTACTGCAGGAAACCCAGTTTTTGATCGGGAATAATCCGGATCGCTGCATTGTACTTCTTCCTCCATTTAAACTTCAACGAAAAGAGACCTTGCTGAACATACGACGCGACATACGGATGTATGTGCAGGCTAAACTTCTTCACTTTTAGCTTCTTCACTAAATAACCGATCTTCCTTTCCAACGTATCGGTGAAAAGGAGCGACGATTTTATCTTTCCTTTGCCAAAACAAGTGGGGCATACTTCGCTTGTGGCAACTTCCATCTCGGGGCGCACACGCTGACGCGTGATTTGCATTAACCCGAACTTACTTAACGGCAGGATATTGTGCTTGGCTCGATCACTCGACATCAGCTCTTGCATCGTGGAGAGGAGCTTATTCCGATGCTCTCCTTTGCTCATATCGATGAAGTCGATCACGATAATCCCTCCCATATCCCTCAAACGCAACTGGCGCGCGATCTCCTCGGCGGCCGCGAGGTTCACTTCAAAAGCGCTCTCCTCTTGACCCAGCTTCGATTTGTGCCGATTACCGCTGTTCACGTCTATCACGTGCAACGCCTCGGTGTGTTCGATAATAAGGTAGGCGCCATTTTTGAACGTTACCGTTTTCCCGAAGAGCGACTTCACCTGCTTCGTCACACCGAAGTTATCCAGGATAGGCAATGCACCCTTATATTGCTTTACAATATTTTTTCGGTCGGGTGCAATGAGGCTAACATACTCGCTAACCTGCTGAGCCACGCTCTCGTCGTTGACATGGATATGTTCGAAAGAGGGACTAAAAATATCACGCAAAAGGGCCACCGTACGTCCCGTCTCCTCAAAGATGAGCGAGGGTGCTTTCGCTTTCTGAATTTTACCGATATTGTCTTCCCAACGCTTGAGCAAAACTTTCAATTCCGCATCAAGTTCGGCTACCCGTTTGCCTTGGGCATTCGTCCGAATAATCACGCCAAAATTTTTGGGCTTGATACTCTGGATGAGCTGACGTAAACGGGCACGCTCTTCGCGCGACTTGATCTTTTGCGATACTGACACCCGGTTGATAAAAGGTATCAACACCATAAACCGTCCCGCGAAAGATATCTCGGCGGATAGCCTAGGTCCTTTGGTCGATATGGGCTCCTTGGAAATCTGTACCAACACCTCTTGCCCAACCTTTAACACGTCGGTGATAGATCCCTCCTTATCAATATCTGCCTGCAGCTTCATCTTCGGAAGCTGTGGGATTCTTTTTTTGTCTCCAACCTGTTTCTGAAACGCTTGAACCGAGTTGAAGGCAACCCCTAAATCCAAATAGTGAAGAAAAGCGTCCTTTTTATGCCCCACGTTTACGAATGCCGCGTTCAGGGCGGGCATCAGTTTTTTCACCTTGCCCAAGTAGATGTTTCCAACCGAAAAAGACTCATCCTGACTTTCTTGCTGCAGCTCTACCAGCTTTTTATCTTCGAGAACCGCGATGGTGATTTCTTTAGGCTGAACATCTACAACAAGTTCGCTTATCACAATGGTTCGTTTTTTAAAATGATTAATGATTATTTCAGGGATTCTGTCGTCACAACAGAAAGAAACGTTCTCGCTAGAACCGTTTCAAGAATATACAAAGAACAAACTTAAAGCCCGATCGGTTTTCTTTAAGTTTGTTCCTGTATATATATACTGTAAAAAAATGCTACGGGCTTATTTCTTCTTCTTGTGCCTATTTTTCCTTAGTCTTTTTTTACGTTTGTGAACAGCCATTTTATGCCGTTTTCTTTTCTTTCCGCTTGGCATTTTCGTCTATTTTAAAAATTAAAAATCAGCCTCTTTCACCATGGCTACAAAGGACTTAGCCGGTTTAAAGGCAGGTATATGGTGCTCTGGTATAATGATGGTGGTGTTCTTAGAGATGTTGCGTGCCGTCTTTTGAGCCCGTTTTTTCACGATAAAGCTACCGAATCCTCTCAAATAAACATTCTCATTGTTGGCCAATGAGTTCCTTACCACATCCATGAACGACTCTACCGTAGCTAGCACGGAAGCCTTATCCACTCCAGTGTTTTTTGCAATCTCGTTTACAATGTCTGCTTTAGTCATTTTATTTCCGTTTTAATTATTAATAATATTGTTGAATACCTTTAGTAAAATTTTGGAATGCAAATATATAGCTTTTTTTCCAATGGGTGAAATAAAAGGGTCTATTTTTTCTTTTTTTGTATATTCGCGTATCCAAAAAACAAGGAATGATGCAACATCGAGTAACGCGGCAGCTGTTGAGCTGGTACGATGAGAACCAACGTGAACTCCCATGGCGGGGGACTACCGATCCCTACCTGATCTGGGTTTCTGAAATCATCCTGCAACAGACCCGGGTTGCGCAGGGATGGGATTACTACGTGCGGTTTACCCGTCGCTTTCCCAACGTGGAAAAGCTCGCGAACGCTAGTGAAGAGGAGGTTCTCAAACTTTGGCAAGGTTTAGGCTACTACTCAAGGGCCCGTAACCTACACGCGGCGGCAAAGGATATCATGAATCGCTTTAACGGGCAATTCCCAACCCGTTACCCCGACATCCTTTCACTAAAAGGAATCGGTGAATATACCGCCGCCGCCATCTCCTCTATCGCCTTCAACGAACCCCACGCGGCAATTGACGGAAACGTCTTGAGGGTCATCGCCCGGTTGTTCAAAATAGAAGAGCCCGTCCAATCGACCCGCGGCAAACGGATCATCAAGGAGTTAGTGGAAGCGTTACTGCCAGAGGAACGACCGGGCACCTTCAACCAAGCCCTGATGGACTTGGGCTCCCTCCTCTGTATGCCCCGCCAACCCAAGTGCGATGACTGCCCGCTAACAGACTCCTGTATGGCACACGCGAGCGGACGAACCGACGAATTGCCGATCAGGTTAAAGAGGAGAAAAGCAAAGAAGCGCTATTTTACATACCTCCATATCCAACAAGGTGGGTGTATCTATATCCAACAACGCACAGGCAACGACATATGGAGGAACCTCTACGAGTTCCCGCTCATAGAGACCGATAAGCCAATCGAGCTGAGTGAGTTGTTACATAACGACGAGTATAACCGTCTTTTGGGAGAGATCACATCACTCTCCATAGATGGTCCATTCATCTACAAACACCTGCTCACGCACCAACAGATCCACGCCAATTTCTACCGGGTTACCCTAGAAAAAGGTACCGTTCACACGTTGCAGAATCAGTACGTGCAAATCGCCGAAGAGGAGATGAAGCGATACCCCATTTCAAGGCTTATGCATAAATATCTGGAAACAAATAGCCCTAAATAGTTGGAAATTGCAAAAAAACAGTTATTTTTGCTTGGATGGATAATCCATTTTCAAATCAATAAATTTTTACAATATGTCAGTGAACAAAGTGATTTTAGTTGGGAATGTAGGGAGAGACCCGGAGATGAGGTATTTTGATAACGATGTGGCTAAAGCCAGCTTTTCACTGGCAACCAGTGAAAGGGGGTATACCACGTCTAGCGGAACGCAGGTTCCGGAACGGACGGAATGGCACAACATCGTTTGCTGGAGAGGATTGGCGCAGATAGCAGAGAGATTCGTGAAAAAGGGAACACTGCTTTATATCGAGGGAAAAATCCGTTCTCGCTCGTACGACGACCAGAACGGGATTAAACGGTATATTACTGAGATCGTCGCCGATAATTTAGAACTATTAGGACGCCGAGGACAAGAAGCTGACACCGGGGGGTCGAGCGGAATAATCGAACCGAACGGCCCGGCAGACAGTATGGACGACACGAGTTCCGAGGTGGATGATTTGCCGTTCTAAATAAAACATGTTATTTTTGCAGCGAGAATGTTTAGCCCCTTCTTTTTGAGAATCAAGCGTTAAAACATTCTCGCTGTTTTCACTAAATTATCACCCATTGGACCCTGACCCTTCCCCATTATCCCATCTCTTACTACAGGCATTTACGCCCGTGGCAACCGACTATTTCCTTCTAGCACTCCTGCTGATCATCCTTGTGACAAACGCGATTGTATCCGGATCGAAGGTCGCCTTTTTCACCATTGAAAAACAACCACCCGATGAGTTCCACCATAAAAACCAAGTGGCAACGGATCGGGTGAACAGACTGCTGGACAAGCCTGAAAAATTGCATGCCTCCATCGTGATCACCTACGGCCTGCTCAACGTTACCCTCACCGTGCTGATCATTTACCTCTTGAACAGATTCCCCTACTTCATGGGCTACCCCTACGGGACATTGCTCCTGGAAATCGGGATCGCGGTTGGGATTATCCTCTTCTTCGTTGATATCCTACCCAAGATGTACGCCTCGCATGCCCCTTTTCGCTTCGCAACAAGGCACTCCCGCTTTATCGAGGTTCTCCACAAGTTAATGTCTCCCCTTTCCTCCATACTGGTCAGGGGATCTGCTTCCATCACCCGGTCGGCACTCCAAAAGAGAAACGACATATCGGTGGACGATCTCTCGAAGGCATTGGAGATAACCTCCAACGAGATAACGAGGGAGCAGGAGAAAGAGATGCTGGAAGGGATTATCCGCTTTAAGGACAAGACGGTGGACGACATCCTGGTATCGAGAAGCGATATGGTGGTGATTGACGCGCGCACCCCTTTTAACGTGGTGATCGACTTCATCGTGGATGCCGGCTATTCGCGCATCCCCATCTTCGATGATACCCCCGATAATATCCAGGGGATTCTCTACGTGAAAGACCTATTGCCCCACCTGGGGCAAAAACCCGATTTTAACTGGCAATCGCTTATCCGGCCGGCCTACTTCGTTCCTGGCACGAAACGGATTGACGACCTGCTGGAGGAGTTCCGCGACAATAAGAATCACATGGCTATCGTGGTGGACGAGTACGGGGGCACCTCGGGACTGGTCACCATGGAGGATATCCTGGAAGAGATAGTGGGCGACATCAGCGATGAGTACGATGAAGAGCAGCCGCTCTACTCGATAGCGGCCGATGGCTCCTACCTGTTCGAGGGAAAGACACCGCTAGAGGACTTCGTGAAAATTACTGGCGTGGAAGAGCGAGATTTCAAGGAGATGGCGGAGGAGGTAGATACGCTGGCCGGCCTGTTGCTGGAACTGAAAGGCGACTTCCCGAAACGAAAGGAGAGCTTCACCTACAAAAAATACACGTTTGTTGCCGAGGAGATGAGCAAAAAGAGGGTCGTGAAAGTGAGGTACGTGGTGCCAAAACGGCCGACTAATACCGATGCTAATTAGACAAGAACATATCGATTCCGGCGGGTTGCTGGGCATCTGGAAAATAGAAGAGACGCACGAAGAGCTGCTGAACTACTTCCCGGAATCGCTGAGGGCTAAGGCCATCGACTACATCAAGAAGATTCGCTCCAGCCAGCGGGTCATGGAGTGGCTTGCCACCCGGGCGATGCTTTTCGTCCTGGCGGGTGACGATAAATTGATTAATAACTACCCGGACGGCCGTCCCTACCTGTCGGATCGCAGCCACCTCGTTAGCCTAAGCCACACTAAAGAGTACGCCGCGCTGTTGCTGCACCGTTCCCTACCCATTGGGATCGACATCGAAACACGATCGGAGCGGATTAAAAAAATAGCGGGCAAGTTTATCTCAGAGAAGGAGTACATCGACCCCGACAACAAGGTGCTGCACCAACTTTTGCACTGGTCAGCCAAGGAGACCCTCTTCAAACGGCTCAACCTGAGGGAGGTCGACTTTAAAGAGCACCTCTTCCTGCACCCGTTCACCCCACGCGATAAGGGGACCGTCACCGCCACGGAGAGCAAAACCGGTGATACACGCTGCTTCACAATACATTACGAGGTACACGACGACTACGTCCTCACCTGGACCATAGGTTCCGATGAAGCCCGCGGGGGGTAAACAAGCACCCCCACATGCAGCCATCATAAGACAACGCCACAGACATGCATACCGAAAAAAAAGCCCCGGTAGCCCGGGGCGTTTTCAATTTCTCAGTATCGCATGAACAATGAGAACGAGGGTGTTACACGCTCAGCGAAACCCGCTTGAACGAAACGACCGAAAGCTCTTTGTCGTTCTCTTTCAGGAACTCCTCGATACTCTTCTTAGGCTCTTTAACGTACTCCTGCAGAAGCAGCGTGTACTCCTTGTAGAACTTCTGGAGTGACCCTTCGGCAATGCGATCCAGCAAATTTTCGGGTCGCCCTGCTTCGCGTGCTTTCTCGCGAGCGATATTCAGTTCTTGTTCCTTCACCTCGGCCGGTATACCCTCGGGGGTTATCGCGATGGGATTCATCGCTGCCACCTGCATGGCCACGTCCTTAGCTACCTGCTCGTCGGCCTCTTTATTGAAACCCACGATAGAAGCCAGCTTGTTACCCATGTGCACGTAGGAGGTAACAAAAGGCGCGGTAAGCTGCTCGTAGTAGCCCAACTCCATCTTCTCGCCAGTCGACGCCATCTTGTCGGTAATCAACTGCGATACGGTTCCACCGGGGAGTTCAATCGCCAAAAGCTCCTCCTTCGTCGCGGGTTTATGTTCAACGGCCGCGTCAAGGATCTGCCGCGTAAGCGCAATGTATTCCTCGTTTTTGGCCACGAAGTCTGTTTCACACTGCAAAGCCACCACGGCGGCGAAATTGCCTTCGGTCTTCGCCAACACGCAACCTTCCGATGCGTCGCGATCCTCGCGCTTAGCGGCCACGGCTTGTCCTTTCTTACGGATAATCTCTACCGCCTTATCGAAATCGCCGTTCGCCTCGTTCAGCGCGTTCTTACAATCCATCATTCCCGCACCCGTCATTTTGCGCAGGTGTTGGATATCTGCTATTGTTACTGCCATAATATCTATGTTTTTTCTTTTGTTACTGTTTATTACTCGTCCACATCCTCATCTCTCGTGAACTTGCTAACCACCGCCGCCTTCATGGCTTCGGAATCCTCCTTCTTGACCCGCTCCTTGCGTGCAGCCTTAGTTTTACGCTCCCGACGTTGAGGTGCATCCTCCTCCTGCTGCTCGGCAGCCGCGGCAGCATCGGCCCTCTCCACCTTGCGCTCTTCCAATCCTTCCTTGATAGCATCGGTGAGGAACCGCACGATAATCTCCACCGATTTCGCGGCATCATCGTTAGCCGGGATCACGAAGTCGATGTTCGACGGATCGGAGTTGGTATCCACGATCGCGAATACCGGTATTCCAAGGCGATTGGCCTCCCTAACGGCAATCTGCTCCTTCATCACGTCTACGATGAAAAGGGCCGAGGGCAGGCGGGTTAAGTCTTGAATGGAACCCAGCATCTTCTCCAGCTTGGCCCGTTGACGGGTTACCTGTAGCTTCTCGCGCTTCGACAGCGTGTCGAACGTGCCGTCCTTCATCATCTTGTCGATATTGCTCATCTTCTTCACCGCCTTACGGATAGTGGGGAAGTTGGTCAACATACCACCGGGCCAACGCTCAACCACGTAGGGCATGTTCACGCTCTGGGCACATGCCTCCACCACGGGCTTCGCTTGCTTCTTGGTAGCTACATAAAGGATCTTTTTCCCGGACTTAGCGATCTTCTTCAACGCCGCGGCGGCCTCTTCAGCCTTCGCGATCGTTTTGTGCAGGTCGATGATATGAATCCCGTTCCGCTCCATGAAGATATAGGGCGCCATCGCGGGGTTCCACTTCCTTTTCAGGTGGCCGAAGTGGGCTCCGGCTTCTAAAAGTTGGTCAAATTCTAATTTTGCCATGTTTGTTTGATAAATTGTTCGTTTACTTTCTTTTTCTAAACCGAATCGCGAGGTAGGCTGAGGCTTCAACATCCTAGCGATTTAGATACTAAACGGTCGGCCGATTGCCACGGCCTTTTATGCGCACCGAGTAGTCACGGCATAGCAGCCTGACATGTTCGGGTATTAACGTTTCGAGAATTGGAATTTCTTCCTGGCTCCCGGTTGTCCGGGCTTCTTCCGTTCTACCACGCGGGGGTCACGGGTGATGAAGCCTTCCGCCCTCAAGGCGGGCTTATCATCGGGGTTGATTTTCACTAAGGCGCGGGCGATACCCAGGCGGGCTGCCTCTGCTTGTCCTTTATAGCCGCCCCCTTGCATGTTGATCCGAATGTCGTACTTCTCCAATACCTCCAGCTTGTTCAACGGCTGCTTCACGATGAACTGCAGGATGGACGATGGGAAGTAATCCTCTAGCTCGCGCTTGTTGATCACGATCTTACCGGTTCCTTCCGTCACGAAAACACGGGCAACGGCTGCTTTGCGCCTTCCTATTGCATTTACTGCTTCCATATTACTTTAATGTGTTGATGTCAATTTTCTTGGGTTTCTGCGCCTGGTGCGGGTGCGTTTCGCCCGCGTAGACGTACAGGTTGTTCAATATCGCGGCGCCCAGCCTGTTCTTGGGCAACATGCCCTTGACTACCTTCCGGAAAAGGCGATCGGGTCCCTTGGCCATCAAGTCGGCCGGGGTCGATGTTTTTTGCCCCCCGGGGTAGCCCGAGTAGCGCAGGTAAACGCGATCGGTCCACTTGTTCCCGGTCAATACCACCTTGTCGGCGTTCACGATAATCACGTTGTCCCCGCAGTCCACGTGAGGGGTAAAGCTCGGTTTATACTTCCCTCTCAGCAACTTGGCCACCTTGGAACAGAGACGTCCCAACGACTGCCCCGTGGCATCGACCTCAACCCACTCCTTCTTTGCCGTCTCTTTATTGACGTAAAGGGTTTTATAACTCAACGTATCCATTCTAATTCTAACCTGTTTTTAATAAGTTAATGATGCAAAGTCGATTTTCCTTGCTCCTTTTTTGTCTTGCTAAGGGACGAAATAGGCAAATAAAAAGCTTAGAATCAAACTCTTAAATGATAAAAACTAATAATCGGACTGCAAAGATACAATAATTCAGATTATTAACAAAGGAATTGCCGCGATTTTCTTTTAGGTAGAGTCAAGTAGCAAGTGCAATATTATAAAAACTGTTTGTAAAACTCAACCTTCGGGGTACTAAAGTTCAATTTCTCCCTCGGCCTGTTGTTTAACTTATACTGTATTTGCTTGACCTGTTCATCCGAGTAATCCTTGAAAGAAGTCCCTTTCGGTATGAATTGCCGGATCAACTTGTTGGCGTTCTCTATTGCCCCCTTTTGCCACGCGGAGTACGAGTCGGTGAAGTAGACCTTCACCTTTAACTTCTCGGTTATCGTCAGCATGGCTTCCTTCTGTCCCTTCCCCACGATCGTGTCCATCTCGAAATCACCGAACCGGGACCCGTCTGCCTCCTTGGGTCTTTCCCTTATGCTGGTCCGGTTGGGGATGTTCGTGGCCGTCCCGACGGGTCTTTTACGATGCTTCATGCGATGGCGGCAGTAAGTGTAAAGGTTCCCGCCGGCCTTCTTGTCCTCCCTGATCCACCTGTAGATGGTCTCGTGAGAGATGGCTATCTTCTCGTGCTTCCAAAGCCAGCCGCTAATCTGCCTGGGAGACCAGTGATTTTCCGTGAGCAGCTTGATCA